>JAITML010000015.1 GCA_031277395.1 Methylobacillus sp. | reverse complement strand
ATGTAAACCGAAGAGCCTTTCTTGAGGTATTGTCCGGCGATTTCGGCCAGTTTGCCGAACATGGAAATGCGATGCCATTCGGTGCGTTCCTGTTTTTGGCCGCTTTTGTCTTTCCAGGTGTCGGTGGTGGCGATGCTGAAAGACGCCAGCGCGTCACCCGAAGGCATGTAGCGCATTTCAGGGTCGCGTCCCAGATTGCCGACGAGGATTACCTTGTTGACCGATGCCATCTCATTCTCCTTTTTCGATTAGTTGTTGCGCGGCGTTTTCGTCCCACGCATGCATATCCACTTTGAGCAGCGCCACGCCTTCGTCCGCGAGTACCACGGCTTCACGCACGCCTTGCACTGTTTGCAGCCGGGCGGCGAGGCGTTGAGCGGTTTCAGCCGACATTTCCCTGAGGCGGAACATGAGACTTTTGACCGCAGGCGGCGCTTTCATGCTGATGGCGAAGATCAGCCACAGGGCGATCAACACGCTGCAAAACATGAATACGGATGCGTAACCATAGTGATGCGAAAGCCAGCCGCCCACGCTGCCGCCAATAAAGATGCCGAGCGATTGCGAAGTATTATACACACCCATCGCCGTCCCTTTGCAGGCGGCCGGAGCGATCTTGGAAATGATGCTGGGCAGGCTGGCTTCGAGCAGGTTGAAGGCGATGAAATAGACGGTGAGCGAGGTCACAATGCCCCAGAATTGGCCGATCAACCCCGCAAACAAAAGTTGCGCGCCGAACATGAGCGCAATGGCGGCGACGAATATGGTTTTGAGTTTGGCTTTTTTCTCGCCGTAGATGATCGCAGGCACCATGCAGATGAACGATACGACCATGACGGGCAGATACACTTGCCAGTGGTGATTTGCATCCAGCCCGCTGGTTTTCAGGAGCGCGAGCGGCACAACAACGAACATTGCCATCTGCGCCGCGTGCAGCGAGAAAATGCCGAAATTGAGGCGCAGCAACTGGGCATCATGCAACACTTCCTTGAGTTTGCCGGTCGAGGCTTCCGCATCGGAATGAAAACGGCTGGACTGCGGGTCCGGCACGACAAAGCGGATCACCAGCATCGCGAGCACGGTCAGAATGCCGGTCAGCGCGAAAATGCCGGGCACGCCTATCCACTGGTTGAGCGCCGGTCCCGCAACCAGCGAGACGGCGAATGAAATGCCTATGGTGCCGCCTATCATCGCCATTGCCTTGGTGCGGTGTTCTTCGCGCGTGAGGTCGGCGACCAGCGCGGTCACTGCGGCGGAAACCGCGCCCGCGCCTTGAATCGCGCGGCCGAGAATGATGGTTTCGATATTGGTTGCGAGCGCCGCGATGAGGCTGCCGAGGGCGAAGATCGCGAGGCCGAAATAGATCACCCGCTTGCGTCCGTAACGATCCGACGCCATGCCGAAGGGCAGTTGCAGCAAGGCTTGCGTGAGGCCATACGCGCCGAGCGCGAGGCCGATCTTCCAGTCGGCCGCGCCCCCCGGCAGATTTTGCGCATAAATCGCAAAAATCGGCAGGATAAGAAACATTCCCAACATGCGTAAACCATAGATGGAAGCCAAGCTCAGACTGGCACGTAACTCAAGAGCGGTCATGCGTTCGGGATGCAACATCGGAAAAGGGTAGCGACAACGGGTAAAAAATGCGTATATTAGCAGGTTGACCCGTCCAAGGGCATGAACTGAACACATGGATACCATACGCATACGCGGCGCACGCACGCACAATCTCAAAAACATATCGCTGGATCTTCCGCGCAACAAGATGATCGTGATTACCGGGCTTTCCGGCTCGGGCAAGTCTTCGCTCGCGTTTGATACCCTGTATGCGGAAGGCCAGCGCCGCTATGTGGAATCGCTCTCGGCCTACGCCCGCCAGTTCCTCGCGCGCATGGACAAGCCGGATGTCGATCTCATCGAAGGCTTGAGCCCGGCCATCTCCATCGAACAGAAATCCACCTCGCACAATCCGCGCTCCACCGTGGGCACGGTCACCGAAATCCACGACTACCTGCGTCTGCTTTACGCGCGTGCCGGCGATCCGGAATGCCCGGAGCACGGCATCAAGCTGGAGGCGCAGACCGTGTCGCAGATGGTGGATCACGTGCTGGCGCTGCCGGAAGACACCAAGCTCATGGTGCTCGCGCCCGTGGTTTCCAATCGCAAGGGCGAACAGGTCGAGCTGTTCGACGAGATGCGCGCGCAGGGTTTTGTGCGCGTGCGCGTGGACGGCGCGATCTACGAGATCGACGCGGTGCCCAAGCTCGCGAAGACGCACAAGCACAATGTGGATGTGGTGGTGGACAGGCTCAAGGTGCGCGCCGACATGAAGCAGCGGCTGGCTGAATCGTTCGAAACCGCGCTGCGTCTCGCCGATGGCCGCGCGGTGGCGATGGAAATGGATACCGGAACCGAATACCAGTTCTCCGCGAAATTTGCCTGCCCGGTGTGCAATTACTCACTCGCCGAACTGGAGCCGCGCCTGTTTTCCTTCAACAACCCGATGGGCGCCTGCCCCGAATGCGACGGCCTCGGGCAGATCAGCTTTTTCGATCCCAAGCGCGTGGTGGCTTTTCCGCATCTCTCGCTCGCGGCGGGCGCGATCAAGGGCTGGGACAGGCGCAACCAGTTTTATTACCAGATGCTGCAAAGCCTCGCGGAGCACTACGGCTTCGATCTCGATACCACCTTCGAAGATTTGCCGGAGCAGATACAGGATATCGTGCTGAACGGCAGCGGCAAGGAAAGCATTCCGTTCAGCTACGTGAATGAACGTGGCGGTTTTTACGAGAAGCGCCATCCGTTCGAGGGCATATTGTGCAATCTGGAGCGCCGCTACCATGAAACCGATTCGCTCATGGTGCGCGAGGAGCTTTCCAAATATCTAAATGACTGTCCCTGCCCGGAGTGCGGCGGCACGCGCTTGCGCCGGGAAGCGCGCCATGTGCGCGTCGGTGGCCGCAATATCCATGAAATCTGCGAACTGCCGTTGCGCCAGAACCTGGGCTTTTTTGAAAAGCTCAAGCTCACCGGCCAGAAGCTCGCGATCGCCGACAAAATCGTGCAGGAAATCAGCAGTCGTTTGCACTTTCTCACCAACGTCGGGCTGGAATATCTGTCGCTGTCGCGCTCCGCCGAAACGCTCTCGGGCGGCGAGGCGCAGCGCATCCGGCTCGCGAGCCAGATCGGTTCCGGCCTCACCGGCGTGATGTACGTGCTGGATGAGCCCTCGATCGGACTCCACCAGCGCGACAATGACCGTCTGCTGGGAACGCTGTTCCGCCTGCGCGATCTCGGCAACAGCGTGATCGTGGTCGAGCACGATCAGGACGCGATCGAATCCGCCGATCATGTGGTGGACCTCGGGCCGGGCGCGGGCGAGCATGGCGGGCGCATCATCGCGCAAGGCACGCCCGAGCAAATCAGGCAGAACGCCGACTCACTCACCGGCCAGTATCTGAGCGGTCGCAAGAGCATAGCGGTGCCGAAGAAACGGCACAAACCCGACCCCAAGCGCATGCTCAAACTCGCCAAGGCGTCGGGCAATAATCTTAAAAACGTGACGCTCGATCTGCCGGTCGGCTTGCTGACCTGTGTGACCGGCGTTTCCGGCTCCGGCAAATCCACGCTCATCAATGACACGCTGTTCCGCGCCGTCGCGCGTCATCTCTATGGCAGCGCGACCGAGCCCGCGCCATACGAAACCATAGACGGGCTGGAATTTTTCGACAAAGTAGTGGATGTGGACCAAAGCCCGATTGGCCGCACGCCGCGCTCCAATCCGGCGACCTACACCGGCCTGTTCACCCCGATCCGCGAATTGTTCGCAGGTGTGCCGGAATCGCGCGCGCGCGGCTACGGCCCTGGACGCTACTCGTTCAACGTCAAGGGCGGCCGCTGTGAAGCCTGTCAGGGTGACGGCGTGATTCGTGTCGAAATGCACTTTCTGCCGGATATCTATGTGCCGTGCGACGTGTGCAAAGGCCATCGCTACAACCGGGAAACGCTGGAAATCCAGTACAAGGGCAAAAACATCCGCGAAGTATTGGAAATGACGGTGGAGCAGGCCAGCGAATTTTTCCACGCCGTGCCGGTGGTGCAACGCAAATTGCAGACCTTGCTCGACGTGGGGCTGGGCTACATCACGCTCGGCCAGTCGGCCACCACGCTCTCGGGCGGCGAGGCGCAGCGCGTCAAGCTGGCGCTGGAACTCTCCAAACGCGACACCGGCCGCACGCTCTATATCCTCGATGAGCCGACTACCGGTCTGCATTTCGCCGATATCCAGTTACTGCTCAACGTGCTGCACCGCCTGCGCGATCACGGCAACACCGTGGTCGTGATCGAACACAACCTCGACGTCATCAAAACCGCCGACTGGATCGTGGATCTGGGGCCGGAAGGCGGCGATGGCGGCGGCACCATCGTGGCGCAAGGCACACCGGAAAAAGTGGCGGCTTCGCCCCAAAGCCACACCGGAGGCTATCTCAAGCCGATTTTGAAGTGATGCTTTTAGTCCTCCCCTTCAAGGGGAAGGAGCGCGTAGGCTGGGATGGAACGAAGTGAAATCCCAGCTTGCAATATTGCTGGAAACAAGTGCTGGGATTCCGTTTCACTTCATCCCAGCCTACGAACTCCAAAGTTGGTAAGGCCGAACAGATCACCCAATGGTTGCTTTCGCCGCACCGCCATTTGAGACGCGAAGGGTGCAGGGCAATTTGATGCTTTCGTTCTTAGCGTTAAATGCAATGTCAGGCGCCTGGCCGATATTACATGCCTTCTTTGGGCTTTTCTTTCAGACCGAGTTGTTTCACGCACTTATCTTGGGATTGCTCTCGGAATTTTTCCAATACTTCTATTTCACTGGCGCTTACTTTGTCTGGCCCCTGCATGTGCTTTTTCCCCTCCGGGCTGTTCATGTACTTCTGCATATAATCTCCTTCCGAGCATTTGTAGTATGCGCCTGCCTGCTGCAGAGTGACTTTTCCAGCAGCTATGTCTTTGCGATATATCACTTTTGCCATTTCTTCGGCTTGTTTTTGTGTCATTTCCGGTATTTCTTTGGAAATCGCCGCAAAAGGCGAGAGGAAAAGGGTCGTTACTCCGAGCAGCATGAACAGCTTCAAACGTTTTTGCATCATTTTCTCCTTGCTTGAAAATAGATAGTGGATATTAAGATGGCAATGTATAGATACGCAGCATTATAATGCCTTTCAATTGGTTGATGAGTTTCGCCTATGCTCAGCCCAGCCTACCTGCACTATCGTGTTATTCCCACTGCAAGCGGATCAATTTCCACTCTTTATCAAGCTGACTCCACTCAAGATTGACATGGTATTGCCGGGCGCTGTCGGGAATCAGCCCTTCGGCGCCGGTCAGTGTTACCTTGGCGACAGTGAAGGCGTGGCCGGACATATACGGGTCGATCCGGTTGCTTTGCACCAGCGCGATAACCCGGATATTTTTATACCGCAGGAACATCAAGGTCATCGTTCGTTTTGCCCATTCGCGGCCGTCATCCGGATACTGTGCAGTAAAATCAGGATGGAGCAGCGACATCACGGCACTGGTGTCCTTGTTTTCCAAAGCGGTTTGCAAATCTTCGACGGCGTTATCAAGCGCGACTTGCGGGTCAGAGCGGCTGCAAGCCACGAGCAGCATGGCGCATAACAGAAGGAGACGTTTCAGATTGATGGCGAATGTCATGAGATTACCCGGAGGATGGAAGGTGTTGCCTATATCCCGTATATCCCGTCATGCGCAGGCGCGCTGCCGCCTTGTATCCGCACTTTGCGCACATAGTCGATGTGTGCCCGCAGCGCGTACAACTGGTCGGCAAACCGTCCCTTGACGCGCATCTGGTTCACCGCTTTTTCGAGATTGTCGAAGTCGGCGCGCAGTTCTTCCCGCTTTGCCGGGTCTTGCTCTTCAACCAGGCCGCGTTCGAGGCTCAATAATTCACGATAACGCTGGTAGATTTTGATTTGCGCCCGCCAGCGCAATATCGCGGGAATCACGCGCACCACCGGCACAAGAATCAAAATCGCGGGCAGGAACACGACCAGTATGCGGCTCAGCAAACTCGCCAGCCAGTACGGCAGATAGCGGTAGAGAAACGATTTGCCCGATTTGTAATAGCGGGCGGCGTCTTCGCTGATGGGAATCGAATGCTCGACCAGCGTAGGAAATTCGTTTCTCTGCTGGAAGATGCCGGGGCGCGAATGCACCTTGCCTGCCGCTTCGAGGATGAGATCGGAGATCGCGGGATGCAGATTATCGCGTGCCACGAGTTCTATCATCGGCCCGAGCAGATTGACGTCTTGCGCGGGCAGATTCGCGCCCAGATCTATCGTGCCTTCGGGCAACACGAGTGGATCGAGGTAATCGTATTTGCGGGCATAGGCGCCGATCTGCTTGACGCTGTAAAGATGAATCTCCGGGTCGCGCATGAGCGCCCTCAAGTCGTTGATAGATGCGGATTCGCTCATGATGAATGCTGCGGCGATTTTGTTTTCCTGCAACGCCTGTACCGCTTCGGCGGAATCCAGCTTCAGCAATTCAGTGCCTTCTTCATCCGGCTTGACGCCGTTCGCGGCCAGCATCGTGAGCGCCAACTGGTTCGTGCCGCTTCCTTCGGGGCCGATCGCGATTTTTTTGCCCTTCAAATCCGACAGCAGTTCAAGCTTGCCGAGATAAAAAATCAGGACGGGCTGATGCGAAACGCTGCCCAGCGAAACCAGATTTTCCGTTCCTTCCGCGTCGGCGCCGCCCTGCACAAAGGCGAGATCAACGCCGGATTTCGGGTCTTTGAGTTTCTCCAGATTATCAACCAGACCTCCCGAAGTCACGATGTTGAGCTTGACGCCGTTTTCTTCCAGCAATTTGGCATAGCGTTGCGCCTGACGGTAAAACGCCCCGTCTTCGGGGCCGGTGCTGATTGTGATTGATGTCGGCGGCGCGGAGCGGATGAAAAAGACAATAACGACCGCCACGGCGGCGAAAGCCGCGATGACGACCATGAGCGCCGCTTTGGGGCCGATGTCGAACATATCCATGACGCGGTTCACGTCAAAGATGGCGGGTTTTTTGATACGAAACCGGCGAGGATTTGGGTTCATATGGCGCTTTAAAATGGTGATGACGATCTGATCAAAATACAGGATTTTTCGCCCTTGCGCCTCTGGAATTTTACGCAAGCAAGGTTTTGCCGGAACAGCTTTTACGGCAATTGCGCGAGTGGCATGCGCGCAAGAATGATGCCCGTCTTGCGGTTGAGGCCGCGCGCGCCACGGTGTGCGTCATAGTAACGCGGGTTGGGAATCATGGCCGCCAGTTTGGCGGACTGCTCCGCGCCCAGATTCGCCGCGCCGGTGCCGTAATAATGACGCGCCGCCGCTTCCGCACCGAATACGCCGTCACCCCATTCAATTACGTTGAGGTAAATCTCAAGGATGCGGCGCTTGCTCATCATCTGTTCCAGCATGACGGTGATGATCGCTTCTTCCAGCTTGCGCCACGGCGTGCGGCGCGTGGACAGAAACAGGTTTTTGGCCAGCTGCTGACTGATGGTGGAACCGCCCGCGACCACTTTTCCTTTTTTCAGGTTTTTTTCATAAGCGTACTGGATGCCTTCCCAGTCAAAACCCTGGTGGGTGACAAACTTGGAATCCTCGGACACGATCACCGCGCGTTTGAGATTGGCGGAAATACGGGCGTAGGGCACCCATTTGTGTTTGAGTTTCGCGTCGGGATTTTTCTCCTGCATGGTGGCCAGCCGCGTGTCCATGAAAGCAGTGGATTCGGGGTTGTGATTCACCCACCAGCAGATGTGCAGAAAAATCCACAACTGGTAAAGCAGCACCCAAATGAATAGCGCGAGTAAAGCGCGCTTGAAAAATTTGCCCACGATTATTGCCGGAGTTTTTCGATGACGGCGCGCGTATCGGGGCGAACGCCGCGCCACAGATGGAACGATTCGGCAGCTTGTTCCACCAGCATGCCGAGTCCGTCCGCGACTCGCGCGTTTTCCGCGCGTGCGAATTGCATGAAAGGCGTGTCGCGGCCATACAGCATGTCGTAAGCAAGCGCGTCCGGCGCGAAAATTCCGCCCGAAATCGGCAAGGCGCTGTTGCTCAGCCCTGCCGAGGTGGCGTTGATGACGAGGTCGAAAGTCAGCTCTGCGAGCGTTTCAAATGTTCGTGCTTCAACCGCAGGATTTTGCGCCTTGCGCTGCATTTCCATCGCGCGTTCCGGTGTGCGATTGGCGATCACGATCTGCGCGGGGTTTTCGTGCAGCAGCGGAAACAACACGCCCTGCGCCGCGCCGCCCGCGCCCAGCAGCAGGATGCGTTTATGCCGAAGCGTGAAACCGAGGTTGTGTATCAGGTCGCGTATCAAACCTGCGCCGTCGGTATTGTCGCCGAGAATATTGTCCCGATCGAATACAAGCGTGTTGACCGCCTCGGCATTGCGCGCACGTTCCGTGAGCGCAGTTGCGAGCGCAAACGCTTCATTTTTGAACGGCACCGTTACATTCAGCCCCTTGCCGCCTTCGTCGCGGAAATGCAACGCGGTTTCGCGAAACGCATCCAGCGGCGCGAACAGATGCCCATACTCCAGCGCCTGCCCGGTTTGCCGCGCGAATTCCGCATGAATCGCGGGCGACTTGCTGTGCGCGACAGGGTTGCCGATGACGGCGTAGCGATCCATCGCGTTAATTCGTCCAAGGCAGGCCGGCAACTTTCCAGCCGTTGATTTTGCCGCGTTGTCCGGTCGCGGGATCGACCACGCCCTCAAACCCTTCCAGTACGTTGTAGCAACTGGAATAACCCGCTTGCGTGGCGAGCGCGGCGGCGCTGTTCGAGCGCGCGCCGGAGCGGCAGAGAAACATCACCACCGCCTCGTGATCCACCTGCTGCTTGAGTTGCTGCAAAAAATCGGGATTAAGCCGCATATCCGGGTAATACGCCCACTCGATATGCTCCGCGCCGGGGACGCGGCCAACCAGATCCAGCTCAGGCCGGGTGCGCACATCCACCAACTTGGCGGACGGCACATTTTCCAGAATCCACTGTGTTTCCAAAGGCGTCAGCGCCCCCGCATAAGGCAGATTATTGTCGGATGCGCGTTGATGCGCGGCTTCAAAAATGGCGTTGAGCGTTCCCATGTGAACTCTCCGGATAAGGGATGGCGAATTATACCGCCGATTCTCTTTTACCCCCCGATGTGAGAAAATAAGCGGCTTTTCAATCAATGGCATACTTGATTTGCGGTCGGGTGTGCGGTTCAAAATTCTGATGGAGCTTGAGATGGCGGTCGCCGACGTATTCAAAATGGTGCAGGAAAACGAGATCAGGTTTGTGGATTTTCGTTTTACCGATACACGGGGCAAGGAGCAGCACGTTTCCGTGCCGGTTTCTCATTTTGATGAGGACAAGTTTACCGAAGGGCACGCGTTTGATGGCTCTTCCATCGCAGGATGGAAGGGCATACAGGCTTCCGACATGATGCTGATGCCCGATCCGGCCACCGCCAATATTGATCCGTTCATGGACGAGCCGACGCTGATTCTGACCTGTGATGTAGTCGATCCGTCCGAAGGCAAGGGCTATGACCGCGATCCGCGCTCGCTCGCCAAACGCGCCGAGACGTATCTGAAATCGACCGGCCTCGGCGATGTTGCCTACTTCGGCCCGGAACCCGAGTTTTTCATTTTCGACTCGGTCAACTGGCAGATTGATATGTCCGGCAGCATGAGCAAAATCCACTCCGAAGAGGCGGCGTGGGTTTCCGGCGAAAAATTTGAAGGCGGCAATATCGGCCACAGGCCAACCGTCAAGGGCGGTTATTTCCCCGTGCCGCCGGTGGATTCCTTTCAGGATATCCGCTCCGCGATGTGCATCATTCTCGAAGAAATGGGCGTGCCGGTGGAAGTGCACCACCACGAGGTGGCGACCGCCGGGCAGAACGAAATCGGCACCAGATTTTCCACGCTGGTGCAGCGCGCTGACTGGACGCAGATTCTGAAATATGTCGTGCATAACGTCGCGCACCAGTACGGCAAAACCGCGACCTTCATGCCCAAGCCCATCGTCGGCGACAACGGCTCCGGCATGCACGTGCACCAATCCATCTGGAAGGGCGACAAAAACCTGTTCGCGGGCGATGGCTACGCGGGCTTGTCCGAATTTGCGCTGCATTACATCGGCGGCATCATCAAGCACGCCCGCGCGCTCAATGCGATTACCAATCCGCTGACCAATTCCTACAAGCGTCTGGTGCCGCACTACGAAGCGCCGGTCAAGCTCGCCTATTCCTCGCGCAACCGCTCCGCTTCCATCCGCGTGCCCTATGTGCAATCCGACAAGGCGCGTCGCATTGAAGTGCGCTTCCCCGATCCCGGCGCGAATCCGTATCTGGCGTTCTCGGCCTTGCTGATGGCAGGCCTGGACGGCGTGCAGAACAAAATACATCCGGGCGATCCGGCAGATAAAAATCTGTACGATCTGCCGCCGGAAGAAGACACCCAAATCCCGACCGTGTGTTCCAGCCTGGAAGAGGCGCTGGAATATCTGGACAAGGATAGGGAATTTTTGACCCGTGGCGGCGTGTTTTCCAATGACATGATTGATGCTTACATTGATCTCAAAATGGAAGAAGTCACGCGCTTGCGCATGACCACGCATCCGGTTGAGTTTGAGATGTATTACTCGATCTAAGGCTTTGTCCGGTATGAAAAAAAGGCGGGTTTCCCGCCTTTTTGTTTGCGTTGCTTAAACTTTCCAACTGCACTACACTCCAAACTATTAATAAACACGTGGGGGCGAATCATGAAGAAATACCTGTGGTTACTGGTTGGGTTGGCAGTCAGCCTGCCTGCAGTTGCGGATATGTACAAATACCGGGACAAGAAAGGTAATTGGGTTTATACCGACGAACCGGTAAAAGGCGCGGTCAAGGTCACAACCGAGGTTTCCGTGGTGGGCGATACGCCGTCCGCCGCCAAAGCGCCGCCGGATGAATCTGCGGGCGCCGAAAATGATGGACAAAAGTCGAACGACGAGAAGCAAAAGGATTAAGAGGACTTCTATCATGAAAAAATATCTGTGGATACTGGTTGGATTGGGGGTCAGTTTTTCCGCCGGAGCCGAGATTTACAAACATGTTGATCCGGTGACCGGCAAGGTGACTTACAGCGACAAACCGGACAAGGGCTCAACCAAGGTGGATCTGGTCGAGCCGGTATCGCCCGGCTCATCGGAAGCTTCGGGCTCATCCGCCAAGGCGCAAACGCCAACCCCCGCGAGCTTTCCCAAGGTGGAAAAGAACGAGCAGAAAGATCGCGACACGGCGCGACGTAAAATTCTTGAGCAGGAACTGGCTGATGAACAGCAAAAGCTGGAAGAGGCCAAGCAAGCCTATGCCGAAGGGGAGAGCAAGCCTGAAGTGTATCGAACCAAGGACGGCAAGGTGAAGCGCTCGATGGGGCGCTATCTGGAAAAAATGGACGAGCTGCAAAGTCAGGTTGACGAGCACCAGCGCAACGTCGATATGCTGGAAAAAGACCTCGCGAATCTTGGCGGCGGCAGCAACAACAACTGAAGAAGGTCAAGTGAGCGCGACGGCTCACTCTGCAATCCAGTCTCCCGATTTCCCGCCACGTTTTTCCAGCAGACGAATATCACCGAGGATCATGCCGCGATCCACGGCTTTGCACATGTCGTAGATGGTCAAAAGCGCGATGCTGGCGGCGGTCAATGCCTCCATTTCCACGCCGGTGCGACCCACGGTTTCGGCGGTGACAACGCAGCGTATGGTATCGGGCTCCGCAATTTCAAATTCCACGGCGACGCTGGCCAAAGCAATCGGATGGCACAGCGGAATCAGATCCGAAGTGCGTTTCGTGCCTTGAATCGCGGCGATGCGCGCGATGCCAAGCACGTCGCCTTTCTTGGCATCACCCTGCCGGATAAGTTTGAGTGTGTCGGGCTGCATGCGGATGGTGCCTGTCGCGCGGGCAATGCGGCGCGTTTCAGTCTTGTCGCCGATATCAACCATATGTGCCTGTCCGGCAGTGTCAAAATGTGTAAATTGCGGCATGTGCTATGAACTCTGTGGTTGGAGCATATATCATAGCAGGGTGAAATTCGTTTATCTCTTTCTTGCACTGCTTTGCGCTCCGGTCGCGCTGGCGGATGGTCTGCCCGACCTGGGCGACCCTGCCCAGACGGCGCTGACGCCGCAGGAGGAACGTCGCATCGCCGAAGAAATCATGCGCGATGTGAACAACAGCAACGACGTGATCCGCGATGTGGAGGTGGTCGATTACCTGCAGATACTGGGCTACCGGCTTGCGGCCAACAGCGGTGATCTGCCGCAGAAATTCACCTTTTTCGTCGTGAATGATCCCAGCATCAATGCTTTCGCGCTGCCCGGCGCGATCATCGGCGTGAACAGCGGCCTTATCACGGCGGTGGATAATGAATCCGAACTCGCCAGCGTGGTCAGCCACGAAATCGGCCACGTTGTGCAGCATCACATTGCGCGCATGATCGCGAAGCAAAACCAGAATGCCTGGCAATCGTTCGCCGCGATGGCTTTCGCACTGCTTGCCGCGCGTTCCAATCCACAGTTGGCTGGCGGCACAATGGAAGCGGCGGCGGCCACCTCGATCCAGCAACAACTCGACTACACGCGCGAACACGAGCGTGAGGCGGATCGCGTCGGTTTGCAAATCCTCGACAGCGCCGGTTTCGACACGCGCGCCATGCCTGCGTTTTTTGAAAAGCTCATGAAAGGCACGCGCTTTTCCGAGGGTATCGCGCCTTCCTTTCTGCGCACCCACCCGCTCACGACCGAGCGTATCGCGGATACGCGCAATCGCGCGGAGCAAGCGCCGTATCGCCAGGTGGCCGACAGCACCGGATTCAACTTTACCCGCGCCCGTTTGCGCGCGCTCACGGGCAGCGCCAATCAGGCGGTGGAATGGTTCCAGAATGTGCTCAAGGAAAAAAGATACGTCGATGAAGCCTCGCAGCACTACGGTTACGCAGTGGCACTCATGCGCGCCAACAGACTCGAAGACGCGCGCGCGGAAGCGGCCTGGTTGCATGATAATGCGCCGCGCAACCCCATGACGGAAACGCTGACCGCGAATTTGCTGATGATGATGGGCAATCCGCAGCAAGCGGAAACGCAATACAAACAGGCGCTGACGGCCTATCCCGGCTACCGTGCCTTGGTCTATGGCTATGTGGATTTGCTGCTCGCAACCAATCAAACGGATGCGGCGCTCAAGCTGATCGCCGACAAACAGCAGGCTTACGCGGACGACGCGCATTTGTACGAACTCAAATCGCAGGCTTACACGCGGCAGGGCAAGCAATTGCTGCGGCATCAGGCACAAGGCGAGGCATATTTCCTGCAATTCGATCTGCGTGGCGCGATCGAGCAGATGGAGTTGGCGGCGCGCAGCCCCGACGGAGATTTTTACCAGAAATCCAGTGTGGAAGCGCGGCTCAAACAATTGCGCGCCATGCTGGACGAGCCGAAATAATGAATCGGCGCGACATGCTCAAAGCCGTGCTCGCGCTGCTGGTGCTCGCACCATTGCAAGCACTCGCCGCATGGAATCGCAAGGCGTTTGAAGCCGAGCAGGCCGAAGGCGCGTTGCAAGGGCTGGGCGTGGAGTCTGAACAAGTCAGCGAGCAAATCGAAATCATCGCGCCGCAATTCGCGGAAAACGGGGCGGTGATTCAAATCGAAATCACAAGCCGCATTCCGAACACCGAATCCATTGCGATCATCGCCGAAAAAAATCCCACGCCGTTGATCGCTGATTTTCAGTTTACGCCGGATGCCGAGCCGTTCGTCATCACGCGCATCAAGATGGCGGAAACAGCGGATATCAAAGTGCTGGTCAAAGCAGACGGGCGCTATTTTTCCGCCACGCGCCACATTGAGGTTGCCATCGGAGGTTGCGGCTGATGGCTACCATGAAACTGCGCGCGCGCCTCAAAAATGGCATCACCGAAGTCAAGGCGCTCATCATCCACCCGATGGAAACCGGTCGTCGTCTTGACGACGCAGGCAATACCGTGCCCGCGCATTTCATCCAGCAAATCACCCTTGCCCGCAACGGCCAAACCGTGCTGGAAGCGCAATGGGGAACGGGGATTTCAAAAGATCCGTATCTGACTTTTCGTTTGCGTGACGGCGCGGCGGGCGACAGGATAGAGCTGCGCTGGGTGGATAATCTTGGAGCAACGGACACGATAGAGAGTGCGGTAGAAGCGGGTTGATCATGCCGGCAGATTCAAGCCAACCGCAAAGCGTCGCAAGTACCGCAGGCTTGCTGATCGGGTTTTTCAGTGGCGCGGTGATAATCCTGATGTTCCTGTTTCTTCCCATGGGCCTCATCTGGGTTGCCCTGTGCGGCATCACGATCATGAATCTTTACAATGCCGCTTGGGGGAAGCCGCTGTTTGCGCGCTGACTCCTCTCTGGCTTTCTCCTGCTGCCCCCTCTCCCCAACCCCTCTCCCACAAGGGGAGAGGGGAGCAAGGTGCGGCAGATTTTTCGCGGAAATGACGAAGGAAAGAGCGAGCCTTGAAAAGCCCCTCGCCCCCTGTGGGAGAGAGGAGCGACGATCTGCTGATCCCTGAACCACGTCGCCCGAAAATGGTGTGGGCGGTGGCGATAGGGTGGAGATTTTAGCTAGAGCTTGCCTCGGATAACACTTTCGTATTCGGGGAAATAGCGGCCTATCACCGGCAGATCGAAGCTGCGCAATATGCTGGTGTTCGGTTCGCGTTCGAGCAGAAATGCGAAGGAGCGTTCTACCAGATGTTCGGTTGAGCAGGCCCCGCCCGTGAGTTTTTGCGCGTAGTCGGGCACGACGGTGACGGTGTGAGTGGTGGTGGATTTGGCGGTGACGGTGATTTCAAAGGTGGTGTCATTCAGCTTTGCAACCTGGATTATGGTATTTTGAATCATGGCGTTTTCTCCCTGGCGTCGGGTTGCAGCATTTCGCGCAGCAGCGGCAGCGTGATTGCGCGCTTGGTCGTGAGTGACCAGATATCCAGCGCGTCCAGCGTTGCCATGAGTGTCGGCAGATCGCGGCGCAGGTGACGCAAAAAATAATCAATGACTTCGTCCGGCAGTTTCATGTTGCGTTCTTCGGCATGGGCGCGCAGAGCCTGGGCTTTTTCCTTGTCGGTGAGCGGGTGCAGTTGATAGGTCAGCCCCCAGGAAAGTCGCGTTGCGAGATCGTCGCGCAAACCCATACGCATGGGCGCGGCTTCTCCGGCGGCGATGAGCGTTCCGCCGTTTTCCTTCAGTTGATTGCAGGTATTGAACAGTGTTTGCTGTGCAGCGGCATCCAGTGCATGCACATCATCTGCCGTGACCAGCTTCACGTCGTGCTCACGCGCCAATGCGGCGCAGGCTTGCAGCAAGTGGCTTTTGCCGCTGCCCGTCGCGCCCCACAGATAAACAAAACGCACATCAGCGCGACCGGTCGCGGCGAGATACAAGCTGTGCAGCGCTTCCGCATTGCGGCCGGGGACGAAATTTTCCAGCGTGGGCGCGGGAGCGGGCTGGATGTCGAGCAGGAGTTGTTTCACTTTGGGTCAGGTTTCGGCCTGATAAGTTTGGCTGGCGAGCCAGTGTTTTTTCAGATAACGCAGACCGACCGCAATCGCGGCGCTGACCGGCAGTGCGAGCAATATGCCGGTAAAGCCGAATAACTGGCCGCCTGCGAGCAGCGCGAAAATCACGACGACGGGATGCAGGCCGATGCGGTCGCCAACCAGCCAGGGCGTGAGGATGAAACCTTCCACGACTTGCCCGATACTGAACACGATGGCGATATAAATCAGCGGCGTGAAACCGGAGAACTGCAACAGCGCGGCGAGCACGGCGAGCAGGATGCCGGTGGTGATGCCAAGATAAGGCACAAAGCCGAGCAACCCTGCGATAAGGCCGATAGGCAGCGCGAGCTCCAGCCCGGCGAGCCATAATCCGATCACATAGAAGGCGCTCATGATCAACATCACGGAAAGCTGGCCACGCAGAAATTCGGCGAGCACGAGGTCGATTTCGTGCGCGATTTGCGCGGCTTCGTCATGCCAGCGACGCGGAATGATCTGGTCGAAATGCGCGATGAGTTGTTTCCAGTCACGCAGCAGATAAAACAGCACGAGCGGAATCAGCAGCGCGCTCGCGAGCCAGCCGAACAAGGCGATGCCGTGACTGCTGATAATGCGCAATGCCTGTCCGGCGAAATTTCCGGCGGCTTTCCAGTTTTCCGCGAGCGCCGCCTGGAGCTGGGCGAGATCAAGTTCGATATCGAAATGTTGCTGGATCAGCGGTTCCAGCCGCTCGCGCAAGGTCTGCACATAGATCGGCAGCTTTTGGGCAATCAGCACGACTTCCTTTTGCAGCAACGGCACCACGATCAGCAGCAGCAGAATGAAAATGGCGATCATCAACAGCAACACCAGCAAAGTCGCGGGTGTGCGGCTCACATGCAGTTTGCCGATGTGCAGCCGTGTGAGCTTGTCGACCAGCGGATTGCAGATGTAGGCGAGGATGGCGGCGGCGAGGAAGGGAGCAAGAATGTCGCGCAAAAGATAGAGCAGTACACCGAAAACAGCTAGTGCGGCGAGCCATTGCCAAGGGAGTCCGTTTTCTCGTTTTGGGGTCATTTCGGGTAAAATCGCGGTTTCTAAAGTCCGTAATGTATCCTCTGGAAAGCGAGAACTCAACTTGAACCCGCCGGATTCCGTCAAACCCACGATCAGTTACCGCGATGCAGGCGTCGATATTGAAGCCGGTGATGCGCTGGTCGAAGATATCAAACCGTTTGCCAAACGCACCTTGCGTCCCGAAGTACTCGCGGGCATCGGCGGTTTTGGTTCATTGTTCGAGGTGCCGAAAAAATTCAAGAATCCGGTACTGGTCTCCGGTACCGACGGCGTGGGCACCAAGCTCAAACTTGCATTCCAACTCAACAAGCACGACACGGTCGGCATTGATCTCGTCGCGATGTGCGTCAACGATATTCTGGTGCAGGGCGCGGAACCGTTGTTCTTTCTCGATTACTTCGCCTGCGGCAAACTGGAAGTTGGCGTCGCCGCGCAGGTCATCAAAGGCATCGCCGCCGGATGCGAGCAGGCCGGGTGCGCGCTGGTGGGCGGTGAAACTGCCGAAATGCCGGGCATGTATCCGCCGGGCGAATACGATCTGGCCGGTTTCTCGGTCGGCGCGGTGGACAAGGAAAAAATCATAAACGGCGCCACCATCAAACCGGGCGATACGGTGTTGGGACTGGCTTCCAGCGGCGCGCATTCCAATGGTTATTCTCTGGTGCGTAAACTGGTTGAGGTTTCCGGCGTTGATCTAAACAGTGATTTTCACGGACGTCCCATGCGTGATGTGGTCATGGAGCCGACGCGCATTTACGTCAAGCCGCTGCTCAATCTCATTGCGGCGCTGCCGGTCAAAGGCATGGCGCACATCACCGGCGGCGGCCTCAGCGAAAACATTCCGCGCGTGTTGCCGCAGAATGTGACGGCGGAATTGCAACGCGGCAGTTGGCACATCCCGCCGCTGTTTGGCTGGATGCAACAACAGGGCAATATTCCCGAGGACGAAATGCTGCGCACCTTCAACTGCGGCATCGGCATGGTGGTGATCGTGGCGGCGGAAGATGCCGAACGCGCAACGGCGTTGCTCGCGGCGGAAGGTGAACAAGTGTTCCGCATCGGAGTCATACGGGATCGCGTCGCAGGTGAGCATCAAACCGTTGTTGTTTGATGTGTACTGTTTGATGCGCGGGACAAAAGGAGTTTTACCATGATTCGATGGCTGTTACCGGCGCTGCTGATTATCGTGCAGACTGCTTATGCCGCGCCGAAGGAAATAAAGGCGGTGTATCAATATGCGCGCAACGGTCAGGTGGTTGCGACCGTGACCGAGACCTTCACGCAGAGCGGCGGGAAATACAAGGTGGAAAGCGTGACCGAGGGCATCGATGCCTACAAGCTGCTCGGCAAGCTGCGCCGCACCAGTGAGGGTGAGGTGACAAAAGACGGGCTGCGTCCCGTGCGTTTCGAGCAGCAGGCGGATCTGGGTAAAAGTGTTTCCGCTGATTTCGATTGGGCCAGCGGCCAACTCACGATGAAATACAAAAACAAAACCGTGACCGCCGAGCTGGAGCTAGGTACGCAGGATCTGGCCAGTTTCGCTTATCAGTTCATGTTCAAACCGCCGCGCGGCAAGGACGTTTTCATGCCGGTGACCACGGGTCGCAAGCTCAAGCTTTATCACTACAAGATTACCGAGCAGAACACGGCAGTGCAAACCAAGGCCGGGAAGTACAACGCCACGCATCTTGTCGATGCCGAGGCGGGTGATGAGCAGAGAGAAATCTGGCTGAGCGCGGAGGCTCGCTACATTCCGGTTCGTATTGTGGCGGTTGACGACGACGGTGTGAAGAACGAGCAGACACTGACCAGCCTGCATGTGGTGGAATAGGCGATTCAACAAATTGTTGCTGCTGACACTGGCGCTTTCGCTGGTGTTGCATGTGCTATTGGTCATGCGCTATTCCGGACTGGATTGGGCGCGGGATACGGACGAGACGAGCGCGCCTCTCAAGGTCAAGCTGGAGCCGCTGCCCAAGCCGCCGACCGTGGTGGCTGAAAACGAGCCGCCGCCCGAGATCAAACCAAAACCCGAAGCGAAACCCAAGCCGAAATCCGAGCCGGAGCCAACTCTGCCGCTGGAAGCGCCGCCACCCGTGGAGGAAACCGTGGTTGCGGATTCATCTGAAACGATTCCGGAGCAGCCGCCTGTCACGGCTAATTGGCCGACCGAAACTCCGGTTCTAACTTCAAACTTTGCTACCTATGACGGGCTGCCCATGATGCAGGAAGGTCAGGTGGATCATGTTGAAATCGATTTTGCTATCAAGCGCGGAAGCATATCCAGTACAGCGCGTCAGGTTTACGATCGTGATGGCTCGCGTTATGTGCTGATCAGCGAGGTGAAATTGCCATGGCCATTTTCGGATATTGAACAGAGCAGCTCGGGCAATGTCACTGCCCAGGGTTTGCAACCGACCCTGTTCAGCTACGCACAGGGGAAAAAGGGACGCGAGGCAGCGTTTGACTGGGAACACAATATACTCACGCTGAAGTACGGCGAGGAGAAAAAGCAGGCAGCATCGCCATTCAGCATAGGCGGACAGCAGGATCTGGCAAGCGGAGGCATGCGCAACAAGCAAGTGCCGCTCAGCGAAGGCGCGCAGGATTTCATAAGCTTTATGTATCAGTTCATGTTCATGCCGCCGCTGGCGCAGATGCAATTGACGATTACCGACGGGCGGCGCCTGAAAACTTATGACTACACCTTTGAAGGTGAGGAGATCATCGAGTTTCCGTTCGGCAGGATGAACAGCCTGCGCATCATGTACACAGGCAGCAAGGGTGAAGAAAAAACGGAACTGTGGCTGGTTCCGGATTATCATTACCTTCCGTTGCGATTTCGCATGACGGAAGAAGACGGCACGACGGTGGAACTTGTCGCAACGCAGGTGAAAATTCAATAACCATGACACAGCAAATCAACGAACTCCTCATGCGGCAGGCAGCGATGGCATTGGCGACGGTGCACGCGCCCAACGGCCCTGCGGATGCCAAGCTCGGCGCTTTTTTCCGCGAGTATCCCAAACTCGGCGTCAAGGATCGCGCTTTTATTGCCGAATCGGTGTATCAGGTTCTGCGCCGCAAACGCCTGCTGGAATATCTCGCGGACGGCAGCGATCCGCGCCGTTTGCTGCTCGCGGCATTGCTGCGTTTGCAAGGCATCAGCCTGCGCGATCTCGGCCCTTTGCTCAACAAACAGCAGACCGAATGGGCGCACGCGATCAAGGCCAAATCCACTGAAAATCTTCCATTGGCGATCCAGGCTGATTTGCCGGATTGGTTGTGGGAGCGTCTGGTCGGGCAATACGGCGAGCAGGAGGCATTGGCGCTCGCGCGCAGCCTGCACAAGGCTGCGCCGCTTGATATTCGTGTCAATACGGTAAAGGCAACGCGCGAGGAAGTGCTTGAACAATTCGGCAAGGATCGTATTGTCGTCGCGCCCACGCCTTATTCGCCAAGCGGTTTGCGCATGGAATCCAAAATCATGCTCAGCCGTCAGCCCATGTTTCTCGACGGCAAAATCGAAGTGCAAGACGAAGGCAGCCAGTTGCTTGCATATCTGGCCGCGCCGCGCCGTGGCGAAATGGTGGCCGATTTCTGCGCGGGCGCAGGCGGCAAAAGCCTCGCACTGGGCGCGTTGATGCGCAATACCGGACGGTTGTATGCCTTCGACGTATCGGAAAAACGATTGCACAATCTCGGCCAGCGCCTGAAACGCTCCGGCCTTTCCAATCTGCACAGCCAGCTAATTGCGAGCGAGCGCGACGCGAAACTCAAACGCCTGATCGCCAAGTTCGACTGCGTGCTGGTTGATGCGCCGTGCAGCGGGCTAGGCACACTACGTCGCAATCCCGATCTCAAATGGCGGCAAACGCCGCAGGACATTCTGGAATTGACGGCAAAACAAGCCGCGATTTTGCAAAGCGCGGCGCGGCTGGTGAAAGCGGGCGGGCGGTTGGTCTATGCCACGTGCAGCTTGTTGCGCGAGGAAAATGAAGCCATCGTCGAAGCATTTCTCGCCGTGAACCCGGAGTTTGAATTGGCCAATGCCGCTGCCATTCTCGCGCAACAGCAAATTCCGCTGGATACGGGTGTTTATTTCAAGCTCTTGCCGCAGACCCATGCGACAGACGGTTTTTTCGCTGCCGCGCTCACGCGTAAAATTATGCCTTGACCCTTGTATATATTTGCATAACTATGTTGGAACTTTGAGACATTATGGAAAACTACATGCAGACACAACTGGATATTCTCGTCGCTTCACTCAACGAGTTCTGGACGCAGTTCGCGAATTTCGTGCCCAAGGTTTTTGCCGCGCTCATCATACTGTTCATCGGCTGGCTGGTGGCGCGACTGGCGCGCGGAGGAATGCTGCGACTGCTGCGCTTTGTCCATTTCGACACGGTCGCGCAAAAATCCGGCTTTGAATCCTTTCTGCAACAGGGCGATTTGAATCTCACGCTGTCCGGCATCATCAGCCAGATTGTTTACTGGCTGGTCATCCTCATGTTCGTGATTACCGGCGCCAACATGCTCGGTCTGCAGGATGTTTCCGGCCTGCTGGTCGGCCTCGCCAAATATCTGCCCAATATCATCGTCGCGATTCTCGTGCTCATCTTCGGCACGCTGCTCGCGCGCTTCATCAACCGCATCGTATTCGCCTGGCTGCACAGCATCAAATTTGACGGCGCGCTCATGGTCAGCACATCGGCGGAATATCTGGTGCAGGTTTTCGTATTGTTTGTCGCGCTGGAACAACTCAACATCGGCACGCAACTGCTTACCGCGCTGTTCATCATCGTCGTAGGCGCGGTATTTCTCGCGCTCGCGATTGCCTTCGGGCTGGGCGGCAAGGAGTGGGCCTCTAAAGTAATACAAGAAATGCAAGATAATGCCAGAAAGAAATAACCATGACCATGAACCGGAATCACCCTCCACCGGCTGACCCGACTGCCGTACTCAAGCTGTTTCGCGTCATCTTTCAGTCGGTCAACCGGCACTCGCACGAAGTTGAACGCAAAGCCGGCATCGGCGGAGCGCAACTCTGGGCACTCGCCGAAATCGGCGGCAGACCGCGTATTACCGTCACCGAGCTTGCCAAATCGCTCTCCATCCACCAATCCACAGCCAGCAATCTGCTCGACAAGCTTGCGGGCCAGGACTACATTGCGCGCGATCGTGGCGAAGCAGATCGTCGCGTGGTTTTTCTCACGCTCACCTCGCGCGGCGAAGATCTTCTGCGCAAAGCTCCCTTGCCGCACCGTGGCGTTTTGAGTGACGCGCTGTTCAAAATGAGTGAAACGGATCTCGCTGCGCTGCAACAAAACCTTGAAACCCTGCTTGCGCAACTTGAGTTCAAGCAACTCAAGGGTGCTTACGAACCCGTTGGGGAAGATTTAACACCCACAAAACCGGCATCCCGCCGGGGGTAGTGCTGACAGCGTTCTACGGTTTGCCCAGCCACGCGCGATAAACGTTTTTCGGTTCCGGATTTTGAGTTTGGTTTTGTTTGCCCTCGAACACCAAAGACTGCGTAGCCGCATCCCATTTCATCGGCTGTAGCGTGTAGGGATCGCGCAATTCTGGCGGTTGCGTGGCCAGCCATTCGGGCATTTTCTCGGGCGGCACGCGCTCATGCAGCGCGGCGATTTGCAGGCGAATGAGGCGGCGATAGCCCTCGACATCGTGGGCGCGTTCGATGTAAATCATGAAGTCAATACTGGCCATGGAAAGCAGAACATTTCCCACATAATTGCGAGATGGCAAAGGCAGTCCGCTGCTTTCGGTCGCATCGCCGGTTTTCCGCCGGACAGCGACTTCCTTCGCTAACTGATCCGGCGGCAAACGGGAGAGCCGGAGCGGTTCCTGCCATTGCCGGTATGCGGTATTGAGGGTTGCGTTGGTCAGATAAAGCAGATTGAACCAGGGGCCGTTCACCAGATAGTCTTCCTCATCTGCAATACTCGCCATCTTGGGCAGTGTGTCGTACAGAAGCAACTGGGTCTGCATTTCGTATTCCAGCGCCGCAGTGATCGGCACGGATGCCAATGAACTCACCAACGCATCCAGCCGTTGCGCATGATCGGCGCTTAGCGCGGGCACATGGCGCAGCGCACTGCTAATGAGGCGCTGCTGGCGCACATCCATCGCCAGAGAAATCATAAACCCGATCATGGTGCGCGAGCCTTGCATCATTTTGTGGTGAATTTGGGCATTGGTTTCCAGCAACGCCAGCGCTTCGTCCACATGGCCTTCGTTCAGCAGCAGCGCAGCGCGCATGTCTATCAACGCGGATGCATCGACGGCATCCGGATAGTTGGCAAGCGCAATTGCAAAATAGGGCGGAACGATTTCTTCGTAAACCGGTTTATCCTGCAACGACAGATAGTGCGTCGTGAGTGTCGCATGTTCGGCCAGATTTGCCTTGAGTTCTTCTGCATGCGCGACATAGTACGCGTAGCAGTCATCCACTTCCGCATTGCAGGATGACGGTCGCTGGTCTATGCGGTGATGACTGTCGGCAAAAGGCTCGCTCTTGCCTGTGCGTCGATACGACTCGTAGCTTTGCAGTTGTGCCGCGAAAAAGCGTTGTCCTGCGACCAGCGCATCCTCATCTGGCGGCGCGCCCAGACCAAGCAGTGTGAAGTAGCCGTTATCGCGCATCGTTTCGGGTGCGGGCGGTTCAAAGCGCAGGGCGGCGGCGACTTCGGGCATGAGCGGCTCGTCGTGTGTGAGCCACCAGATTCCGACGCTCAGGGCGAGCGCCATCGGGATTATCACCCACAAGGCTAAACGCAACATGCGCTTGGCTTGGGGTGCAAGACTCATCAAATCAAGCTTTGCGGGTCGGGACGCGGGCGCGCAGGGTGGCGGCGATTTCAGTACGCATGCGTTTGATGATGTTTTGTTCCATGCGTATGGTTTCTTCGGCGATGATGATGTCGAGATTTTCCAGCAAGAGCGGCATGAGCGCATCGATAACTGCCTCCGCGAGCTCGCTGTTGCTTTCCGCCGTGATGGGCGAGATTTCGCCGCTGTAAACTTCCGTCAGCAGCGGAATATCCGTCGGCTTTTCCAGAATCACAAATGGTGTTCCGGTTTGGGGCGCGCCGGTTTGGGCGGGTGCGCTCTCCGGTCGGGGAGGTGCGGAGTTCTGGGTTGCAGCGGGTTGTTGCGCGGCCTGGGTGCGCTTCATGAAAGCATCCAGCCGGTTCAGCACTTGTTCAAATTGCCCCTGATTATCTGCTTCGTTGGCCATTATTATTCTCCATGTCATGAGATTTTATTTCATATCCGCGATCACGATAAAAGCGATATCGCGCGCGTGCCTGGCTGCGATCATTTTCTTCCTGCCCGACGACTTCAATCAAGCCCTTGAAGCGGCTGAAAAACGGCGGGTGTGTATCCGAGAGGTTGATAAGCACATCGTCGTGCGGCAAATTTTCGCCCTGACTATCCATGATGATAGGCGTTTCCGCGCTTAATGGGTGATTATTGTGGCAATGCGGCAAAAACGCGGCGGGCGGATGCGACCACAGCACGCTTTCCAGCCGCGCCGCTGCCTGCGCGTCCGGCGTATAGATGAACAAACGGCGCTGACGGCTCAAGGCATGCTGCGCAAGCTCCGCGATGCGGCGGAACTTGTCTTCAACATTGAAATAAAAGTCGATGCGCGTCATTTTCGGGTCATTACCGAGTAGCCAGCCCGCTGCGGTTCATGAGAAAGCGCGTCAACAATGGCACGGGGCGTCCGGTCGCGCCTTTTTCCTTGCCGGATTTCCAGGCGGTGCCGGCGATGTCCAGATGCGCCCAGTCAAATTTTTTGGTGAAACGCGACAGGAAGCAGGCCGCCGTCACGCTGCCCGCGGCGCGTCCGCCAATATTCGCCATGTCGGCGAAATTGCTTTTGAGTTGCTCCTGATAATCATCCCACAGCGGCATCGGCCAAACGCGGTCGAAGGTTTCATCGCCCGCGTGCTGCAATTCCCTGGAGAGATATTCGGAGTTGCTGAACAAGCCGCTTGCGTGATGCCCGAGCGCGATTACGCAAGCGCCGGTCAGCGTGGCGATATCAATCACGGCCTCCGGTTCAAAGCTCTCCGTATAGGTTAGCGCGTCGCATAAAATAAGGCGGCCTTCGGCATCGGTATTGAGTATTTCTATGGTCTGGCCGGACATGCTGGTGACAATGTCGCCCGGCTTGCTTGCGTCGCCGTCCGGCAGGTTTTCGCAGGTGGGAACGATGCCGATGAGATTGATGGGCAGCGCCATTTCGGCGACCGCCTTGAAAGTGCCAAGCACACTGGCCGCGCCGCACATATCGTATTTCATTTCATCCATGTCGGCGGCAGGTTTGATGGAAATGCCGCCCGAATCAAACGTGATGCCCTTGCCGACCAGCGCCAGCGGTTTCCGCGTGGCCGGGCCTCCGCTGTAACGCATGACGATGAGCTTGGGCGGCTGGCGGCTGCCGCGCGCGACGCTGAGGAACGAACCCATTTCGAGTTTTTCCATGTCGGATTTTTCCAGCACCTCGACCTTGAAATTATGCTGTCTGCCAAGCTCGACGGCCTGTTCCGCGAGATAGGTCGGCGTGCAGATATTGCCAGGCAGATTGCCGAGATCCCTGGCGAGTTGCACGCCTGTCGCAATGGCAAGGCCGCGCCGCAAGGCGCTGTCGCATTTTCTGAGATCGTTGCGCAGCGGCACGTTGATAATCAGCTTTTCGATGCCGCCTCGTTCCTCCGCTTTTTTGCATTGCGGATGCGAGAAGCGATAGGCGGCGTCCTGCGCAATCACTATCATCTGCTCAACCTTCCAGCTGATGTCATGTTTTCTGACCGGAAGTTCGGCGAGAAAGGTGGCGACATCAATCGCGCCGCGCGTTTCCAGCGCCTTGATGGAGGCTGATACAACGCGGCGATAGGCGCGTTCGTTGAAATCGCGCTCTCTGCCGAGGCCAATCAGCAGCACGCGGTCGCACAAGGTGCCGGGAACATTGTGCAGCAACAGGCTGCTGCCGAGCTTGCCATCCATGTCGCCGCGCCGCATGATACCGACCAGATAGCCGTCGGAAGCATGGTCAATGGCGGCAGCCGCTTCGGAGAGCTTGCGCGTTTCATACACGCCGACAATGACGCAGGCTGTGCGCTGTTTCTCCGAGTTACCGTTTTTTATGCTAAATTTCATGGCTTGGAATCCTTGTCACTACAATATGCCTGATTATCCAATGTTTCCACCCGATTTCAAACCTGAATGATATTCAAACGTTCATTAACGCACGAGCTGTACTCGACCGCCCTCGTCACCTTTTTCACGCTGGTGGGCATCGTGCTCGCCCAGCGCACGGCATATTATCTCGGGCTGGCCGCTCGCGGCAATGTTGCAAGCGATGCCATCGCCACGCTGCTCGGTTTCAGCCTGCTCAAGCTGCTGCCGCTGCTTTTGACCCTGACGCTGTTCCTCAGCGTGTTGCTCACGCTCACGCGCTGGCATCGCGACAGCGAGATGGTGGTATGGTTCACCTCCGGCCTCGGGTTGGCCGCATGGGTGCGTCCCGTGATGACATTCGCGCTGCCCGTCATCGTCATTATCGCGGGTTTGAGCCTGATTGTTTCCCCGATGGCCACCGATCAGATCGTGCGCTACACCGACCAGCTCAAGGCGCGCGATGAATTGTCCACCATCACGCCCGGTGTGTTTGAGGAGTCCAGCAACGCGAATCGCGTGTATTTCATTGAGAGCTTCGACAAGTTCGGCACGGCGGTGAAAAACATTTTTGTGCAGAACATGCAGCATCAGAAACTGGGCGTAATTCTGGCGCACAGCGGCATGCGCGAAACACACGCGAACGGAGACAATTTCATCGTGCTGCAAAATGGGCGGCGCTACGAAGGCAAGCCCGGCACGAGCGAGTACACGGTGACCACGTTTGAACGCTACGCGATTCGCATTGAACCCAATGTGGTGCAGGAAACTCCGCCGGATACCAAGCGGCTTTCCAGCGGGGAATTGCTGCTCAACAAAAGCAGGGAAAGCAGCGCAGAATTTCAATGGCGGCTTTCCGCGCCGATTTCCGCTTTTCTGCTGGTGCTGCTCGCAATACCGATGAGTTTCGTCGATCCGCGCGCGGGGCGCTCCATCAACATGGCGCTGGCGGTGCTGGGTTACTGGATTTACAACAATCTCATGAGCATCAATCAGGCATGGGTGCAGCAGGGCAAAATTGCGACCATGGTCGGGTTGTGGCCGATACATGCGCTGGTGCTCGCACTGGTTGTTTATCTGTTTTACCGGCGGCTGTTCCAGTTGCCGCTGTTTCCGAAATTGTTCCGCAAATGAAACTGTTCAGCCGCTACGTTTTTCGCGAAGTCGTTTACAGCATCGTGCTGGTGACGTTCGCGCTGCTCGCGCTGTTCGCGTTTTTTGATCTGATTCAGGAACTGGAAAGTCTGGGCAAGGGCGTTTACGGCCTGCCGCAAATCATGCTGTTTGTGCTGCTCAGCGTGCCCGGCCATGTGTATGAAGTCGTTCCGGTCGCGGTGCTCATCGGCACGCTGTACGCGCTGGCGCAATTTGGCCGCAGCTCCGAACTGGTCGTGCTGCGCACCAGCGGCATTTCGATGGTGCAGATGGCGGTTCCGTTGCTGTTTGCCGGCACACTGTTCGCAGGTGTGACCTTCATCGGTGGCGAGCTGGTGGCGCCGCTCACCGAAAAAACGGCGCAAAGCCTGCGCTCCGCTGCGACCAAACCCGGCAGCTCCGTGATTGCCCGGAGTTTTCGCTCGGGTGTATGGGTCAAGGACGGCAGCAGCTTTATCAATATCGAGGAAGTGCTGCCCGACGCCGGTTTGAAAAATGTGCACATTTACGAACTCGATCAGGATTACAGTCTGCATGCGATCAGCAACGCCAAAACCGCAAAATACAACGGCAAGTACTGGGAGCTGGCCGATGTGACGCAAACCAGTTTTACCGACAACGGCGTCCGTACCGAAATACTGGAGAAGATGGACTGGAATTCGGCGATCCAGCCGGAATTGCTTAATGTACTGCTGGTTGTGCCGGAAAAAATGTCGGTGTGGAATCTGTATTTCTACATCCAGCATCTTGCCGAAAACCACCAGAAAACCACGCGTCATGTAACCGCGCTCTGGTCAAAAATGACCTATCCCATCGCCTGTCTCGTGATGGTCATTCTCGCGCTGCCTTTCGGTTTTCTGCAGCAACGCGTGGGCGGCATCAGCGCGAAAATCTCCGTCGGCATCCTGCTCGGCATCAGCTATCAGGTGCTCAACCGCGTATTCATCCACCTCGGTCTGCTTAATGACTGGTCGCCTCCCGTGAGCGCAATAACTCCCACGCTGTTGTTCCTCGCGAGCGGGATGATGATGTTGTTCTGGAACGAGCGGCGCTAAGTTCTGCCTCATTGCCGTGTGAAGGGGAGGCGTTATTTCCCTGCCATTACCAATCGCGTGCCGGCCAGCCGGTCGTGCAGAAATTGTTGATCCTTGTCCACAAGCGCCCACCAGAAGCCGATTCCAGCAGCGGATGTGAACAGCGCGGCGAGTACAAAACGCCACAAGGCTTGCGGCAAAGTCAGCAGTTGGCCGCTCTGCGTGACGACGCGGAATTTCCAGGTTTTCATTGCGAGTGTTTGGCCGCTGCGTGTCCAGCACAGAAGAAAATAGGCGGCGATCATCAGCACCAAAATCACGCGCAGCAATAGTTGCCCCCAACCGGCGGTGG
The DNA here is from genome assembly GCA_031277395.1 of Methylobacillus sp. Classification (GTDB taxonomy): domain Bacteria; phylum Pseudomonadota; class Gammaproteobacteria; order Burkholderiales; family Methylophilaceae; genus MM2. The sequence goes on along the minus strand of JAITML010000015.1, from coordinate 8,631 downwards.
CGGAGGAATGAACTGTAGTGACGATGGCGGAGGCCAGCATTGCGATGGCAATCACTACCAGGGCTTCATAGAGCACGCCGCCCATGCGACGCCAAAAACCGGGGGTTGTCATCATGGAGTATCGGGAATGGGCGCGGGAGTTTCGCCGCGCAGTTTGCGCCGCTCGGATTCCGGCAGGCGTTGATATTCGAGCCATTTGCGGCGCAGTTCTTCCTGTTTTTCGGGCGGTAGCGCCTTGAATTCCTCGTGTTTTTTGCGCGCGTTTTCGCGTTCGTAAGGTGTCATGCGGCTCCAGCGATCCAGTCGTTGCTGCACGCGTTGTTGTTGCTGAGGATTCATCTTGGGGTAGTCGCGTGCGATGTCCAGCATTTTTTCGCGTTGCCACGGACGCAAGGTATCCCACTCCTTGGCGAGCGGCGCAAGAACCTTCTGTTGTTCCGCGCTTAGCTGCGCCCATTGCGGATTGGCTTCGGGAGCAGCGCAAACATTTGCCGCCCAGAAAACCGCACTGGCGATTAGCGCCGCGAAGTATTTTCCAGCCATGTATCAAACCCCTTGTCCAGATAAGCTTCCGGCGGCAGATCGGAAGCGAGTAGCGACGCATATGCGCTGATCGATTCAGTGCGCTGCTGTTGCAGCACGACGAATGTGAGTAGCACGGCGACAGCGATGATGGATCCCGCGATCCGGCCGGTGTGACCGTGAAAAAATTCCTGTATCGAATGCCCCATGCCGGCGAGTTGCGTTTGATGCGCGTAAATGGAGCGCGCCGTGTCCACGGCCTTGTGCCGCGCGGTGACGAGTTTGTCCGCAGTGGGACGATCCAGATTTTCCGTGCCCTGATTGAGTGCCGTGACAATTTTCTTGATGATGTTTTGTTCGTTGCTCATGGCCGGATTCCCTTTTTTTCGAGCACTGCAGCCAGCGCATGTGTGGCGCGCGAGCAGTGCGTCTTGACACTGCCTTCGGAGCATCCCATTATTTTCGCGGTTTCTTCAACATTCATATCCTCCCAGTAACGCAGCACAAATGCCTCGCGTTGACGGGGCGGCAGGTTTTGCAACGCGGCTTCAATGATAGCCAAAACCTGCGCGCGTTCCGCTTCATTTTGCGGATCGATCTGGCCATCGTCCTCCACCGAAGAAATCGTTTCCAGCGGATCGTATTCCTCTCCCTCGTCATTGGTCGCGAGCGAGGAAAACAGTGTAGTCCACAGATTGCGCACCTTCTGGCGGCGAAAATGATCGCGTATCGCGTTCTGCAAAATGCGCTGGAACAACATCGGAAATTCTTCCGCCGGACGCCGCACGTATTTTTCCACAAGCTTGAGCATCGCGGTCTGCACGATGTCCAGCGCCATGTGCTCATTGCGCACGGCATATATCGCCTGCTTGTAAGCGCGTCGCTCAACTTCGGCGAGAAATTCGGAAAGTTCCTGGGATGTAGCCATTCTTCATTAAAGTTTGAAAGACTGCGCAAGTCCGGTTTGCATTTTGAGTATAGCAGGGGATGTTTTGTTGCGTCTCCGGCTTTTCGTTACAATCAGGTTTTTGTCTGGGAAGCCTGCTCATGGGACGTTTGCTGTTAATTCTGCTGGCCGGTGTGGTGATTTTTCTGTTGTTCAAGCAAGCCCGGCGCGGCACGCGGCCGCCACCGCGCACTCCGCCGCGCGAGGAATCCATGGTGGCGTGCAAGGTGTGCGGCGTGCATCTGCCGAGATCCGAAAGCGTTTTGCGCAAAGGTGAATATTACTGCTGCAAGGAACACAGCGAGCAGGCGTGAGGCGTGTTTGTTTGATCACGACAGCGCGATGATGAGATAGGTCGCGTACAGCACGCCGTTCAACCACAGATGCCAAACTTTAATATGGCCGCACGCAACCACGGCGCGCAGCCACACGGCGGCGAGCAATGTGATGACGACGCCGGCCAGCACTTCATTGCGCGGCTGCCACGGTGTCAGCATGATGCCGATGGCGGGCAGCAGCGTACCCTGAAACACCATCGCTCCGGTGATGTTGCCGAATGCGAGCGTATCCTTGTTGTGACGTATCCAGAGGATGCTGTTGACCTTCTCCGGCAGTTCGGTGGCAATCGGAATAATCAGCAGCGAAAGCAGCAATGTGGAAATGCCGAGTATTTTGGCGGCTTCCTCCACGCCGTGTATGAAACCGTGCGCGCCGAATACCAGCAATCCCAATCCCGCCGCGAGTTGAAGGATGATCACGACCATGTTTTCGGGCAGCCCCACGCGGCACAGAAACATGGGTTTGTCCGCTTTGGTGCCGTGGCCCTCGCTCACGAGCGACTTGGAGGCGCGCAAGGTGAGCATGACGTAAACGAAATAGATCAGCACCATGCAGGCGCTCAGCGCCAGGCGCACAGGCGCGTAATTGTGCGGAATGAACAATGCGACGGTCGCGAATGCAAATGCCGCAAGAAAGAAATCGAGATCGCGCGTGAGGCCGGTTTTTTCCGGTGTCAGCGCGCCGCTTGCGCCGCGTTTGCCGAGTACGGACAACGCCATCAACGCAAGCGAAAGTGTGGAAAGCATGAGCGGCGCGCCCAGTATCGCGCCCACGCCGATTTCCTCGTTCACCTCGGTATTGCTTGTCCCGGCCAGCAGTGCGAGCAGCGGTACCATGGTCTCGGGCAGCGCCGTGCCGACAGCGGCAAACAGCGAACCCGTCACGCCTTCCGAGATTTTGAGTTTTTCGCCCAAATGCTCAAGCGCGTTGGTAAAGACTTCAGCAGCGATTAAAATCACTACCAGCATAACGAGGAGTTCGACGAAAACCATGAGTGACCCAGCGAAGTTGATTGGATTGGGATTGTATCGGAGATGAGCGCATTCCGCATAGCCGCAGACGGCATTATGCCCGCCGCCCGCCAGATCGCCTCGCCCAATTGCGACGCGCGACCGGCGGGAATGGCGGTTGAGCTGGTCGTCATTCACAATATCAGCCTGCCGCCGGGAGAGTTTGGCGGCGATGGCGTGATTCAATTATTTACCAATAGCCTCGACCCAAATGAACATTCTTACTATCAGGAGATACACCAGCTCAAGGTGTCCTCGCATTTTTTCATACGCCGCGACGGCGTGTTGATTCAATTTGTTCCTTGCGCCCAACGCGCGTGGCATGCGGGCGTGTCGCAATGGCGCGGGCGCGAACGCTGCAATGATTTTTCCATCGGCATCGAGCTGGAGGGCGATGACCACTGGCCGTTTGAAGAAGCGCAATACGCGACGCTGGAAAAATTGCTGGCCGCGCTCAAAGCCGCCTATCCGATCACGGACGTGGTTGGTCATTCCGACATCGCGCCCGGCCGCAAAACCGATCCCGGCGCATTTTTTGACTGGATGCGGATTCGCTCTTAATCCAAATAATCAAGAATATTCGATATCTTGATGACAAATAAAGATTTTTTGGGTACCATGAAGCTACTTGTCGTTTTGCAGGAGTTTCAAGGTGTTCTTGAAAATAGTGTTGACGAGCATCGTGCTGGCGCTGTCGTTTTCCGCGCCAGCCACTTGGGCAGCCGATTCCGGCAAGAAGCAAACTTCGACCACAACTAAAGCCAAGGCGGAAAAAAATACCAAAACCAAGAAGGAGGCGAAAGCCAAGCCCGTCGTCAAAACAAAAACCAAACCCAAACCCAAAGCCAAACCCGGCGCGGAGAAGTCCAAAGTAAACGCCAAAATCAGAAAACCCGACGCAAAAAACAAATCCAAATCCGGCGCCAGGGCGCAGGCGAAAAAAATCAATTACGCTGCACCGGTCAACGCCAGTCAAATCGGGCTGGGTGACGATTTTTCCGACGGAGAACTCAAGCTCGCTTCTGCCAAGGCATTGGTAATGAATCAGGAAACCGGCGAAGTGCTCTACGCCAAAGGCGCCGATACACCCACCCCGATGGCCTCTGTTACCAAACTCATGACAGCGATGGTGGTGCTGGATGCCAAACAATCGCTGGATGAATCGGTCACGATTACTTCCGCTGATGTGGATACGCTACGCGGCACACGTTCGCGGCTGCCCGTCGGCACCACACTCACGCGCAGGGAACTGTTGCAACTCGCGCTCATGGCCTCCGAAAATCGCGCTGCGTCCGCGCTCGGCCGCGCCTATCCCGGTGGTTACCAGAAATTCATCCGCGCGATGAATGCCAAAGCCAAAACGCTGGATATGCCCCATACGCGTTTCCTTGACGCAACCGGCCTCAATGGTGGCAACGTTTCCACCGCCGAAGATCTCGCCAAAATGGTCAATGCCGCCTACGATTACCCTGAAATCCGCAAAGTCAGCACGGCTGCTTCTTATGCTGTAGATACCGGCCGACGCGAAACCGAATTCCACAACACCAACGTCCTCGTGCGCAACAGCGACTGGAACATCGGCCTCTCCAAAACCGGCTACATCAGCGAAGCAGGCCGCTGCCTCGTCATGCAAGCCGAAGTTGCCAGCCAGCCGCTCATCATCGTGTTGCTTGATTCCAACGGCAAATTGACCCGCATCGGCGATGCCAACCGCGTGCGCAAATGGCTGGAAAGCAACCGTCTGACAGGCGCGAAAGAAGGTTGATGAGCAATGAAAATATTTCGTTACTTGCTGGTTATCGTCCTCACCTTCGCTGCATTTAACGCGCAGGCTGACACCTTGAAAATCCTCGTCAAAAAACAAGCGCGCACACTCGAAGTGCTCAAGGACAACAAGGTGGTAAAAACTTACACGATCGCTTTGGGTTTCGCGCCCAAAGGCACCAAGATTCGCCAGGGTGACGGCAAAACACCGGAAGGCATTTACCATGTCCGCATCAAAAACGCCGCCAGCCAGTTCTATCTGTCACTGGGCTTGAGCTATCCCAACGCGCAAGATGCCGAGCGGGGACTTGAAGCGGGGCTTATCAGCAAAGCCCAATATCAGGCCATCCTGCGCGCTTCCAAACAGGGAAAAATACCGCCGTGGAATACCAAACTCGGCGGCGAAATTTTCATCCACGGCGGCGGCAACAGCAGTGACTGGACCTGGGGCTGCATCGCGCTGGAAAACGCGGACATCAAGGAATTGTTTGCAACAGTTTCACTGGGAACGGAAGTAGAGATACGGCCTTAGCGGGAATTCCACGCCGTCGATATTGTCTGTGAATAAGGCGAGCTTCCCGCTGTCATTGCGAGGCGCGAAGCGCCGAAGCAATCCAGTCTTGCGGTCTGCTGGATTGCTTCGCCTTGGGCTCGCAATGACGAGGCAAGACGGTTGGTTTGCAATGGCAGGATAAGGTCGCTGGTTTGCGATGGTCGGGTAAAAGTCAGCCGCAGATTTCTGCGTACAAATCTTTCCAGTCAGGATTTTTTGCCTCGATCAGCATCAATTTCTTTTTTCGGCTACCGCCCTTGATTTGTTTCTCACGCGCGATAGCGCTTTCCATCGTTGCGTGAATCTCGTACCAGACCAGCAATTTGACGCCATATTTTTTCGTAAACCCTTCTACGATCCCTTCCTTGTGTTGCCAGACCCGCTGGACGAGATTGGATGTCACGCCCGTGTAAAGTGTGCTATTTTTCTTGCTCGCAAGAATATAAACACAGGGAATTTTCATGATGGCAAACGATTGCCGGAGTCTCTGCTGTGAAGCAGTAGCAATCGAGGTTATTTTTTGCTCGTCTTCTTCGTAGCCGCCGGTTTGCGCCCCGTTGTTTTCTTCCCCGCTCCACCCTTTGCCACCTTCGCCGCGAGCAGTTCGAGTGCGCGCTCCAGAGTAATTTCTTCCGGAGTTTCGTCTTTGGGCAGGGTGGCGTTGATTTTGCCGTGCTGGATGTAGGGGCCGTAGCGGCCGGAATGGATGGCGATGGAGCCGCCTTCGGGATGCTCGCCCAATTCGCGCAAGGGCGCCGCTTTGCCTTTGGCTTGCGCGAGCAGTTCCAGCGAGCGGTCGAGGCCGATGTCGAAAATGCTGTCGGAGCGGGGAATCGACTTGAACGCGCCGTCGTGATTGAGATAGGGGCCGAAACGGCCGATCCCGGCGGTGATCTTTTTGCCGGTTTCAGGATGCAGGCCGATTTCGCGCGGCAGCGCGATCAGCTTGAGCGCGATCTCGTGGTTCACGCTCGCCACGGGAATTTCCTTGGGAATGCTCACACGCTTGGGTTTTTTCTTCGGATCGTCTCCGCTCTCGCCGACTTGCAGATAAGGCCCGTAGGGGCCGTTCAGCAGCAGGATATCCTTGCCGCTCGCCGGGTCGGGGCCGAGATTGACCGGCTCGTTATTGAGCGGAGTTTCGCCGTCCAGATTGCGGGTGTAGTCGCACTCCGGGTATCCGGTGCAACCGATGAAGCTGCCGCGCTTGCCGAGGCGTTTGGATAGCGGTTTGCCGCATTTGGGGCAGGCTTCGTCCAGCACTTCGGTACCGGGACGGTCAACGTCTTTCTTGTCCGCGATGAGTTTGTTGAAGCCGTTCCAGAAATCATCAAGCACCGGAATCCAGTCGCGTCCGCCTTCGGCGATATCGTCCAGTTCGTTTTCCAGGTTGGCCGTGAAATCGTAGTCCACATACTTGGTGAAATGCTCGGTCAGAAACTTGTTGACGATGCGACCAACGTCGGTGGGCTTGAAACGCTTGTTGTCGAGCAGCACGTACTCGCGATCCTGCAAGGTGGAGATAATGCTCGCGTAGGTGGAAGGGCGGCCGATGCCGAATTCTTCCAGCGCCTTCACGAGGCTGGCTTCGGAATAGCGCGGCGGCGGTTCGGTGAAATGTTGATCGCCCCAGAGCTTGACGATATCGAGCACTTCGCCGGTTTCGAGCGCGGGCAGTTTGCTTTCGCCTTCCTCCTCGGCGTCGTCCAGACCTTCCATATAGACTGCGATAAAGCCGGGGAAAATCATGGTCTGACCCGTGGCGCGGAACAGATTGGCGTCGGAACCGGCGCTGAGGTCCACACTCACCGCGTCGAATTTCGCGGGCGCCATCTGGCAGGCGAGCGCGCGCTTCCAGATCATTTCATAGAGGCGCAATTGCTCGGGCGTGAGATATTCGCGCAAGCTGTCCGGCGTGTGGCGGATGTCGGTCGGGCGAATCGCCTCGTGCGCTTCCTGCGCGTTCTTGGATTTGGTCTTGTACATGATGGGCGATTTCGGCAGATAGTCCGGCTCGAAATGGCGCTTGATGTAATCGCGTATCTGCATCACCGCCTCGGCCGCGAGACTGAAGGAATCGGTGCGCATATAAGTAATCAGCCCCACCGTGCCTTCCGCGCCGATTGCGATGCCCTCGTATAACTGCTGCGCGATGCGCATGGTGCGGCTGGTGGTGAAACCAAGCTTGCGCACCGCTTCCTGCTGCAAGGTGGAGGTGGTGAACGGCGCGGCCGGGCTGCGGTTGCGCTGTTTCTTTTCGACGCGCAACACCGTGGTCTTGCCCGCGCTCGCAGCCAGCAGCTTGCCGACAATTTCGGATTGCTGATCCTGCGATGTGACGGTGAATTGCTCCACCTTGTTGCCGTTCAACTGGATCAGTTTGGCATCGAACATCTGTCTGTTCTTGCTGCTTTGCAGATGTATCGTCCAGTATTCCTGGCTCTTGAACGCCTCGATTTCCAGTTCGCGCTCAACAATAAGACGCAGCGCCGGACTTTGCACACGCCCTGCGGAAAGACCGCGACGGATTTTCTTCCACAGCAGCGGCGAGAGATTGAAACCCACCAGATAATCCAGCGCGCGGCGTGCCTGCTGGGCATTCACAAGCGGCATGGAAATGTCGCGCGGCTGTTCAATCGCATGCTGCACCGCGCTCTTGGTGATCTCGTGGAACACCACGCGCTTGAGCGGCTTGTCCTTGAGCAGCTTTTTGCTTTTCAGGATCTCGGCGATATGCCAGGAAATGGCCTCGCCCTCGCGGTCCGGGTCGGTAGCGAGATAGATCGCATCGCTATCCTTGACCGCCTTGGCAATCGCATCCACATGCTTCGTATTGCGATCCGGAACTTCGTACTTCATCGCAAAGCCCTGATCGGGATCGACCGCGCCGCTCTTCGGGACAAGGTCGCGCACATGGCCGTAGGAAGCCAGCACTTCAAAATCCTTGCCCAGGTATTTTTTCAGTGTTTTGGCCTTGGAAGGCGATTCGACGATCAGCAGTTTCGACATGGGAGCGTGTAATTTATAGGAGATAAATGCGGCAGATAATACAGACTAAAGGAGTTTTTACGCAAATTTGTGATTTGCAGGCGTAAAACACCGAAGCGATCCAGCAGGTTGCAACGCTGACTTTCTCGAACCGTCATTGCGAGGCGCGAAGCACCGAAGCAATCCAGCAAGCAAGCCGCATTCTGGATTGCTTCGCCTGCGGCTCGCAATGACGAAACAGATAAAGAACTGGTTTTACTGATCCCTGATTCCTGTTCTCTGATTCCCGGTCACCAGGAATACTTCAACCCCAGATTAAAGAACACGTTGCGGTAATCGCTGCCGAACTGGGTACCTACGCCGCTCCATACAGTCGTGGCGGGGGAGAGATGGCCTTCGACGCCGAGCTTGGCCTCACCCAGGTTTTTCGGCAGGCTGTCCTTGACGTGCGTCGGGCCAAAGTTCATGGCCTGCGAATCCGGCGCATGCCACCAGTTCAACGCCGCATA
>JAITML010000075.1 GCA_031277395.1 Methylobacillus sp. | reverse complement strand
CGATATCCACGCTGCCCGTAGTTTCCATGGTGGCGAGATCTATGATGGTCACGCCACCATCCTGATTGGATACGTAGGCGTAAGCCTGGCTTTGCTCGCTTGGTGGTGTGGGTGGTGTGCAGGCGCTGATTCCCAGCGCGATGAGCAGCGCGGCGGCAAGTCCGTAATTTTTGATGCTGTACATGCGTGACTCCAATTGAATAAAAGATGTGCTGCAGGTGAGGGGGTCGAGAAACCTTTGAGTTGCACAGAGGGCAGACTACCTGCCTGTGCCGGTCTTGAAAATAATGAAATTCATTATTTACAAAAACTTGCTGACGAACCAGCACGCTACCACGGAATTTCCTTGCCGTCGTAACTGAAGAAATGACCGGATTGTTCGCTCGTGACATTTGCCAGCACGCGCCGCATTCCGCTCACGCTTTGCTCCGCGTTGATCAGCGCATTTGGCCCGCCCATGTCGGTCTGCACCCAGCCCGGATGCAGAATCACGGCGCGAATGCCGCGTGCGGCGAGATCAAGCGACAGGCTTTTCATCACCATATTGACCGCCGTTTTGCTGGAACGATAAAGATAACAACCGCCGCTGGTATTGTCGTCCAGGCTGCCCATCTTGCTGCTGACCGTGGCGATCAATTTGCCCGCGCCGCGTTCGAGATGCGGCACAAACGCCTCCGCAACCTTGAGCGGCGCCATCGTGTTGATGCGAAATGCCTGCATCCATGCCTCATAGTCGGTCTTGCCAAAATCGCTGTGATGATCGGGATAGATGCCTGCATTGTTGATGACCAGATCAATCGCCGTATCCTGCAAGGTTTTCGCAAGCGCATCAATGGCATTCAGATCAGCCACATCCAGCGCGAGAACGCGAACTTTTCCCGACGAACGTTGCGCGACCGCGTTCAACGCATCCGCTTCCGCCGGACGTCGGCAGCAAGCCAGCACTTGCCATCCTTCGGCAGCATATTGACGGGTAAATTCAAGACCAAGTCCGCGATTGGCTCCGGTAATCAGCGCGGTAGGCATGGGTGTTCTCCTGTAGTTTCAATCAAATCAACAAAACCGTTCTCCTTTGGCAGGAGAGGGTAAACGGTAAATTACTGGCTGCCCAGATCCAGTGCAAAATGATGCGAAGTAATCCTGAGCTTGCGTCCCAGATACAAGCGATGCGCGTCATGCCGCTGCACGCCGGAATCAAGATGAAACTGCGCGCAACCCAAGGCGCGTGCCTGCTCAATCAACCAGTCCAGCAGCATCCCGCCATGCCCGCAACTGCGCGATGCTTCCCGCGTGACGAGATCGTCCAGATAAAAAACCTTCCCCCAAGCCAGATATTCCGCCACGCGGAATCCCGCCACCGAAGCCACCTGCTCCTGATCGTCCTGGATGCAGACCAGACAATACCCATGTCGCGCCATTTGCCGCAACACCTGTGCGACAAAGGTCTCCTCATCCAGATGCAGCCGCAATTCGCGGATCACCGGATAACAAGCACGAATTTCGTTGATGGATTCAGCAATGTGTATGGTCATGGTAGTAGTGTCTTCTTGGTTGGAATACTTGGCATGGTATTGTTTCCGTTTATCAGTAGATAATTATCGCTTGTCAGAAAATGGATATCAGGAAGCTGTAACAACATTGTATACTGCATTCAAGGCTTGGGGACGAGGATAACAACGCAATATGCGTAAGATTTTTAAAAGATCGGGGCGAAGAGGGCATCGAGGATTTACCATCATTGAGCTAATGACGGTGGTTCTTGTTGTTGCTGTCCTCGTGGCACTTGCCTTGCCCAGTTTTACCAATCTTTTCAAGCGATTCCGCGTCAGTACGGCCGCATCGGAAATCTCTCATGCATTGCAATTTGCCCGCGCGAACGCGATTACCACAAGGAGTAATGTCGGGATGTGTAACGCTACAAGCGATCCTACAAACTGCGACTCTGAAGTTTTGAGTGGCGGTATTCGTGTCTGGCGTGACCCCAATAATACAGATAAGGAAGATTCCACTGTAGTTGATTCAGCCGGCAACCCGGTCAACCCTCTCAGAATCATCCCTGCAAGTTCCTTCAATAAATTAAATGTGGAGTTTGCTTCCGATCAAACAAAAATTATTTTCAGTCCGTTGGGATTTGTAACAGATAGCACTGGCGGAACAGTTAGTTCCGGTGCAATTTATGTCTGGCCTGTAGATGATGGAAACAATCCCGCAACAGCCTCTTATGTCAACACAGTTTGTTTGGGCATAGGCGGAAAAATCAGTATTGTGGCGGAATGGGTTGATATATCGTCAACCCCGAACCGTTGTACATGATTCCACCAAGGCCATAACGATATGTTGAATATGTCGCGAAAAACCAGTAAAAAAACCACTCAGCGGGGTGTTGCCATTATTGAGGCGCTCATTGCTTTGCTGATTCTGGTTATGGGCGTACTGGCGCTGGCGCAGATACAGGCGCGCATGCTGGTGCAAACCCGCACTTCCAATGCTCGTGCTGTCGCTATTCGGCTGATCGGCGATTTGGGTGACCGCATCCGCCTTAACGTCGCCGGAGCCCAACCTGGAGCTGATGTGGGTTATTCAACAACGCTTTCGCGGTACTCCAGCACAGTAGCGGGTGACTTTAGTCTTCCAGCGGCACCCGGCACCGACTGCGGCGCTATTGCAACGCCTTGTTCATCTACGGAACGAGCGGCCTACGATGTTTATGCCTGGAAACTGGAAGTGCAAAATTCCTTAATGAAAGGCCAAGCCAGTATCTGGCAGACCAGCCCGCGACAGTTACAGATTATTGTGGCGTGGAAGGCCAATGAAAATACCAACACCACTCTGACCGGTACTGCCACGGATCGGCAGGTGGACAGTTCATTGCAAGTTACCAGCTCCGGGGATCCCGCAGAAATATGCGCCAATGACAGTGATACTGCGGGTGCGGATGTTTTTATTTGCCACATCGACTTTATCGACATTCCCATACGTTGACCGCGCCATGACACACTCCATAAAACTTTATCAGCATGGCATCACCCTGATTGATTTGATGGTCGGCATTACCATCGGTTTGCTGGTAGTAATGGTCGCCACAGGCAGTTTGATGGCGACCCGCGTTGCGGGACGCACTATTTCCGACAGTGCGGCGCTGGAGCAGAAAGCTTCGCTGATCATGCTGCAGATTGGGCAACAAATCACTCAGGCGGGTGCCGTGGTTGCCATTTCAAACTCGGGCGATGCAGTCAGCGATATGCCCTATATCTCTTTTGACACTAGCGCCATAGGGGGTATCAATGCCGTAAATCCTTCGGTATCAATTTACGGCGCAGATGGTGGTGCTGGTTCTGATTCCCTCGTCGTTAGCTATACCGCACCCAATGATACTGATGGTGCAGTGCCAGCCCGCAATTGTATAGGCACTTCCTCCACAGCAGTAGGAACACAGGAGCGTGTGGTCAGCCAGTTTTTCATTGATGGAACCAACCTGGTTTGCAATAACGATACCGCCACGCCTTCAACGGCAGCTAAGCAGCCCATCGCCAGTAACGTGGTGGCTATGAAGGTCAAGTACCTGCTCATTAATGGCAGCGATCAAGTTACGCTTCAAAATGCCAGCGCCGGCATGGCTTGGGCAAATGTCGTTGGAGTGCAAATCTGTCTGGAAGTGCAAGGCGACCCGACCAATGCGCCTCCCCAAACGCTTGGGAGTGGTGACTGTCGCGGTAATGTCCCTTACAACACTCCCGACGATAAACGTATTCATCGTGTCGTCAAGCAGACCTTTTACCTGCGCAACATCAGCAGTTAACGGCGGATAAAACCATGCGTATCCATTCCGATAACCCCATCCAAAATTACAGGCATTCGCATAATACGCATGCCCGGATAAAAACTGCCACCCGCCAGCGCGGCGTTTCGCTGTTCGTCGTCATGGTTGTTTTGCTGCTCGCGCTTATTCTGGTGTTGGGTGGGGTTTCCGTAAGCATACTCAACGAATCACTGGTGGGCAATCAGAGTGACCAGCAGCGCGCCTATGCCGCTGCGGAAGCATTGATTGATTCCGCTCAACGCGACATCCGACTCAACAATGGGCTGTACTGCTTGCCGGGGGGGCTGGGCGCTACGGGTACCAATGCAACGCTTAAGCAAGGCGCAGATCCGGCGCCTGCATGCACTGTGCGTTATCCGGCCAACAAAGCGGGCTATGCGCAAATGCTTAATACCAGCGCCATCGTTGGTACAATCAACACATGCGCGGCCAATGCAACTTACCGGGGCGTATGTATTTCCGACTCACCTACTGAATTAACTTTTCAAGCTTCTGCGATCAATAACGGCGGCGCTCAGTTGCTGAGCAATGGCGCGGGCTATAACCAGTTCACTGCCAGTTTGGGTAACGTGAATTGGGGTGACGGCGCCAGCGCTGGCAGCACCAGTCTGGCACTGGGGCTGGGAGGTGCTGCGCAAAATTTCAAAGGTGCTTACTGGGTCGAGATTTTTCTTTATAACTCTGCGTCGGGAGCCGTAGGTAGTGGTATACCTGCCAATGTTCCCGTGCCTGACAGTTCATATCCTTTTATTTTTCGCATCACAGCCTTGGCGCAGGGGCTGAGAGGCGGCACTGTTTCAGTCTTGCGTACCTATTATGTGCCTTATCCATGCATACCCAGCGCCATTGTTGGCGGATGCAGCTAACCCCATGGACACGAGACAATCAAATTTGAACCGGCAAAACCAACCCATTCTTTGAAGAGGTGGCATCATGAACAAAAAGTCAATTTATAAAAACTCTTTTCCCGGCCATATCCGCCCGGTAGTTCAGGCGGTACGCACGCTGTTTGTGCTTGCAGGTATTGCCGCCCCGAGTCTGGCTTTGGCTCAAGTGGCTTTTACCCAAACTCCGCCTATGGGCAGCTCATCACCGGGGGTCATGCCCAATATCATTGTCAGTCTTGATAATACGGGATCAATGCAGACGTACGACGCCACCTGTATTGGTGGATCAGATGCATGGTGTGACAGTAGATTCAATACAGAAATGCGATATCAAGCCCTCATGACAGCGATTACCAATGTATTTGGACCAAACGCGACCAACAATTTGGTGGGGAGAATCCGGCTGGCCTTTCAAAGCGTAGGGGCGGATGCGGGATTTGGCCCCAATCGGTTCTATAAAAACACTCTCGATGACCCAGTCACCGGCCGGAAATTTGATAACTCCATGCGGCTGTATGACGCGAACTATCAAACTCTATTCATACAATGGGTAAATCAGGTATATCCATTTGGAGCGACTAACCCCGCAAATCCGTATTGGGGTTGTAATCCCACCCAGCCGATGATTGTTTATGCCGGAGAGTACTTGAAGGGTAACTGGCTTTCGGCTGCCAATACTATGTTTGGTTGCGAGTGGGGTGGAGCAATGTCCTGGAATGGAACTACCAGCCCAAACCCGGCAAACTATCTTAATTTTACCAATTTTCTTTCTACACAGCCTCAAAGCAATCCATGGAATGAAAGCCCTGCGGATGCTGACGGTAATTCCAGCCTGCCGGCCAGCGCGTCTGCTGATGCAGTAGCCGACGCCTCGACCCATTTGGCGTGCCGTCGATCCTACTATATCCTCATGACTGATGGCGGCTTCAATGGCAATGCATTTACAGTGAATCAAGTACGTGTTGCGCAGGGCCTGGCTTCTGACAATGCATATGTTAATTACGACAACAGTTCACACACTCTCCCTGATGGACAACAGTACGATGTGTCAGCGGCAGACCCGTATCGCCATATTTATTGGGATGGCGGAACCAATATCAACACAGGTGGCACCTATGCGGATTTTGCAATGTATTACTGGGCCACCGATTTGACAGGCAGGGGTACGGGTGTCGTTGACCCCACCCCAACCATGGCGACTACTGCGAATACGACATTTACCTATACAAACCCTGGCGCAGCAGTTTGCGGTGGAATGGCTGTGCCTGCAACCACAAATCAGACGTATGATCCTTACTGGAATCCCCAAAACGATCCTGCCACATGGCAACACATGCAGACCTATACAATTGGATTCGGCACGCTACTTCTTAACGGAGGTGCGGATGTTCCTGCCGGGAGGTGGCAAGAAGTGGTGCCGGGGAACCCTAACGCGAATCAAAATTACTGTTTGCCCTATGGTTTTGATGCAACGTACGGTAATTTTTTCGCGCAGTACGCAACCGGGGCCATCAGATGGCCTGATACTGGCTCTTTGGATGTTAATGCAGGTTGGTCCAGTATAGGCGTCAACATGGATTTGCCCCATGCTGCTTACAATGGGCGCGGCAGGTTTTACCCCGCTACCAGTGCGACAGCATTGCAACAGGCCTTCCAGGACATTTTGAGCATCGCTATCACACAAACCGCGCCCGGCAGTATTACCTCGGCTTCGGCCTCAGGTAGCGAGTTGACTACCAACACAATGGCTTATGTGTCCAGTTATGCTTATGACGAGAGCGATGCAACGCCTGCATCAATGACTCCTGTTGTAACATGGGGCGACGGAAACCCCATTACCGGAACTCTCCATGGCTGGAGCGGGGCGTTAAAGGCTTATTCGGCCAATGATACCAACACCGCCGCCAGCACACCTGTGTGGACGGCCTCGATTCTATCGAGCCGTAATATCTTTACTGCTGACAGAATCAACGGTGACGGACTTAACTTTCAGTGGGGTGGAGCCACCGGGTTAAACACGGATCCTTTGGTCAGCACGATTCTGAACAACCCCAAGGTCATGGCGATACGTCAGGCTCCGCTGGGTGACATCTACAATTCGCAAGTGATCTATGTAGGCAAACCTTCGCGTTTCACCATGGATACGACCTATGCCACGTTTGCTACCAAGTACAGCAGCGGAGGCAGCAAAAGAAAAAGTGTGGTGTATGTGGGCGCCAATGATGGCATGTTGCACGGTTTTGATGCGGGGGACGGCACATCCAGCACCCCCGGTACCGGTACCGAGCTGATGGCGTATATCCCGCGCGGATTGCTTCCCGAATTGGAGGCATTCACCACAACGCCTTTATATACGCATCGCTTTTGGGTTGATGGCAGCCCGTTCAGCGGTGACGCCCAGACCGGAACCTCCACGGAATCCGGCAAATGGGCCACGGTGTTGGTAAATACACTGGGTGCGGGGGGAAAAGGCTATTTCGTGCTGGATGTAACCAACCCCGCCACGTTTGAAGAAGCGGGAAACAAGTTTCAGAAAGATGTGTTGATTGATGCGACGGAGAAGGACTCAGCTTTTGCCAAGGGCATCTCGGCAGCGCAGTGGGACATGATAGGCAACCAGTTCAGCCAACCGGTAATGGAGCAGGCCGATACCACCCAGTCGGCGCAGATTGTCCAGATTAACGATCAGGATACTTCTACGCATAAATATAAATGGGCCGCCATCATGGGCAATGGGTATAACAACGCCAGCGGTTTCCCGGTGTTGTTGATACAAACACTGGCAACGGACATGAAGCTATACACAATATCCGGAACTTGTGTGAAAAATGGTGTGGAAGACAGCACTGGTGCTGCTTGCAAGATTGATGGCAACGGATTGAGTGCGCCGCGTCCCATTGATGTGGATGGCAATGGGACGGTCGATCTTGTGTATGCGGGCGACTTGGAAGGCAATCTGTGGAAGTTCAATATTTCCAGTTCGGATTCGGGGCAATGGACGGTAGCCAACGGTAGTGGTACTTCCAAAGAGCCACTGTTTTCGGTGGTATCTGCCACCACTTCAGCGGCGTTTCCAGGCGGCATTCCGCAGGCGATTACCGGCGCCCCAGTGGCGGTGCCTCACCCCAGAGGTGGCTATATGGTTGTGTTTGGTACGGGCAAGAATCTGACTGATGCCGATCAGCTTAGCATGACCCAGAATTCAATTTATGCCGTGTATGATGACGAATTGATTACAGTTGATCGGGAGGTGGTCGGGAAGGATGCGACAATGGGCAAAATCAGCCAGGTTTTGCTGGGCTCCGGTACCAATATTGACAAAGCCTATGACAAGGGTAATACGACGAACTTCCATTCCTCACCCATCCCCTCGGATTGCCGATCAGGTACCGGCGCATCACGCTATGGCGTCTGTCTGTATGAGCAAGGCGAAGGAGTTTTGACCCCTGCTGGTGATGTCAGTGTGGGCGTATCCACAACGAATACCGATGGTTGTGAGATGATCGACAATTCAGTACCAGCCGCTGCAGACTTTGGTACAGACTGTGTCGCCCCCAATTTCGGTCATTATTATGGCTGGTATTATGATATTCCCGAGGAGGCCAATGGCAATATGGCCAAGATATTGTCCAATCCGATGGTGGGCGCGGGCAATACGTTGATGTTCTATTCGGAGAACGTGGCTAGTGCCGAGCCAAGCAACAGTGGAACCGATGTGGCCACAGCAGCAAATGACCAACTGGAAAGCTGTAATGCAAGCACAGCCAGCGGCGCGAAGGTGACGCTTAATTACTTTGATATTTATAGCGGCGGTTATGCCAACGGCACTATTTCCGTTATTATCGACGGTGTTCTTCATACGTATCTTCCAGGCGAAGGCAATCGCTTCCAGACTGACGTTAACACGTATATTCGTTTCGGTAACACAATGGCAGGGGTAGGTGATAAGGGTGTGACTATCACGAACAACGCACCCGTCAAACCTGGAAGACGTGCCGGATGGCGTATCGCCAGATAATGCGTGGAAAAGGAACTGAACATGCGAAAATTTACACGAGGTTTCACGCTTGTCGAATTGATGATTGTAGTGGTGATTGTTGGCATTCTGGCAGCTATTGCATTGCCTGCTTATAACGAACATATCCGGCGCGCCAATCGCGCTGATGCGCGTGCGGCACTGCTCAACGCCGCGCAATGGATGGAGCGTACAGCAACCGCGCAGGGCGTTTATCCCTCAAGCCTACCGCCGGGACTACAAGCGGTGGAAAACAATCAATACATCATAGGTTTTGCAAGCACTTCGCCATCCGGATTCACACTTCGCGCTGTCCCCAACAACCCCGGCACCAATGCGAATGATCCATGTGGCAGTTTGACGCTCAACAATGCCGGGGTGCGCGGGACAGTCGGCATGAGTCCCAGCATGACTTTGCAGGATTGCTGGGGCAGGTAATCGTCATAGTCCATTTTTGCTTATCCTTGAGTTTGTGCAACTAGAACATTTTTTGTTTTAGGGGGGTGAGGATGGTAGCGTCGAATTGTTAATTGTTGGTTCAATGGCCAGCAATACTCAACGGTACCTCCTGCATCAGCGCGATCTGTTCGCGTAGTTCCAGAATGTGATCCTGCCAGTAGCGTTGGGTGTTGAACCAGGGGAAGTTGCGGGGGAAGGCGGGGTCGTGCCAGCGGCGGGCGAGCCAGGCGGAATAGTGCATGAGGCGCAGGGTGCGTAGTGCTTCAATCAGGTGCAGTTCGCGCGGGTCAAATTCACGGAAATCTTCATAGCCTGCGAGCACATCGGAAAGCTGGCGCGTCATCTCGGCGCGTTCGCCCGAGAGTAACATCCATAAGTCCTGTATCGCGGGGCCGGTGCGGCAGTCGTCGAAATCCACAAAGTGCGGCCCTTCGTCCGTCCACAGCACGTTACCCATGTGGCAGTCGCCGTGCAATCGCAGGTGGCGGACTTGTCCGGCGCGGTCGTGGCAATGCGCGATATGTTCCAATGCCTGGTCGGATATGCTGCGGTAGGCGGCTTCCAGATCGGGCGGGATGAGATTGTGGTTCAACAGGAAATCACGTGATTCTTCGCCGAAGCTGCGAATATCCAGTGTCGGCCTGTGTTGGAAATCTTTGGATGCGCCAACGGCGTGGATGCGGCCGATGAAGCGCCCCAGCCATTCCAGCGTTTCCGGATCGCTGAGTTCGGGTGCGCGACCGCCGTGACGCGGGAAGATGGCGAAGCGGAAATTTTCGCACGTGTGCAGCGTTTTGCCGTGGATGACGAGAGGCGCGACAACAGGAATCTCGGCCTCAGCCAGTTGCTGCGTGTAGGCGTGCTCTTCGAGGATGGCCGCATCGCTCCAGCGTTCCGGGCGGTAGAATTTGGCGATGACCGGCGCCGCAGCTTCAAGCCCGATCTGGTAAACGCGGTTTTCGTAGCTATTGAGCGCGAGCTGGCGACCGTCGCACGCGAGGCCGATGCTTTCCAGCGCGTTCAGGATGAAATCAGGAGTGAGCGGGGCGTAAGGCGGCGCATGTTCGTTCATGCGCGTATTTTACACGCTCCTTCCAACTCCCTCTCCTGCGATGAGCTTCAGGCAACTCAAGAATCAAGCGGGCAAACACCGTACGTGGCGTCAATCTCCGGATGAAGCGCGCCGGGTAAATCCGTAAGGCGGTATTTACCTTCCCGCACTGCATCGGCCACGGATGCGAGGGTCTGGTTTTTCAGCATTTGTATGATGCGTTCCTTGATCGGTTTCCAGGTCGGATGCATGGGGCAGGCGGTTTCGTCGCTGCATTGTTTGAGGCCGAGCAGGCATTCCGTGGTGAAATTCTCGCCTTCGGTAATGTTGATGATGTCCATCAAGTTGAGATTGGCTGCGGGATCGCGCAAACTGAATCCGCCCCGTCGTCCGCGATGTGATTGCAGCAAACCGCCTCTGCACATTAATTGCAGAATTTTGGAAAGATAGGCGGAAGGCGCGCCCAGTTTGGTCGAGATCTCCCGACTGAGCAACGGGCCATCACCGCCATTGAGTGCGATATAGACCAGCGACTGGATAGCATATTGGCTCGTGTGCGTAAGCAGCATAAAAGAGCTCGGGATAGTGTTGTCTTTTTCCGATTCTAGCTGAAAACCTTATCTGGTTGAAAATAATTATTTTTCAATGAGCAAGCAGCGTTTGTCCCGAGCTTGCCGGCGGATTGCGAGGGGCAAGTACGCCCCTGTAACTTTCAATTTGAAATGGCGGCGCTTAATCGTTGCAGCGCATCCATCACCGCCCGCCGGGGCGCGGCAATATTCATGCGCATAAAGCCTGCGCCTTGCGCGCCGAACTGCGAGCCGGGCGACAATCCCAGCCTGGCATCATGCGCCATGAAATGTTTGAGCGCCGCATCATTCATGCCGAGATCGCGGCAATCCAGCCACAACAGAAAAGTCGCTTCCGGTGCGATGAGGCGGATGCGAGGAAGATGTTGCGCGATAAAGCGCGCGGCCTCATCCCGCGTTTCGTGCAGATAAACCAGCAATGCTTCCAGCCACGGCGCGCCTGCGCGGTAGGCGGCTTCAAACGCAGTCAGACTGAAGGGATTGGCGGTATTCACATGGATCATATCCAGTATTTTCATGATAGCCTGCCGACGTTCGGCATCGGGAACAATCAGCGCGGAAAGGCCGAGGCCGGGGATGTTGAACGTTTTGCTTGGCGCGACGGCGGTGATGATATCGGCAGCGTTATCTGCGAGTGACGCGAGCGTATGATGATGAAATTCCGGGTACACGAGGTCGGCATGAATCTCGTCGGAGATGATCGTCAGATTATGGCGGCGGGCAATGGCGAGCAGTTGCTTCAACTCGTCTTCGCGCCACACTCGTCCGACGGGATTGTGCGGTGAGCAGAGCAGCAACATTTTGGCCTTGGCCGCGCAGGATTCCAGATGTTCAAAATCAATCGCGTAGCGTTGCCCGTCAAACCGCAACGGATTCAGAATTAGCGTTCTATTCGTTTTTGTCGCAGCGGAAAAGAGCGGCGCATAAACCGGCGGCTGCGCAATCACGCCGTCGCCGGGCTGTGTGAGCGCAAGCACACTCATGTTGATTGACGGCACAACGCCGGGCGTGAGCACAATCCATTCGCGTTGTATCGCCCAACCGTGGCGCTCGCGCATCCAGTCAACCAGCGATTCATAAACGCTTTCGGGTGTCTGGGTGTAGCCGTAGATGGGATGCCGGGCGCGTTCAATCAGCGCGTTTGTCACGACTTTGGGCGCGGCGAAATCCATATCGGCCACCCACATCGGCTGCACATCCTTGTCGCCGAACATGCTCAGGCGCGCCGTGTATTTGAGCGCATGCGAATCAAGCCGCGAAATTTCGCGATCAAAATCGAAGCTCAAGCGATGCGCTCCCACAGCGTGACTTCGGATAATGAATGCTGGAATTTGTGCCGCGTTTCACGGATCACAAACGGGACTTCCCGCGGCTTTTCCATAAGCCGGAAATGCCCGTTCAACGCGGCTTTCAGCCCGTCCAGCGTAGTCATGTTTTCACCCGCTTGCTTGAAACCGCCCAGCCATTCGTCGCGCGGTGTATGCTCTTCCAGCCAAGTGTAAGGCGAGGCGATCATAAGCACGCCGCCAGGGTTGAGTCGCTCGTGAATGCCCGCGAGAAATTTGCGCGGACTATAAAGCCGGTCGATCAGATTGGCGGCGAGAATGAAATCGTAGCCTGTGAAATGTGGCTTGAGATTGCAGGCATCGCCCTGGAAAAATTCCACCTTGTCGCGCATCGCATCCAGCCCGAGTTGATCGAGCCGCCGTTCCTTGTAGAGTACCAGTTCACCTTCGTCCTTGAGCGTATAGCGCAGTATGCCATTCTGCGCGAGCTGCACGCCGAGGCCGATGAAGCGCGCCGAAAAATCGATGCCGGTTACGCGTTCGAAATGTCGCGCAAGCTCAAACGTGGCACGACCCGCCGCGCAACCGATATCCAGCGCATGGCGCATGGGTTTGCCTTGCATTGCGGCAATCGCGATTTTGGCAAGCGCCTGCGAAAAATTGGGAACCCCGAAGTATTCGTCGCCATAGTGAAATTCCGCGTATTCCGACAGCAGAGCGTCGGTTTCGTAGCGCGATGCAGGGATCGCATCCGGCGGTGCGATATCTGAAACAATGGTGCGAAACCCCGCATGCTGGAAGAAGTGACGGCGAAAGGCGTAGCGCGCGCTTTTCAGTGCCTCGTCGCCGCAGGAAATCCACGAGCCACCCTTGATGAGATTGTGGCGGTCATCAAATGTGGGCGTGGTGAAATCGTCATACAGCGGATGCACGCGAAAGCCGTCAAACGGGTAAATTGGCGTCTCCGTCCATTGCCACACGTTGCCGACCACATCGTACAATTCGCCATGACGAAATTGCGTCACGGGGCAGGATGAAGCGTAGTGATCGAGATGCAGATTAGCCTCGGCGCGATGGTCATGCGGCACTTCAGCCAGCCCGGAAAATTCATGCAAGCGCGTCCATTCATCTTCGGTCGGCAATCGCACCGGCAAACCGGTTTTCACTTTCTTCCAATTGCAGAATGCCTTGGCCTCGTGATAATTGACCTCCGCCGGCCAATCCCAGCGCATGGGCACTTCCTCGGTCATGAGGCGCAAACGCCAGTTGTTACCATCGGGAATCCAAAAGGTCGGATGCGTGGCGCGTACATAATTTTTCCACTGACGACCTTCATCCTCCCAAACGCTGTCATCGCCATAGCCGCCCGCTTCGACAAATTCGAGAAATTCATGATTGCTGACCAAATAGCGCGCCGCCTGAAACGCCGTCACCTCCGCCTCATGGTGGCCATACTCGTTATCCCAGCCGTAAGTCGCGTCGGTTTTACCGAGTGTGATTTTTCCGGCGGGAATCCGCACCATTTCATTGATCGGCGCTTCTCCGCTTAGTGGACAGGGGCGCCAGTCGGGATGCGGCTTCACATAATGCAGCGCGTGCTGACGGATCAGTACCGACGAAGTTTCAAGATGGATGCGCTCGTGCTCAATGCCCATCAAAATTGGCCACCACGGATGATCCCAATGGATGGGCAATTCCAGCGGCAGCGTGGCGACAAGATCGTCAATCACACGCCGCACCTCGTTGCGATAAGCGCGTACCTCCGCGACGGTCGGCCAGTCGTAATTCGTCTCGTCGAGATCATCCCAACTCATCTCATCCACGCCGATTGCGAACATGGACTCAAACGCCGGATTGATGCGCTTCGTCACCAACCCTGCGAGCGTTAATTTGTTGATGAAAAACGTTGCGGTGTGGCCAAAATAAAAAATCAGCGGATGCCGCAAGGTAATCGGCTTGCGGTAGTACGCCTCGTCACTCGCCAGCGTTTCAAACAACTGCTCGTAACGGTTGAATGTCACATGAAAATAATCGCGGATTTCCTGGCGCTTGCTTGCTGCATCAACGCCGTCCAGCCTCGGCGTCCGGTTGAATAAAGCTTTCATGCCTGCAAGCTTAACCCCGTCCCAAATAACGCGCAAATGCCCAATGCAAAACAAAAACGGCCCGCATTGCTGCGAGCCGTTTTATCTGATGGTGGTGATGGGGGGACTTGAACCCTCGACCTATGGATTATGAATCCATCGCTCTAACCGGCTGAGCTACATCACCAAAAAAGCAAAGTCCGCCATTTTATTTTTTCGGGGGAGGAATGTCAAAGAAATGAGGCTTATGAGCTAAACAAAAAGTTCATTACATCGCCGTCCTGCACGATATATTCCTTGCCCTCGGCGCGCATTTTTCCGGCTTCTTTGGCGCCATGCTCGCCGTGGTGGGCGATGAAGTCGTCGAAGGGAATGGTTTGGGCGCGGATGAAACCTTTTTCGAAATCGGTATGGATTACGCCGGCGGCTTGCGGTGCGGTGTCGCCCTTATGTATGGTCCAGGCGCGAACTTCTTTCACGCCTGCGGTGAAGTAGGTTTGCAGGCCGAGCAGGTTGTAGGCGGCGCGGATGACGCGGTTGAGGCCGGGTTCGGCGAGTCCCATTTCTTCAAGGAACATGGTTTTGTCGGCATCGTCGAGGTCGGCGATTTCGGATTCGATTTTGGCGCAGATGGCAACGACGGGCGCGCCTTCTTTTTTCGCCAGTTCTTCGATTTTAGCGAGCAGCGGGTTCTTCTCGAAACCGTTTTCCTCGACGTTGGCGAGGTACATGACGGGTTTCACGGTGATGAGGCAAAGCGGCTTGATGAGTTGCAACTGGTCTTTGTCCAAGCCCAGTGTGCGTACCGGTAAACCCTGATCGAGATGCTTCTGCACTGTTTCCAGCAGCGTGCATAGAACGATGGCTTCCTTGTCGCCGGATTTGGCTTTTTTGTTTTCGCGCGCGAGGGCTTTTTCCACGGTTTCCATGTCGGCGAGCGCGAGCTCGGTATTGATGACTTCGACATCGGCGAGCGGATCGATTTTCCCCGCAACGTGCACGATGTTGCCGTCTTCGAAACAGCGCACGACGTGGGCGATCGCATCGGTTTCGCGGATGTTGGCGAGGAATTTGTTGCCCAGGCCTTCGCCTTTGGATGCGCCCGCGACCAAGCCTGCGATATCGACAAATTCGACGATGGCAGGCTGGATTTTCTGCGGGTTGACGATTTTGGCGAGCGCATCAAGCCGCGCATCCGGCACTTCCACAATGCCCACATTGGGTTCTATGGTGCAGAACGGATAATTGGCAGCTTCAATGCCCGCACGGGTGATGGCGTTGAACAGAGTGGATTTGCCGACATTCGGCAATCCGACGATTCCGCACTTCATGGTTTTTCCTTGGGTTGGGTATGCAGTTTGAGCATGGCCGCTTCCATCTCGCCCGCCAGCAGAAGCGGGAACAGGGGGATGCTTTGGTCTATGCTGTCCTGAATCAAAATGGCCTCGTCGCGGCTCGGTTCGTGCAGCACAAAATTGACCACGGCGTGCCGATCACCCGGATGGCCGATGCCGAGGCGCAAGCGCCAGTAATTCTGCGTGCCGAGTTGGGCGGAAATATCCTTGAGGCCGTTGTGCCCGCCGTTGCCGCCGCCTTTTTTGAGTTTGGCGGTGCCGGGCGGCAGATCAAGTTCGTCATGGATCACAAGAATTTCCTCCGGCGCGATTTTGTAAAACCGTGCAAGCGCAGCTACGGAACGACCGCTCGCATTCATGAATGTGGTTGGCTGCAACAGCCATGCTTCATGCTCGCCGGATTTTATGCGTCCGGCCAGGCCGAAAAATTTCGGCTCCGCCGCGAGACGCACACCATGCGCACGCGCGACCTCATCCATCCACCAAAAACCGGCATTGTGCCGAGTGGCTTCGTATTGCGCGCCGGGATTGCCGAGGCTGGCGAACAGGCGGATGGCGGTCATGCGTCAGGGTTCCGTGAAATGTAACAACGCGCGTTCTGGCGAGCCACAACGCGCGTTGTTTCCATGAGCCGAGCGGTTTAACCTTCGGATTTGGTTTCCGCAGCCGGAGCAGCCGCTTCGCCGCCCGCTGCGGATGCTGCGGTTTCTTCCTCGTCCGAGCCGCCGCGCGGAACCGGGAGGGAAACGACCGCTGCATCCGAACCATGCGCCAGTTGCGCGAACTCCACGCCTTCCGGCAGCTTGACCTGCGAAAGATGGATGGTTTGGCCGAGCTCCATCGCGATCAGATCGACCTCGATAAATTCGGGCAGATCCTTCGGCAGACAAGTGATGTCGGCTTCGGTCATCACGTGGTTGACGATGCCGTGACCCAGCTTCACGCCCGGAGCGATGTCCTGGTTGATGAAGTGGAACGGAATCTTCACGTGGATCTTCTCGGTGGCGCTCACGCGCTGGAAGTCGATGTGCTGGATTTCGCTGCGTACCGGGTGCATCTGGTAATCGCGCAGCAGCACTTGCTCCTTCTTGCCGTCCAGATTGAGATTCAAAATGGAAGCGTGGAAGGTTTCGTGGCGGAATTGCAAAAACAATTCCTTGTGGTTCAGCTCGATGCTGACAGCGTCCTTGCCCGCACCGTAAACGATGCCGGGGACAGTGCCGGCACGACGCAGGCGGCGGCTCGCACCCGTACCTTGCGTTTCGCGTTTTTTGGCGTTGATTTCGATTTGCATATAAAACTCCTACATTGGTTGAAAAGCCGCCCGCGACCAGGCGGCACTCATTCGTTTTCAGCCTCGGGCTGAAAACAGAATCCTTTTTATTCCGTAAACAATGAACTGACCGAATCCTCGCGGCTGATGCGGCATATGGTCTCGGCCAGAATTTCCGCGCAGCTCAGTTGGCGTATCTTGGGGCTGGCGATCGCATCAGCGCGCAACGGAATGGTGTTGGTCACTACCAGTTCATCCAGATGCGAATTGTTGATGAGGTTCACCGCAGAGCCGGACAGTACCGGGTGCGTACAATAGGCGACGACTTTTTTCGCACCCTGTTGCTTCAATGCATTGGCGGCCTCGCACAGTGTGTTGGCGGTATCGACCATGTCATCCATGATGATGCAGGTGCGGCCTTGCACTTCGCCGATGATGTGCATGACCTTGGCGATGTTGGCCTTGGGGCGGCGCTTGTCGATGATCGCCAGATCGGAGCTTAACTGTTTTGCCAGCGCGCGCGCGCGCACCACGCCGCCGACATCGGGCGACACCACGACCAGATTGGGCTCGGTGTGTTTCTTCCACACGTCAGCCAGAAGGATCGGGGTCGCATAAATGTTATCGACCGGAATGTCGAAAAATCCCTGAATCTGATCCGAGTGCAAATCCATCGTAAGCACGCGATCCACGCCCACGCTGGTCAGCATGTTGGCGACGATCTTGGCGGTGATTGCCACGCGCGCGGAACGCGGACGGCGATCCTGGCGGGAATAGCCGAAATAGGGAATCGCGGCGGTAATGCGGGCGGCAGATGAGCGGCGCAGGGCATCGGCCATGACCATCACCTCCATGAGGTTGTCATTGGTCGGCGCGCTGGTGGACTGGAGCACGAACACGTCCTTGCCGCGCACGTTTTCGAGCAGCTCGACCATCACCTCGCCATCGCTGAACCGGCCAACGATGGCGCGACCGATACTGATGCCGATGTGGCTGACCACTTCTTCGGCAAGCTTGATATTCGCATTGCCGGTGAACACCATCATTTCGCCGTAGGCCAAGACCGGGTTTCCTTTAATATAACGAACATCTCGAAAATGAAAAAAGCGTGTATTGCTTACACGCTCATTCTTCTTGTCTGGCTGGGGAGGAAGGATTCGAACCTTCGCATGCCGGAATCAAAATCCGGTGCCTTAACCAGCTTGGCGACTCCCCAAAAAATCTTCAGCCTGCATAATCATGCAGAGGATGTTTATCCAATCCTTGCGCAACAAACCCGTCCGTGTTTTCGGGTTTCAGCGCCTCAATTCGCCGCGCTTCGGCTTCGCTCTCCACTTCCAGAAACACGCTGGCGCCGGAGCCGCTCATTCTGGCATCGCCGAATTGCCTCAGCCATTCCAGCGCATGTTTTACTGCGGGGTAGTGCCGGCAAACCACGGGTTCCAGATCGTTTCGACCGTAGCCCTTGAAAAAGGCCGCCATTTTCGCGGGATTCGCATTTCTTGTCAATTCCTTGCACGAAAAAATCGCGGCTGTTGAAACATGAATGCGCGGCGTAATCACGACTATCCACGCGGGCGGCAAAGTGATGGCTTGCAAGGCTTCGCCCACGCCCTCCGCCCAAGCGTTTTGGCCGAACACAAAAACCGGCACATCCGCGCCGAGACGCAGGCCAAGGTTTATCAACTCCTGCCGCGATAAATGGAGATTCCACAGGCGATTCAACGCGAGCAGCACGGTTGCGGCATCGGAGCTTCCGCCCCCCACGCCGCCGCCCATGGGCAGGGTTTTATCGAGGCGGATGTCCACACCCATGCCGCAGCCTGTGTGCTCCTGCAAGAGTTTGGCGGCGCGCACGCATAAATCGGCTTCTTCCGGCACGCCGGGAATTTCCTTGATGCGGCGTATATTTCCATCCGCCGTCAGCTTGAGATGCAGGGTGTCGCAGCGATCCAGCAGGCGGAACACGGATTGCAGCAAATGATAACCGTCAGGCCGCCGCCCGACGATGTGCAGAAACAGGTTGATCTTGGCCGGGGCTGGAAAGGAATGGAAGCCGGAATCCGTCATTTGCGCGGCAAAGTGCCCCACTGCTCAATCACGAGTTTGAAATTGAGTTCGCGGCTTTTCAGCAATACCTTGCCGGGTAAATCCGCGCCTTCCACGGTTTGGTAGTTGTCGTATTCGATGTCCCAGTCATTCTGCCGCAAATGAATGAGCCGGCCATGGTCGTCAAACGCGACGATTTCATGTGAACTGCCGGGCGCGGGGCGCCCCAGTACCCAGTCGGTCAAGCCGGTGATCGGAAGATCCATGCCCGTGGCGGTGTAAAACAGCGCGTTGGGCGAATCGGCCTGCCAGGTTTTTTTATCGCTGGTCACCAGCGTCGCGCCGCGCGGTGTGGATCGAATATCCGCAACCTGTGAACCGAGCGGCGAATAAAGCAGAATATGATCTTCCTCGTCGGTGTGCTTCCAGCGCGTTGAGCCGGAGAGGCCGCGTTTGTCGGTCTGCACGGCCATGCGCCCGACCAGGCTGAAGGCGGCGATGCTCTCCAGTGAACGCAGATGCTGCGTCAGCGCCACCGTATCCGTTGACGGCGGCGTGGAGGGCGGAAACAGCGTGGAACATCCGGTCAGCGCGAATATGGCCGCCAGTAAAAGAATGCGTGATTTCACGGCCTGAATTTTTTGATGATGTCGAGCAGAACTTCGTTGTCAGGGTGCGCGCGCAGGGCGTCATCCCAGATTTTGTTGGCCTCGTCGTGCTTGCCTTGCTGCCACAGCACTTCGCCAAGATGCGCGGCGATTTCCGGGTCGGGTTCAACCGCATAAGCGCGACGCAGATAATTGATGGCCTCATCCAGCATTCCCTTGCGGTAGTACACCCAACCCATGCTGTCCAGCGTGTAGTGATCGTTGGGACTGAGCTCCAGCGCCTTTTTGATGAGGTCGGCGGCTTCATCCAGACGCTCGTTGCGGTCTGCGAGCGTGTAACCAAGCGCGTTGTAAGCCTGCGCGAAATCAGGCTGAAGCTGGATCAGGATGCGCAGTTGTCTTTCCATCGTGTCGAAACGGTCAACCTTTTCCGCGAGCATGGCGTAGTCGTAGATCATTTCCGGCGTGTTGGGGAAATTCTTGATCGCGCGTTCCAGCACGTTGAATGCTTCCTGCTCCTGCCCGGCTTGCACGAGCAGGGCAGCCTCGACCTGCAAGGCGGCGGCTTCCTGAGTGCTGTTCATGTCGGGGATGGAATGCAGCATCCGGCGCGCTTCATCCAGCTTGCCCTCGCTGGCCTTTAAACTGGCGGCGCGCAATTGCGCGTTGAAGCGTTGCTCGCCATCCTGCACCTTGTCATACCAGGCGTAGGCATCTTCGTTGCGTTTCTGTTTCTCGGCGGATTCGGCGAGATAGAGATAAATCTGATCCGGATTTTTGTAACCGCGTTCCAGCGCCATTTTGAAATACTTGTCGGCCTGCGGATAATCCGTTAATTGCGCGGCCAGCAGCCCCACGACCATCGCCATTTCCGGGGTTTTCTGTCCCGAATTCGCCAGTTTGACGAATTGGGTGCGCGCTTCATCGAGCTTTTTCTCGGCGACGAGCAGTTTGGCGTAGGAAAGGCGGATTTCGTCGGCGTTGGGGTAATTTCTCAGATAATTCTCAAAAAAGCTCAGCGCTTTTTCCGGCGAATCGCGCAGCAGAATTTCACCATGCACGGCGGCGGCGAGTTCCCAATCCGGGCGCAACGCTTCGGCGGCGGTGATCTCCTGTAATGCGAGCGCATTTTGTCCTGCATTGAGCGCGAGGTGCGCGACGGTGAGCCGCGCCTCAGCCTGTGTGGGATAGGGCGCGGCAAGCGCCTGTATCAGCTTCAGCGCGGCATCCTTGTCGGGATGCCCTGCCAGCACGGTATTGAGTTCGATAAAAGTGTTCGCGCGGGAATCTTCATCGGCCAGCAATTGTTCGAGGAAGGGGCGCGCCTCTTCAAGCTTGCCGTTGTTGAGCAGCAACTGCGCCATCGCCTGCCGCGCTTCCACCGAATTCGGATCCAGACTGACCCACAGAGTAACCGCGCGCAGCGCCAATTGCGGCTGCCGGCTGAACATGGCGGCGTGCGCGGCGCGTTCGGCCAGACGCGGATCGCGGCTGCTTTGCGCGAGATCATAAAAAACGGCAGCGGCGCCACCGATATTGCCGCGTTGACCGGCGACTTCCCCCGCCAGATATTTGTAGATGAAATCAGCGGTCAGCCCTTGCGGTTGCGCCTGTTTCGGCGCCGGTGCTTGCTCCGGCTGTTGTGCAGGCATTGCCTCATCAGCCTGCGCCGCCCAGCCCGCGCACAGCAGGGTAATGGCGAGCGCGGTGCGTTTTACGGGAAATATGTTCATGGATGGAAAAGTTGTCCGTTTAAATTCAGGATGCCGAGTTAGTCCGTGACAGCTTAACCAAGTTCATCCATAATGGCCGCCAATATAGCTTGTTTGCACGGGAATTTCCAATTTTGGAGGTTTCCGCTTTTTATGAGCGCTTGACAATGTTCAAGCGTTTTTTATATTTTGCGGCTCATTTGATTCCGGATATTCCATCCTATGACTACTGTTACCGTTGAGGCCAATGACCTGACGCGCGCCTACGGCAGCCACGTTGTCGTGAGCGACGTGAACTTCAACCTCAACAAGGGCGAAGTGCTGGGATTCCTCGGGCCGAACGGCGCGGGCAAATCCACCACCATGAAGATGCTGACCGGCAATCTGGCGCCCACTGCCGGAACCGTGAAAATCTGCGGCATCGACATACTCGAAGACCCCAAGGCGGCCAAGGCGCTCATCGGCTATCTGCCGGAGACGCCGCCGCTTTATCGCGAATTGACGGTGGATGAAATGCTCGCGCTCTCCGCGCGCATCCACGGCGTCACGCGTGGCAAGATCAAACGTGCCGTGGACATCGCCAAGGAACGTACCGGCCTTGCCGACATGGGCGGGCGGCTGTGCGAAAATCTTTCGACCGGCTATCAGCAACGCGTGGGCATCGCGCAGGCTATCATCCATTCGCCCATGGTGGTGGTGCTGGACGAGCCGACGCGCGGCCTCGATCCGATCCAGATTCGTGACATACGCGCGCTCATCAAGGAACTGGGCGGCGAGCACAGCGTGATTCTTTCCACCCACATCCTGCCCGAGGTGGAAATGGTGTGCGACCGTGTGCAGATCATTCATCAGGGAAAACTGGTATTCAGCGGCGCGATCAAGGATCTGGAGCGCAATCGCCGCAGTGACCGGTTGCTGGTCGGCCTGCGCAAGGCGCCGCCGCAAGAATCCCTGCTTGCCTTGCCGGGTGTGACCGAAGTCGCGGAGGAAGACAGCCTGCTGCACGTGCGTTTCGCCGAGGGCGCGGAAGGTGTGGCCGAAGCCATCGTGCAAGCCGCCGTGGCCGGAGGCTGGGAACTGTATCAAATCACGCCGGATGTAGTTTCGCTTGAAGACGTGTTTGTGCGTTTGACTCATCGGGAAGAACAGGCATGAAGATAATTTTGACCATTGCGGGCAAGGAGCTGCGCAGCATGTTTGTGTCGCCCATGGCCTGGGTGATATTGGCGATGTTGCAACTGTTGCTCGCGTTGTTTTTCACCAATTCTGTTGAGCAGTATTTCGTGGCCATGCAAGGCACCATGTTGCCGGAACAGCGCATCGGTTTCACCGCATTTGTGATGCCGGGTTTGTATGGCGTGGCCGTACTGGTGCTTATGACCGCCGTGCCGCTGCTGACCATGCGCCAGATCGCGGAAGAGCGCAAGAATCACACACTGGTATTCCTGTTTTCGTCGCCGGCGTCGCTGCTTGAAATCGTGCTCGGCAAATTTGTCGGCTTGGTTGCGTTTATTTCAGTGGTGACCATCATGCTGCTCGCGATGACGCTTTCGATGAATGTCGCCACCGATCTCGATATTGCCCATCTGCTGCTTTGCGCGCTCGGATTGTGGCTGATGGCCGCATCTTTTGCCTCGCTGGGGCTCTTTATGTCCAGCCTGACGCAGCAACCCATCATCGCCGCGATTCTGAGTTTTATCGCGCTGCTGGGTTTGCTGATTATCGACAAATTTTCGGTCGATCCCGAAAGCGTACTCAACTATCTTTCGCTCATGCGCCATTTTGAACCGATGGCGAGCGGTGAGCTGAACACGACCGACATTGCCTATTTCGTGCTGTTCATCATCACCTTCCTGGTGCTGACCGTGCGCCGGCTTGATGCAGATCGTCTGCGCGGATAACACGGGAAAAATCATGAAAATCAATCGTAAAATCCGTTTGCAGTTGTTTGTCCAGAACTGGCTGTTCGTCGTTCTGTTTCTCGCGCTGATTGCCATGCTGGGCTATCTCACGCGGCAGTATCATTACGAACGCGACGTGACGCAGGCCACACGCAACGAGCTGACCGAAGGCAGCGCGAATATCGTCAAAAAAATGCAGGGGCCGGTCAACATCACCGCCTTTGTTGAAAACGACGACCCCTTGCGCAAGCGCGGCATCTACGATTTCATCAGCCGCTATCAGCGCGTGAAACCCGACATCAACCTCACTTTCGTCAACTCCACCAAGGAGCCGAAACGCGCGCAGGAAGCCGGTGTCCGCAAGGACGGCGAGCTGGTGGTGGAGTACAACAAGCGCACAGAAAATCTGATGCCGCTTTATGTCGAACGTGATCTCACCAATGTGCTGGTGCGGCTGCAACGCTCCAATGAGCGCGCCATCATGTATCTGGACGGTCACGGCGAACGCAGCATGGTGGGCGAGCGAAATTTTGATCTGGGCGAGTTCGGTCATCAACTTGGAGTTCGGGGCTTCAAACTTTCAAACCCGGATTTGAATATCGCGCCGGAAGTGCCGCGCAAGGGTGCGATGCTGGTCATCGCAGGACCGCAGGTGGACGTGAGCGATGTTGAGGTCAAAAAGATTGTGAATTACGTCGCAAGCGGCGGCAATCTGTTGTGGCTGGTTGATCAGGGCTCGTTGCGCGGTTTGCAGCCGCTGGCCGAATATCTGGGCTTGGTGCTTACGCCCGGTGTGGTGATTGATCCGACGTCCTCCCAGAACGGCATGGATCCGCGTACCGTGATTGCCAGCCAGTACGACATACATCCCGTCACCAAGGATTTCACGCTGCTGACGGTTTATCCTGAAGCGCGTTCCGTTGATGTCAGCGAGGCCGCCGCCGATTGGGAAGTGTCACGCCTCATCTCCGTGGGCGTCAACGGCTGGTACGAAACCGGCAATGTGGAAGGTGGCAGCAAGATAAAGTTCGACGACAAAACCGATATTTCCGGCCCCGTGAATATCGCCGTGGCGATGCAGCGCAAGGCGGAAAACATCACGCAGCGCGTGGTGGTGGTGGGCGACGGCAATTTCCTCGCGAACCAGTTCATCTCCAATGGCGGCAACCTTGATCTTGGCATCAACATGATCAATTGGCTTGCCAACGACGACCAGCTCATCAGCATCCAGCCCAAGCCGCTCAAGGACATGTCCGTGAGCTACACCGCTACGCAAGGAACCATGATTTTCGGCGGCTTTGTGATCGTGCTGCCGCTCGTGCTGTTGATCGCGGGCATTGTCGTCTGGCGCAGAAGGCGCACGCGATGAAATCCCGCTGGCTCGTGAATCTGGCGCTGCTGGCAGTGATCGTGGGGCTGGGGATTTTTCTTTACCTTACCCCGAAAAAAGAAGAAACCGCGACCGACGTGATCAAGGTGTCGGCGATCAATTCATCCGCCATCAACAAAATCACAATCGAATTCCCCGCCAAGAACCCGGTCGTTTTCGAAAAACAGGATGGCCACTGGCGGCTCGTGCAGCCTTATACCGCGCGGGCAGGCGAGGAAGTCATCGGCAAATTGCTTGCCGTGCTTGATGCCGACAGCACGGACAAATTCGATACTGCGGATCTTGCGCGTTACGGTCTCAACCAGCCTTCGCTACGCCTTGAACTGAACGACAAGGAAATGCTGTTCGGCACCACTAACCCGGTTAATGACCGTCAGTACATCGCGTTTGAAAATGCGATTTATCTGGTCTCGACGCAGTTTTATGATGTAGCCGGAACGCAAATTGTGGAAATGCTGGACAAACATCTGATCGCGCCGGGCGAGGAAGTCGTCGGCTTTGATTTTTCGCATCTGGAACAATGGGAAGAGACCGGTCTTGTGGTCGAGCGCGACGGCGCGAACTGGAAAGTGTCGATTCCCAACGCCAAACCGGCGCCGGGCGAACTCGATGACTGGTTCGGCGACGGCTGGAAAACCCTGCGCGCCAATTCGGTTGAACCCTATACGTTCGATTCCCGGAAAACCTATCCGTATTTTGAAATCATACTCAAGGACGGCAAGCGCATCCATGTTGACAAACAACTGGAGTCGCCTGAACTCGTCCTTGCGCGTCCTGACGAAGGCATGGCCTACCACTACGCCGCTGATCTCGGCTTTACGCTGCTCAATCCGCCGGTCGGCGTGCCCAAGTAATGCCAGAGCTACCGGAGGTCGAGACCACATTGCGCGGTCTCGAACGCCCGCTCAAAGACCGCATCATCGCGCAGGTCACGGTTCGCAATCCGGCGTTACGCTGGCCGGTTCCGAAAAATCTCAACGCGCTGTTGTGCGGGCAAGCTGTGCGCCGTTTGTCGCGCCGCGCCAAATATCTGCTGATTCATTTCGACCACGGCACGTTGATTGTGCACCTCGGCATGTCGGGATGCCTGTGCCATCTCGAAACATTTGAGCCGCCCGGAAAACACGATCATGTCGATCTGCAATTCGACAATGGCGCCGTGCTTCGCCTGCGCGATCCGCGCCGTTTCGGCGCCGTGCTGTGGGCGCAAGAGCTTGAAAGCCATCCTGTCATCGCCAGGCTCGGCATCGAACCGCTGGACGATGCATTCAATGGCGCATGGTTGCATCGCGGCCTACGCAGCAGAACTTCCGCGATCAAACCAACCCTGATGGACGGCCACCTTGTCGTCGGCGTGGGCAATATTTACGCGAGCGAATCGCTGTTCCGCGCCCGCATCAATCCGAAACTTCCCGCCCATAAACTCAGCCGCTCCCGCTGCGAACGCCTCGCGCAGGAAATAAAAGCCACGCTGAACGATGCCATTCGCGCCGGCGGCAGCAGCTTGCGCGATTTTTTCGGTGTGGATGGCAACCCTGGCTATTTCCAACAGGAATACTACGTCTATGCCCGTGCCGGAGAGCCGTGCAAGGTTTGCAGCACTGAGATCAAAGCCATCAAACAGGGGCAGCGTTCGACGTTCTATTGTCCGCGCTGTCAGGCACGGTGAGGGTTGAGACAGTTCGCTATTCCAACAACAGCAAAGCAAGCTGAACCAGCGCGAACAGAGTGACGGCGAAAATTCCCCAGACGAGTAAATTATTGCGGCGTTGTTGGTGTTTTTCCAGCGCTTGCAGTTGATCGATCAACTGCCGCAAATCGTCGCGGCGTTCGTGCAGCAGCCTCGGCAGTTGCGGCAGGATTTTCCCCCAGTATGGAGCTTCCTTGCGCAGGCTTTCAGCTATGCCGCGCCAGCCCATTTGCTCGCTCATCCATCGCTCCAGATAAGGTTTGGCGGTTTTCCATAAATCAAGATCGGGGTCGAGTTCGCGCCCCAGACCTTCGATGTTGAGCAATGTTTTTTGCAGCATGACGAGTTGCGGTTGTATCACCACGCCAAAGCGGCGCGAGGTCTGGAACAGGCGCAGCAGCACGCGGCCAAAGGAAATATCCTTGAGCGGTTTGTCGAAGATGGGCTCACAGGCGGCGCGGATGGCGTTTTCAAATTCACCTTGCGGAGTATTCTTGGGCACCCAGCCGGATTCAATGTGGGCGCGTGCTACTTCCCGGTAGTCGCGGCGGAAAAAGGCGAGGAAATTGCGCGCGAGATATTGTTTGTCGATATCGGTAAGCGTGCCCATGATGCCGAAATCGAGCGCGACGTAGCGGCCATCATCGGCGACGAAAATATTACCGGGGTGCATGTCGGCATGGAAAAAACTGTCGCGGAAAACCTGCGTAAAAAAGATTTCGACACCGTTGCGCGCAAGCTGCGGGATATCGATGCCAAGCTCGCGCAAACGTGCGACCTGGCTGATGGGCGTGCCGCTCATGCGCTCCATCACCATGACCTGCTCGCGGCAGGCATCCCAATAAACTTCCGGCACCAGCAACAAACGCCCGTCGGCGAAATTGCGGCGCAACTGGCTGCAATTTGCGGCTTCAAGCATGAGGTCGAGTTCGTTGTGCAGATGTCTGCCAAACTCCGCGACGACTTCGCGCGGGCGCAGGCGTTTGCCGTCTGCCCATAATTTTTCCATCAGCATTGCTGCCATGTCGAGCAGCGCAAGATCCTTGGCGATGACGGCAGAAATGCCGGGACGCAAAATTTTGACTGCGACCGGTTTGCCATCCGCCAGCGTTGCGAAATGCACCTGCGCGACCGAGGCGCTGGCGATGGGAGTGGATTCAAATTCCGCGAAAATGGCTGTGACATCCGTGCCGTAGGCCTCGCGCAAAACTGCGTGTACCTGATTGGCGGGGAAGGGCGGCACGTTGTCCTGCAGTTGCGCGAGTTCGTCGGCAATATCGAGCGGAATCAGATCGCGGCGCGTTGAAAGCATCTGCCCGAACTTGACGAAAATCGGCCCCAGCGTTTCCAGCGCGCGCCGCAAGCGCACTCCGCGCGGCAGACTGGAACGACAACAACGCAGATGCGTGCAACCGGGTAAAAATTCGGTGAGGCCGAAGCGCAGACTCACAAACAAAATGCGAAGTAATCGGAAAAAACGCATCAGAATTTTATTCTTTCATCAGGCGATCAAGCCGTTTTTCCAAACGTCCAACATCATCGCGCAATGTGTTTATTGACTGAAAAAACTGTTCCAGATGGCGTTTCTTTGCGATCTGCGGCTGTTCTTCAAGCCAGAATTCGGAGAGCATTCCGGCCAGCGCGGAGGCTTTGCGCGCGACTTCCTGTTTCGCTCGGGAACCGGCTTGAGCGATTTCATGCGCGGGAATATCGCCAACGACGCGACTCAAATCCGCTTCCGCGTCCCAGCGCAGATCGCGCAGCACTTTTCCCATAGCGGCAGCCAGCTCCGTATCGCCGTTCACGCTTGCCGCCTGATGTGCAGTTTCAGGATTGAATGCTGCGCGCAACGCGGCGCTCGGGCTGAGCGTGATTTCCGCATCAACAGGTGTTTGTTCGAGAGCGGCAGAAAATTCGCCCGTGGGCGTGATCAGTAAATCGGAAGAAAAAGGCAGCAGGGAAAGGCGCACGGTTTTTCCCGAAAATACGCGCAATTGCTCGCCTGCCCAAGTGTTTTGGCGCAGCAGGTGATTCAGCACATCGGCGGTCGGCTTCAATATTTTGTTCCCTTGTGCAGCGCGACCACGCCAGCGGTCAGGTTGTGGTAATCGACCCGGTCAAAGCCCGCATCCAGCATCATCTGCTTCAATGTTTCCTGATCGGGATGCATGCGTATGGATTCGGCAAGATAGCGATAGCTGTCGGCATCGTTCGCGAACAGCTTGCCCATGACCGGCAGCAGTTTGAACGAATAGGCGTCATAAGCAGGTTGCAGCGGTTTCCACACTTGCGAAAATTCCAGCACCAGCAAACGTCCGCCGGGTTTGAGCACGCGGTGCATTTCCTTGAGCGCGGCATCCTTGTGCGTCATGTTGCGCAGGCCAAAGGCGACAGAAACGCAATCAAAATAATTGTCGGGGAAGGGCAGTTTTTCCGCATCGCACTGCGTGACCGGAACGGCCAGGCCCTGGTCCAGCATATGATCGCGCCCGACGGCGAGCATGGAAGCGTTGATGTCGGTCAGGACAACTTTCCCCAACTTGCCGACTTTTTTCGCGAACAGGCGTGACAAATCACCGCTGCCGCCCGCGATATCGAGCACGCGATTGCCGGGCAGCACGCCGCTGGTTTCAACGGTGAATCGTTTCCACAGTCGGTGCAGTCCGGCGGACATGACATCATTCATGAGGTCATAGCGGCTTGCAACCGAATGGAAAACCGCGCCGACCTTGCGCGCCTTTTCCGATTCGTTAACGGTTGCAAAACCGAAATGCGTGGTGTTTTCGCTCATGGTTGTTCCTTTGATAGCAAGGCCGGTCAGGGTGATTGTCGATACCAAAATAATAGCAGATCGCGGCTTGCCTGGCGGTACAACCCTTCTGACGAGCGGGTATTGACAATATCTCCTTGATTATTGACAATTTCCCACAGGGTACAAATACAACAACGGCTCGCGCCGGAGAATAACAGCTGGTGACGGAATCAGCCGTAGCACGTGCAGAATCAAACAATAAATATTTAACGACAGGCAGTATTCTGACGAAAGAAATATCATGGCAAAAAACAAGTCAACCGACCAAGCCGCAGGAAAGAGCAAATCCGCCAATCAGGTGGCTATCGATAAAACCGAACTGGCCGATCAGTTTGCGGCTTACAGTGCGTGGCGAAAAACCCTGATTGACAGCATAGGTGATTATCGCAATTGGCTGGTTAGACAGGAGCTGAACGATGCGCAGACCGATCTGCGCATTCAGCAACTGCTCGACAGGTTGCATGAAGACAAGCTGCACGTGGCTTTTGTCGCCGAGTTTTCGCGCGGCAAATCCGAGCTTATCAATGCAATTTTCTTTGCCGATTACGGTCAGCGGTTGTTGCCGTCCAGCGCCGGTCGCACCACGATGTGTCCGACGGAATTGCTGTACGATGCGGCGCGTCCCTCGGCGCTCGCCCTGCTGCCAATTGAAACCCGCGAAACCGACATTACCACCTCTGAATACAAACGCCTGCCCAATGAGTGGACAACCATCAAGTTTGACGTGAATTCCAGCGAGAGCATGATCAGCGCGTTCACCGAAGTCAGCCGCACCAAGCGCGTGACGGCGGACGAGGCGCAACGTTACGAGTTGTACGACCCCGCCAACCCGGATGACGCGCTCAATCTCAACGATGACGGCACGGTGGATATCCCGGCCTGGCGTTACGCCATCATCAATTTCCCGCATCCCCTGCTGGAACAGGGCTTGGTCATTCTCGATACGCCGGGCCTCAACGCCATCGGTACCGAACCTGAGTTGACGCTCAATATGCT
The DNA here is from genome assembly GCA_031277395.1 of Methylobacillus sp. GTDB lineage: Bacteria > Pseudomonadota > Gammaproteobacteria > Burkholderiales > Methylophilaceae > MM2. The sequence goes on along the minus strand of JAITML010000075.1, from coordinate 12,765 downwards.
GCCGAATGCGCATGCGGTGCTGTTCGTGCTCGCAGCGGATACCGGCGTCACCAAATCCGAAAGCGATGTCTGGCGCAAATACATCAGTGGTGCGCGCTGGAAACAACGCGGGCGTCTGGCCGTGCTGAACAAGATTGACGGCCTGTGGGACGAGTTGAAAAATGAACGTGCGGTTGAAAAGGAAATCAACAAGCAGATCAAAACCAGCGCCGAATTGCTGGATCTCGATGCCAGTCATATTTTCCCGGTATCCGCGCAAAAAGGCCTGCTCGCCAAGATTACCGACGACGATGAACTGCTGGCAAGAAGCCGTCTGCCCGAATTGCAAAGCGCGCTGTCCGGCGAAGTTGTGCTTTCCAAGAAGGAGATCGTCCGCGACAACACGGAAAGTGAAATTGAGGATCTGGTCACCAACACCAATCTGCTGCTGGAATCGCGTCGCCAAAGCCTTGCCGATCAGCTTGAAGAACTGCATGGTTTGCGCGGACAGAACACCAATGTGGTCGAGCACATGATGAGCAAGGTCAAGGAAGAGCGCGAGGCATTTGAAGGCGACCTGCGGCGCTTTCAGGCGTTGTTGCGCGTGTTCGGCAAGCACCGCGACGAGCTTTTCTCCTATCTCGGCATGGACAGGTTGCGCACGGATGTCACCAAGACCCGGCAAGCAATGGTGTCGGCCAACTTCACCAGAACCATACGCGCGGCCATGGACAGATTCTTCGAAGACGTCAACGAGCGCATGACCAATTCCGAAGAGCAGAGCGCCGAAATCAAGCTCATGATGGATGCGATGTACAAGAAATATGCGAAGGATCACGGCATATCGCCCATTAATCCCCCCGGTTTTTCGACCGAGCGCTATCAGCGGGAACTGGGCAAGCTGGAGCATACCTACAAGGAGCAGTTCGACACCGCTGTGAACATGCTGGTGAACGAGAAAATGGCGCTGACTACCAAGTTCTTTGAAACCGTGGCGAATCGCGTTGTGAACGTTTACGAAATCACCAACCGCGATGTTGCCAACTGGCTGAATGTCGTGATGGCGCCGATGGAATCGCAAATTCGTGAACAGCAGTTGCAACTGCGCCGCCGCCTGGAAAGCATCAAGCGCATTGGGCAGGCGACCGACTCGCTGGAAGACCGGATTACCGAACTGGAAGGCCTGAATCAAGCCGTCAGCGCGCAGATGAATGATCTTGCAACCTTGCATCGACATATCGGTGCTGCGCTGGGCGTCGAGGAACAGGCCGCATCCGAAAAGAAAACATTGGTCACCCCATGATCTTCGGAAATCTGCTGTTTCTGTTTGCGTTAACGCTGGTATTTGTAGGCGCGGCGGCTGTGGGTGTGTTCTGGGCGATCCGATCCGGCCAGTTTGACGACCTCGAAGGTCCCGCTCAACGCATTCTCATGGATGATGATGATCCGCTGATTCCCTTCAATCAGCGCTTGAAATCGGAAAATGAAGCGAATAAACTGGGATAGTTTTTTAATCAAGCAGGGAGTCGAGAAATGAGCTTTTTTTCGTGGGAAAACTTGCCGGTCACCGTAATCATGGCGCTGATTGTCTGGGCGTGGATTTCATTTTTCTCCGTGATCTTGTTCGCGTAACCAACAGAAGCGCGAAAAAAGGGCAGCCAGGCTGCCCTTTTTTATTGTGTCAGAGACGCGGAGATTTACACTGCTGCGCTGATAACAGCCTTCATCTTCTGCATCGCCTTCTGCTCAATCTGGCGGATGCGCTCGGCGGAAACGCCGTATTCGGCGGCAAGCTCATGCAGAGTGGCACCCTCGTTTTCCTTGAGCCAGCGCGCTTCCAGAATGCGGCGGCTGCGGTCGTCAAGGCTGTTCAGCGCGGTCTCCAGCCCCGAGATTTGCAGCACTTCAACCTCATGATCGGCAAGCAATTCCGAGGGTTCGGGGCGCTGGTCTTGCAGATATGCTATCGGGCTCCAGCTTTCTTCGCCATCCTCCTCGTCATGCGATTCCAGCGCGATATCCTGTCCGCCCAGGCGTAATTCCATCTCGACCACTTCTTCCGGCTTTACCTTCAATTCACGCGCGATCTCCAGCACCTCATCCGGGCGCAAGCTGCCGCTGTGCGTTTTCATGCTGCGCAGATTAAAGAACAGCTTGCGCTGCGCCTTGGTCGTGGCGACCTTGACCATGCGCCAGTTGCGCAGGATAAACTCGTGAATTTCCGCCTTGATCCAGTGCACGGCAAACGATACGAGGCGCACGCCACGCTCCGGGTCAAAGCGGCGCACCGCTTTCATCAGCCCGATATTGCCTTCCTGTATCAGATCGGCCTGCGGCAAGCCATAACCGGAATAACCACGGGCGATGCTGACGACAAGCCGCAGATGCGAAAGAATCAGATGCTTCGCTGCGTCCAAATCATCGTCGCGGCGCAAGCGCGTGGCGTAGTCATGCTCCTCCTCCGCCGTAAGTACGGGGAAGGAACGTATCGTCTGCAAGTAGCGATCCAGGCTTTCAACCGCAGACGGCATGGGCAAGGCCAGGGAATAGCTCATTAAACAGGCACCTCCTGAATGAATGGGTTCATTTTAGCACTCTCGCTTTGAGAGTGCCAGCTTGGAAAAGTTTCGGAAATTCAAGCGGCTGGCAGAAAGCCGCCACGGAAGGCTCAATAGCTTTCAATCCCCGACAATGCGCGGTTAACGGCGAACCGGGAGGCAAGCCAGCCGAGCAGGGCGGAGCCGGTGATGAGGGTCAACGCCATGTCTGCGAGCGGAACGGTGAGGCGGAAATCGGAGGCATAGAGCGCGGTGATTTCGGTGACGGATTCATTGAAAAACCACGTCGCCGCGAGCACGGTCAGCAGCGCCGCGATACCGCCGCCTATGCCGTACAGCGTGCCTGCGTAAAGAAACGGCCGACGGATGAAGCGGTCGGTGGCGCCTATGAGGCGGCTCAGTTGTATTTCCTCGTGCTGGTTGGCGATCTGCAAGCGTATGCTGTTGCCCGTGATAATCAGCAGCGCGAAACCGAGCAGCGCGGCGATCAATATGACCAGTTTGTTGCCGAGCGCGAGCAAGCCATGCAATCGTTTGACCCAGACGGCATCGAGTTGCGCGCGCTCCACTCCCGGCCATTGCTGCAATTCCTGTTGCAGCGTATCAAGTGCCGCCGGATTGTCGTGTTCCCTGGGGTCTATGATAAACGCATCGGGCAGCGGGTTTTTTTCCAGTCCGGCAGCAACATCAGCCAGATCCGCGTCGGCCTGCATGTTCTTCCATGCCTCGTCGCGTGAAACAAAACGCCAGGACGCCACACCCGCGTGATTTTTCAAGCGCGCTTCCACATCGGCAACTTGTTCCTGCGAGGCATCCATTGCCATGAACAGGCTGATTTGCGGCGCGGTTGCCAGTCCGCCTGCGAGCCGCTGCGCATTCTCCAGCGCAACATACAGCATTGCCGGAAGCGCGAGCGTTACGCCGATCACGGCGACCATCATGAGCCACGCAAGCGGCGCGCGGCGCGCACGGGTGAGTACTTGCGCAAGAGCGAGTTTGTGTTGGGCAATCATGCCAGCTTCCCCTGCGTCAGATGCAGAACACGATCACTGCCGGATTGTTCGCCGCCGCGCGCATGGGTGGCGATCAATACGGTTACGCCGACCTGATGGAAGGAACGGAACAATCGCATGAGATCGGTCGCATAGCTGTCATCAAGATTCGCCATGGGTTCGTCGGCGATGAGAATTTCCGGACGGCTTACCACTGCGCGCGCAATGGCGAGCCGCTGCTGTTCACCGCCTGAAAGCGTGACCGGCATGGCGCGCTCGCGCCCCAGCAGTCCGACTTTGTCGAGCGCGGCGCGCACGCGCTTGGCAGCTTCCTGCCCAACCACGCCGTTGATGTGCAGCGGCAGCGCGACGTTGTCGAACACGTTGCGGTCATACAGCAGTTTGTGATCCTGAAACACCATGCCGAATTTGCGGCGCAGAAAAGGCAGGGCGGCGCGGCGCAGCTGGCTGATGTTTTGATGGCCGATGAGCACGGTGCCGGAAGTCGCGCGTTCCAGTCCGGCGATCAGTTTGAGCAATGTGCTTTTACCCGCGCCCGAGTGCCCGGTGACAAATACCAATTCGCCCTGCGCGATTTCAAACGAAAGATTGTTGAGCGCCTCATGGCCGCCGGGATAAAGTTTGCCGACGCGGTCGAATTTGATCATGCGAGCAACGCCTCCGCGAAATCCTGCGCGACGAACGGCTGCAAATCATCCAGCTGCTCGCCCACACCGATGAAACGTATCGGAATTGCGCGCTCCTTCGCAATGGCCGCGATTACGCCGCCTTTTGCGGTGCCGTCGAGCTTGGTCAGCGCGAGCCCGGTTGCGCCAAGTGCATCGTCAAATGCCTTGACCTGCGCAATTGCGTTCTGGCCGGTGTTGGCGTCGAGAACCAGCAAAATTTCATGCGGCGCGCCGGGCAGCGCCTTGTCGATCACGCGCTTCACCTTGCGGATTTCCTCCATGAGATTGAGCTGCGTCGGCAATCGTCCCGCAGTATCCGCAAGCACCACGTCGATGCCGCGCGCCTGCGCCGCATTCACCGCATCAAAAATCACCGCTGCCGGATCGCCGCCGCTCTGCGCGATCACCTGCACCTGATTGCGCTCGCCCCACTCGGCCAGTTGCTCACGCGCCGCCGCGCGAAATGTGTCACCTGCCGCGATCAGCACCGATTTGCCTTCAGCTTGCAAACGCCATGCGAGCTTGCCTATGGTCGTCGTCTTGCCCGCGCCGTTTACTCCCGCCAGCATGATGACATACGGCTGATGTCCGTCCGTCACCAGCGGTTGCGCGAGCGGCGCGAGCAAATCGGTCAATGCCTGCTGCAACGCCACGCGCAATTGCGCGGTATCGGTCAATGCCTGCTTTTTCACAGTGGAGCGCACCTGTTCCAGCAGTGCTTGGGTTGCCTTGACGCCGACATCAGCGGTCAGCAGCACGGATTCCAGTTCGTCATAAACATCCTCGTCGATTTTTCCGCCGCCGAACAAACCGCCGAGTTGCGCGCGTGTGCGGGCAAGCCCTTGCCGCAAGCGATTCGCCCAACTGGTTTTGGAATCCGGCGCGGTCGTCGCATCCGCGTTCTTTTTGAAGAGATCAAGCATGGCGGTATTTTAGTCGGAATGGGAGGGATGCGCTAATCCGAACTCTCTCCGTCCGGTCTGGTCATAAAACCGGCCTGCGTGCAGGTATAATCGTCGGACGAAAAATGGAGATTCAACGTGTTTAAACGGTGGTTGTTATTCTTGCTGGCAGCTCTGCCAGCGGCGGCGTTTGCCGGAAACATACAGGAAATGAAATTCCCCAACGGCTTCAAGGTGGTCGTGCAGGAAGATCATCGCTCGCCCGTGGTGGTGTCACAGGTGTGGTATCGCGCAGGCAGTGTGGATGAATTCAATGGCACGACGGGGGTCGCGCATGTGCTGGAACACATGATGTTCAAGGGCACAAAGGCCGTACCCGCCGGACAGTTTTCGCGTATCGTCGCGGCGGCGGGCGGGCGCGAGAATGCGTTTACCAGTCGCGATTACACCGTTTATTTCCAGCAACTGGAAAAATCACATCTGGAGCTTTCGTTCAGGCTGGAGGCAGATCGCATGGTCAACCTCAACATGTCGGATGCCGAGTTTGCGAAGGAAGTTCAGGTGGTGATGGAAGAGCGTCGCTGGCGCACTGACGACCGTGCGCAATCACAGGTGGATGAGCAGTTGGCGGCGCTGGCGTTCAAGGCAAATCCGTATGGCAGGCCGGTGATCGGCTGGATGAACGATCTTGTCAACATGACCGCGAATGATGCGCGCGATTGGTACAAACGCTGGTACACGCCCAACAACGCGACATTGGTGGTGGTCGGCGACGTGAATCCGCAGCAGGTGTTCGCGCTCGCGAAAAAATATTTCGGCTCGCTCAAGGCGCGCGATCTTCCAAAACGAAAACCGCAGGATGAACCGGCGCAGAAGGGTGAGCGCCGCGCCATCGTCAAGGCCCCGGCCAAATTACCGTATGTTGCGCTGGCGTATCGCGCGCCCAAGCTGGTCAGGATGGATGACTGGGAACCTTACGCGCTGGAAATTCTCGCGGGCGTGATGGACGGCAATCCCGCGTCGCGCCTCAATCACGAACTGGTGCGTCAGCAACGCATCGCGGTCAGTGTGGGCGCAGGTTATGACGCCATCAATCGCGGTCCCGCGCTGTTTGAGTTTGGCGGCACGCCGAGTGAAGGTCACAGTGCTGACGAACTGGAAAAAGGCATACGCGCGCAAATCGAAAAAGTGAAGAAAGAAGGCATCACCGAAGACGAGCTTCAACGGGTCAAGGCGCAGGTCATTGCCGCCGATGTTTATCAGCGCGACTCGATGTTTTATCAGGCGATGCAGATTGGCATGCTGGAGAGTACGGGATTTTCCTGGCGCGACATTGACGAGATGCCCAAGCGCCTGCAAGCCGTGACCGCCGAGCAGGTGAAGGAAGTCGCCAACAAATATCTGACAGATGACCAGCTTTCGGTGGCGACGCTGGATCCGCAACCGATAGACGAGAACCAGCCAGAAGCGCCGGAGGTGCCGCATGATCTTCGCTAAAAAAGGTTCGGGTTTCGGACAACCATCCAGTTTATTTCGAGAATTTATGCAGACCTTCACTAAACTGTTTCTATTGCTCGCGCTCTTCACCGCCGCATCCGCGCAAGCGGCGTTGCCGATACAAACCTGGCAAAGCACGACAGGTGCGAAAGTTTATTTTGTTGAAAATCACGATTTGCCCATACTCGATGTGGAAGTAAGTTTTGCGGCAGGCAGCAGTTCCGACAGCGCGGAAAAAGCCGGCCTCGCGGGTATGACGCATGGCTTGCTCGATCTGGGCGCAGGAGATTTGAGCGAAGATCAAATCGCGAATCGCCTTGCCGACATCGGTGCGCAGACGGGCGGTGATTTTGACATGGATCGCGCAAGCATCAGCTTGCGTACTTTGTCGAGTGAACGCGAACGCGCAGCGGCGCTGGAATTGATGGCTGCGATTGTGCAAAAACCCGATTTCCCGGCAAGCGTGCTGGAGCGCGAAAAGGCGCGCTCGATTGCAGGTCTGCGTGAGGCCGCGACGCAGCCCGAGAGCATAGGCGAAAAGGCATTTGCCAAGGCGCTGTTCGGCAGCCATCCTTATGTGATGCACGCGGAAATGGAGCCGGAAACGCTGGAAAAAATTACGCGCGATGATCTGGTCGCGTTTTATCACAGTCACTACACGCGCAACACCGCGATTGTCGCCATTATCGGCGATGTCACGCGCGCGCAGGCCGAAGCCATCGCAGTGCAGTTGACGGCAAATCTGTCGGAAGGCGCATCGGCGGAAGTCATCCCGCCGGTGCCGTTGCCCGGTGCCGCGGTGGAAAAAACCATTCCGCATCCCGCCGAGCAATCGCACATATTCATCGGTTACCCCGGCATGAAGCGCGGTGATGCGGATTATTTTCCGCTCTATGTCGGCAACTATATTCTGGGCGGCGGCGGTTTTGTCGCCATGCTGACGGAAGAAGTGCGTGAAAAACGCGGCCTTGCCTACAGTGTTTACAGTTATTTCATGCCCATGCGTGAGGCGGGACCGTTCCGGATCGGGCTGCAAACCAAGCGCGAGCAAACCGATGCAGCGCTCGGCGTGGTACGCGAAACGCTTAACAAATTCATCCAGTCCGGCCCTACGCCCGCGCAGTTGAAAGCGGCCAAGGACAACATCATCGGCGGATTTCCGCTGCGTATCGACAGTAACGGCAAGATACTCGATTATCTGTCGGTGATCGGTTTCTACGGCCTGCCGCTGACTTATCTCGATGACTTCAACCAGAAGGTCAACGCGGTGACGACGCAGCAGATCAAGGATGCGTTCGCGCGGCGTGTGCAGCCGGATAAAATGGTGACGGTGATCGTTGGCGGCAGCGCGAAATAAAGTCCGCATCAGCGCCGGGGAATGGCGCGGTCGCATATTGCGCTTCCCCGACGCGGAAGGTCTGCGTCCGACACCGGAGCGCGTACGGCAAACGCTGTTTAACTGGCTGGGACAGGAACTGCATGGACGGCATTGCCTTGATCTGTTCGCGGGCAGCGGTGCGCTTGGATTTGAAGCCGCTTCGCGTCATGCGGCTTCGGTTGTTCTTGTGGAGGAAAATCGGTCGGTATCCCGCGCGCTGAGCGACAACATGGCCATGCTCAACGCGCGACAAATGCAACTTTATTCCATGAATGCGCTGCAATTTCTTACGCAAAACACGCAGCGTTATGACATTGTTTTTCTCGATCCACCCTTTGGTCAGGGTTGGCTGCCCAAGCTGTTGCCGCTGTTGCCCGAACATCTTGCCGAGGATGGCGTGGTCTATGCCGAAGGTGAAGTGGCGTTGCGCGATGGCGATGGTTGGCGCGTGATCAAGAGCGGCAAGGCGAGCGCGGTGCGTTACCACCTGCTAAAATACGCGTCATGATGAAATCCGAAACCAGCATCGCTGTTTACCCCGGCACCTTTGATCCGCTCACGAGCGGCCACGAAGATATTGTGCGTCGCGCCGCCAAGTTGTTTTCCAAGGTTATCGTCGCAGTCGCGGCCAACACCTCCAAAAAAACCTTTTTCAGTTTGGACGAGCGTGTCGCCATCGCCGCGGAAGTGCTTGCGGATTGCCCGAATGTGCAAGTGGTCGGTTTCTCCGGTCTGCTCATGAAATTTGTACAGGCGCAAGGCGCGCGCGTGGTGGTGCGCGGTTTGCGCGCGGTTTCCGATTTCGAATACGAATTCCAGCTTGCCGGCATGAACCGCAAACTCTTCCCCGAAGTGGAGACACTGTTCCTCACACCTGCCGAACAATACATGTTCATCTCCGCGAGCCTCGTGCGCGAAGTTGTCGCGCTGGGAGGTGACATATCGCAATTTGTCTCGCCTGTGGTTGAAGCAAGATTGCGCGAGAAAGTCAGTCAGAAGTGAATTCATCATGGCTTTGATGATTACCGACGAATGCATCAACTGCGACGTGTGCGAACCCGAATGCCCCAACAGCGCGATCTCGCAAGGGCTGGAGATCTACGAAATCAACCCCGACAAATGCACGGAATGCGTCGGGCACTACGACAAACCCCAGTGTCAGCAAGTCTGCCCCATAGACTGCATCCCTTTCAACCCCGACGTGCGCGAAACGCAGGAGGAGTTGATGGCGAAATACAATCGGCTGATCGGGGCGAATGTTAAAAAGTAATTGGCATGGTGGGGACAGGGCGCATTTACTGTGCCCATCCTGCCCGACTGAGTCACGAATGAAAAACTTCATCGTGCCAATTTGCCTGTCGGCGATGCTGATTGCGGCGTGTTCACCTGTTCCGGATTCACCTGCCACGGTAACAGCGGCATCCGTGACAATGGACAAGGCGGCGGTACCGGCGAGATATTCAGCACCATTGCCTACTTCTGCCGTCGCGTTGCGCGACTGGGCGGAAGGCAAACTGCCGTCAGTTGCTCCTGTGCAACATGTCGTTGATAGCATCGCTTCGGGTCAGGCGGTGTGGCTGGAACGGTTGCGAACAGCCGCTACCGCCGTGCCCGCAGGCGATGCGAAAGCTTGGGTAGAACAATGGCGCAGGCTGTTGCGCTATACCGCCGCAAACGAGAAGTTTTGTAACATGGCGCGCCAAACCATGACGGCACCTGCGAGCACGCTGCGATTGGCGGTCGCCGATGCCTTTGCCGAAAACTGCGCCGTGGTGGCAGACCTGCCGCTCATCGTGCGGGTCGATACGCCGGACTCCGCCATTATCGAGTTCTACTCAAAACATTGGGACATACGCGACCGTGAGCAGCCTCCATTCAATCCACGACTCATCACAGCAGTACGCGCGGTGATTTTTGACGGTGACAAGTTTGATGCGCGCAAGGCGGCGTTCACGGCCATGGAGCAGCGTAACCCTGCTGTGGATGCTGAAATGCTCAAGATACACGCTGAAATCAAGGATCCGGATCGCGCGGACAGCATTGCCATGTCGTTTTTTATTCCAGCAACCCAGAAGCCAAGGCTCGCGCGATTGCGGCTTGCGAGCACCAACCACGCGATGCTATGTGCAACTCCGAACGTAGATCATCGCTAACGGATGAAGCGGCATCTGCGGCAAAATCGAAGGTTATTACACCGCAACGGACTGCCGAGGTCAAGGCGCGTATCGCGCAACTGAGCGCGATGGGTTTTGACCGGCTGGACGCGCTGGACACCAGCAAGCTGGATTCGGATGTGACGGAATTGATACTGCTCGAAGCGAATATGGCGTACTGGTTCGATGTCGAGACCGGCCAGTTTCCGAACCAGCACGATTCGCTCATGCGCAGCCTGGCTGCGCTGGTGTCACCAGTTCTCGACGATGCGGTGTTCGAGGAGGAATACCCGCCGGAAATCGATGATGACAGCCATCCCTATCAATTAATCGCCTATGCCGATGGCAATCGCTACCGCGTGGAAGCGAGGAATCTTGGTGACTGGTACGATGTGGATGCGGTTTTGCGCTTCATGAATGCGATCATGGAAAGCCGTGGGGCCAGAGCGCGGTTCGTAAGTCTGGCCACCACAGATCAAATGCTGATTGTCGTCGCGGCGCCGCAGGATGCGTTGGCGAAAGCAGCCGAAGCGGGTTTGCTCGAACTTGGGGATGCCGCCGCAGCCGAGCAGATCGGGAAGGAATACGAGGACAAGGTATTGCGTGAATTGCAACATCAAAAAAAGTAACTGCAGCGTAACCGACACAGGAGGCATCATGAGCGAAACCATCATTCCCGAAGCAGAAAACTTTTACCCCAAAATCGGGCAATTGATCTATGACGCCATCCTTGATGATTTTGATACGGCCTGGATGCGCGTTGAAATGATGGATGATACTTGGGCTTACGGCATGTTTTATCTGAAGCCCAATGGCCGTTTCCAGTATTTGAATACTGGCCTGAATAAAGTAACAGAAAAATTCAGGGAGCTTCGCAACTGCTTCAAAAGCGCGGGCTGTGAAGTCTGGTCGGGTGCGACCTTCATACTTTCTGCGCAAGGAAAGTTCTCCATTGATTACACCTACGAAGATGTATCTGATGTAGGACGGGGATCAGAACGCCGGAAGGTATGGATCAAAAAATATTTTGGTGACAATCCGGTGATCGACTGGGAATAGCCACACCTTGCCCTGCCAACCGCGTCACCGGATCCTGCCGGTAAAACAAACGCATTTGCTCATACACCGCCGGATAAATCTGTTTGAGCAAGCCGGGCAATTCAAAGAAATATTCACTGGTCACCGCAAAAAATTCTTCGGGAGCTTCAGTGGCGTAGGGGTCGATGGCGGTGTGTTCGCCCGCATCAACGCGACGGCATAAATCATCAAAAGCCGGTTCAAATGCCGCGCGCCAATCGCGCACGCGCATTCCCGCGTGCAGCGCGGGGCAGCCGTTGATGTGGCCGCTGCTGGAATCGAGCTTGTGCGCGAGTTCGTGAATGACCGTGTTGTAACCATCTTCGCATGCGCCCGAGGCGGCGACATCCGCCCAAGACCACACCACGGGGCCGCGTTCCCAGGCCTCGCCTGCGCGAATTTCACGGCGGCTGTGCACGAGACCGTTTTCGTCCACCCATTCATGGCGTGTGGCGTATTCATCGGGATACAGCACCACGGAAGTCCAGCCGTCGTACCAGTGAAATCCGAGATTGAGAATGGGCAGCGCGGCCTGCGCCGCAAGATCAATTTTCATCGCCTCGTTGAGTTCCAGTCCCTGCACCGGCTCAAAACTTTTTTCGTGCAGAAACAATGTGGCCAGATCGCGCAGACGCCGCAATTCCTCCTGTGACAAACCGGCAAGCAGCGGCAATCCTGCAACGATAGCGTCCCATTCCGTTTGCGGAATGCGCGAATGTTTGAGGATGCGCTTTCTGCGCCAGTTTGCGAATATACCCATGACGTGATTTTACGGGGATAATAAGATTTTGTTCCCACAGATTCAGGAAAACACATGCGCATACTTCACACCATGCTGCGTGTCGGCAATCTCGACCGCTCCATTCAGTTCTATACCCAGATTCTCGGCATGCAGGTGCTGCGCCGCGAGGAGTATCCCGATGGCAAATTCACCCTTGCCTTTGTCGGCTACGGCGGCGAGCGCGACCACACCGTGCTGGAACTTACCTACAACTGGGGCACCGACAACTATGATCTCGGCACTGCCTTCGGCCATATCGCAATCGAAGTTGATGACGCCTATGCTGCTTGCGAGAGAGTGAAGCAGGTGGGCGGCAAAGTGATCCGTGAAGCAGGTCCGATGAAGCATGGCACCACCGTGCTCGCTTTTATCGAAGATCCTGATGGCTACAAAATCGAGTTTATTCAGAAGGGTACGGCAGGGTACTGAAGGCATGATGACAAGTTTCACAGGAAGTAAAACTCAAAAGAAGCCCGCCGCTTCCGCGCAGGCGGGAGTCCAAGGTTTTGGTGTGCTACCTGCCCAACTCCGGCCTTTTATCTACCACGCATACTTCAACCCCAGATTAAAGAAGACATTCCGGTAATCGCTGCCGAACTGGGTACCTACGCCGCTCCATACAGTCGTGGCGGGGGATAGGTGGCCTTCGACGCCGAGCTTGGCCTCACCCAGGTTTTTCGGCAGGCTGTCCTTGACGTGCGTCGGGCCAAAGTTCATGGCCTGCGAATCCGGCGCATGCCACCAGTTCAACGCCGCATA
>JAITML010000010.1 GCA_031277395.1 Methylobacillus sp. | reverse complement strand
GCGTTGTCAATCTGGTCGTAGCCTTTGGCTTCGCCGCCGAATTTCTTCGATAGTATCGTCGTGATCGCCGCTGTCAGCGTCGTCTTCCCATGATCCACGTGTCCAATCGTCCCCACGTTCACGTGCGGCTTGGTTCGCTCAAATTTGCCTTTTGCCATTTCCCAATCCCTTTAACTGTATCAAGTTAAAAAAATGGTGCCCTTGGTGGGAATCGGACCCACGACCTCTCCCTTACCAAGGGAGTGCTCTACCACTGAGCCACAAGGGCGCTCACTAAATTCAAAAAAATTCAAAACTGGAGCGGGCGACGAGGTTCGAACTCGCGACATCTTGCTTGGAAGGCAAGTGCTCTACCAACTGAGCTACACCCGCGCAACCGACCAGCAGCCTTGCAGCCGAGCCAAGGTTCACACACAACACCCAAATCCGCTCGACCAGCTCTCCAGAACAGCTTTGGTGGAGAGGGCTGGATTCGAACCAGCGTACTCCGTTAGGAGGGCAGATTTACAGTCTGCTGCCATTAACCACTCGGCCACCTCTCCGCGCCGAACCCGAGATTATGAGTCTTTTACCGCCATGTGTCAAACCAAAAACCGCCTCATTTAACGGTAATCTGGTGCCGGATGCCGGAATCGAACTGGCGACCTTCGCATTACAAGTGCGCTGCTCTACCAACTGAGCTAATCCGGCGGAGGCGCGATTATACAGGCAACTGCCGGAACGGTAAAACGCCGGAGAAAAATGTAAACCCGGCGGTTTTGAATCGCAGCCGAAGGCTTTACTTCACGATTTTCAGCGATGGGCGCTGGCGTTTCACGCTGGTGGGGCCTTGGGGTGGCTTGGGAGGTTCGTCGGTGGTTTGAGGGTTGGGCTGCAATTCTTCGCGCTCGAAAAACATGCCCTGACCGGTTTCACGGGCGAAGATGCCCTTGACCGCGCCGACAGGGACATAAATATCGAAGGGATTGCCGCTGAATCTGGCGGAGAAGGTGAGCGCATCATTGGCGATGAGCAGATCCTTGGTCGCGGAGAAGCTGATATTGAGCACGATCTCGCCGTTTTTCACATAGCCGGGCGGAACGCGTGTGTTCGCATCAACGGTAACCACGATATGCGGCGCATAGCCGTTGTCCGTGCACCACTCGTACATGGCGCGCAGAAAATACGGCTTGGTCGAGCTGGAACCGGGGTGTTGCGCCATTATCTGCGCATGGCCTTTTCGGAAGGCGTCATGGCCTCGATGTAGGCCGGACGCGAGAAGATGCGCTCGGCGTATTTGAGCAGAGGCGCAGCCTGTTTGGGCAGATCAATGCCATAGTGCCCAAGCCGCCACAGAAGCGGAGCGATGGCGACATCCAGCATGGAAAATTCGTTGCCCAGCATGTATTCCTGCCTGTTGAAGATGGGCGCGAGTTGCGTCAGATTGTCGCGCACAATCGCGCGCGCGCGTTCCGCGCGTTTGGCATTGTCCGATTCGATTTCGGGAATGTAGTCGAACAACTGATCTTCAAAATTATGCAGGAACAGCCGCGCGCGGGCGCGCATGACGGGGTCGGGCGGCATCAGTTGCGGATGCGGAAAACGCTCGTCTATGTATTCGTTGATGATGTTGGCCTCGTACAGCACGAGGTCGCGCTCGACAAGCACAGGCACGCGGTTGTAGGGGTTGATAACCGCGAGATCTTCCGGCTTGTTGGTGAGATCGACATCAATCACCTGAAAGTCCATGCCTTTTTCAAAGAGCACGATGCGGCAGCGCTGGCTGTAAGGACAGGTGGTGCCTGAATATAAAATCATCATAAACGGTGGTCTCTCGATTAAAAGCGATGGAAAAACTTAGTGCACGTCTTTCCAGAATTCCTTTTTGAGTGCGTACGCGAGCAGGAACAAAATACCCAGCACGAGCAGCGCGATAATTCCCAGATTTTGCCGCGTAGCCTTGGCCGGTTCCGCCATGAACGCGAGATAGTTCACGAGATCGGCAACCATCGCGTTGTACTCAACCGGGGTCATCGTACCCGGCTTCACAAGCACCAGCTCATGGGTTTCCACTTCCTTGCCATCCGCATCCTTGGCTTTGGTGACCTTGAGTTGCTGCTCGCCTTGCAGATCCCACAGCACATGCGGCATGGCGACATTGGCAAATACCGTATTGTTCCAGCCGCTCGGACGGGTTTCGTCACGATAGAAACCGCGCAAATAGGTGTAAAGCCAATCCGCGCCGCGCACACGCTCTTCCACGGAAAGATCAGGCGGCGCGACACCGAACCAGGCTTTGGCATCGGCAGGCTTCATGCCGACCTGCATGGTTTCGCCGATTTTTTCGGCGGGGAACATGAGGTTGGCCTTGATTTCATCCTCGGTCAGCCCGATCTCCGTGAGCCGGTTATAGCGCATGGCTTGCGCGCTGTGGCAGTTCAGGCAGTAGTTCACAAAATACTTGGCGCCGCGTTGCAGGGAAGCTTGATCGGAAGTATTGATCGGCGCCTTGTCCAAGTGCATCTCTTCGTTGGCCTGCGCGGCAAGTGGCAGCAACAGGCTCAACAGTAAAAACAGTTTCTTCATCATCCCGTCACCCTTTCCGGCACTGGTTTGGTCTTGTCGATCTTGGTGTACCACGGCATCAATATGAAAAACAGGAAGTACACCACCATCATCACACGCGCCAGTACGGTTGCGCGGTCTGCGCCGCCGAGTATGAAAATATCCTTGTCAAACTGACCCCATACATTGGAAGGCACAGTGCCCAGATACCCCAGAACCAGGATGCTGATTACGAAAGCGGTCAACCAGCCTTTGTACTGCGCGCCGCGATAACGAATCGACTTGACCGGGCTTCTGTCCAGCCAGGGCAGCGCGGCGAATATGAGCACGGATGCACCCATCGCAACCACGCCGGGGAACTGGGAATTAAACATCGGTGGCACTGCGCGCAGGATGGAATAGTACGGCGTGAAGTACCACACCGGGGCAATATGCGCCGGCGTCTGCATCGGGTTGGCCGGCACAAAGTTGTTGGCTTCGAGGAAGTAGCCGCCCATCTCCGGCGCGAAGAACACGACGGCTGCGAACACCATAAGGAATACCACCACACCGACGATATCCTTGACCGTGTAGTACGGGTGGAACGGAATGCCGTCGAGCGGAATGCCGGTATTCGGATCCTTGTACTTCTTGATCTCGACACCGTCCGGATTGTTGGAGCCGACTTCATGCAGCGCCAGAACGTGCGCGGCAACCAGACCCAGCAGCACCAGTGGCAATGCGATCACATGGAAGGCGAAGAAACGATTCAGCGTCGCGTCGGAAACCAGATAATCGCCGCGCAGCCACTCGGCCACATCCGGGCCGATGAAGGGAATGGCGCCGAACAGGTTGACGATCACCTGGGCGCCCCAGTAGGACATCTGCCCCCAGGGAAGCAGATAGCCAAAGAAGGCTTCGCCCATGAGGCACAGGAAAATTCCCACGCCGAACAACCAGATCAACTCGCGCGGATTGCGATGCGAGCCATAGAGCAGGCCACGGAACATGTGCAGATAAACCACGATAAAGAACATCGACGCGCCCGTGGAATGCAGGTAACGGATAAACCAGCCGCCCCACACATCGCGCATGATGGTGGTCTCGACGGAATAGAACGCGAGATCGGCATCCGGCTTGTAGTGCATGGTGAGGAAGATGCCGGTGACGATCTGCATCACGAGCACCAGCAGCGCGAGCGAGCCGAAGTAGTACCAGAAATTGAAATTTTTCGGCGCGTAATATTCGGAAAGGTGCGCCTTCCATGTGGCAGTCAGCGGGAAGCGATCATCCACCCATTTCAGCGCGCAAGTCAGGTATTTAATCATCTTATGCCTCCTTGTCCGCGCCAATCAGCAAGCGGGTATCGCTGAGATATGTATGCGGCGGAACTTCAAGATTGATCGGTGCAGGAGAACCCGCGAACACGCGGCCTTCCAGATCGAACTTGGAGCCATGACAAGGGCAATAGAATCCGCCCGGCCAATCGCTGCTCATGCCTTCTTCGCCGCCCGGCTTGAGTTTGGAGGTGGGTGAACATCCGAGGTGGGTGCAAACACCGAGCATCACCATGAGATTGGGTTTGATGGAACGCGTCGGATTCTTGGCATAATCCGGCTGTTGCGGCACCTCCAGCTTGGGATCATTCAGCAGTTTTTCATCAATTTTTTCCGTCAGCGCCAGCATTTCATCCGTGCGATTGATGAGCCATACCGGCTTGCCGCGCCATTCGGCGGTAATCATCGAGCCCGGCTCGATCTTGCTGATATCCACCTCCACCGGAGCACCGGCGGCCTTGGCGCGCTCGCTGGGCAACATGCTCATGACGAAAGGAGTTGCCACAGCCATCGTTGCCGCGCCCCCCGCCACCGCCGTCGCCGCGATCAGGAAGCGCCGCTTGCTCTGATCCACTTCTTGGTTAGCCATTACAACACCTTGGTATATTTCAAAATGTGGAATTGTACAGTTTTCCGATCAAAACTTAAATGGGGAAATGACCGCTAAACAGGATTGTCAATGTCAATAAAATGGTGATTCAGTTGATGCCGTTCCGCCAGATGCGCGCCGAGCGCCTGAATACCGTAACGTTCCGTCGCATGGTGCCCGGCGGAAATGAAAGCGATGCCGGTTTCCTGCGCGATGTGAAAAGTGCGCTCCGAAACCTCGCCCGTGAGAAAGGCGTCCACCCCGAGCGCGAGCGCCGCCTCGATGCAATCCTGCGCTGCGCCACTGCACCAGGCAATGGTGCGTACCGTTTTGGCCGGATCGCCGAATTCCAGCGGCTGCCTGCCCAACCGTTGCGCGATGCGCGCGGTGATCTCATGCAGATTTCCCGGCTGGTTCACCACGCCATGCGCCACAAGTGACTGCTCACCAACCCAGCCTTGCAGCGTAAAATCAAGCAATTGCGCGAGTCTGGCATTGTTGCCAAGCTCGGGATGCGCGTCCAGCGGCAGATGATAGGCGACGAGACTGATGTCGCGCTCCAGCAAAAATTTAAGGCGGTTTTTGCGGATGCCGACGACGCAAGGGTCTTCACCCTTCCAGAAATAACCGTGATGCACCAGCACAAGATCGGCATCAAGCGCGGCGGCGCGTTCGAGCAGCGCCATGCTGGCCGTCACGCCCGAAACCAGCGTGCGAACTTCCACGCGACCTTCGACTTGCAGGCCATTCGGGCAATAATCCCGAAAGCGCTCAACTTGCAATAACTGTCCTGTATAATCAATCAGCTCGGATAATTTCATTTAAATTTTCCCACTCAAAACTCGCGCGCCCATTCATCAACCACATGAAAAAACTCTGGCTTATTTTTGCACAAAGCGCGACGCTTGCCCTCGCTTTTCTGTTCGTGCTCAAAACGTTTTACCCCAATCTGCTGAGCAGCGACGAGCCGGGCAGCCTGTTCAAACTGGCAAACACTCCCCGTCAGAATATCGTTTCCTACAACGCAGCCGCGAGCAAGGCCATGCCGTCGGTCGTCAACATTTTCACGAGCAAGGAAACGCCCTCCGAGAAACCGCCCATACTGGATGATCCCATGTTTCGCCGCTTTTTCGGCGACCCGTCCGAAGACGATGACGAAGAACCGCAACGCGAAGACAGCCTGGGCTCGGGTGTCATCGTTACCGCCTATGGCCTGATACTGACCAATCATCACGTGATTGATGGCGCCGATGAAATCAAGGTCGCGCTCGCCGACGGCCGCATTCTGCCCGCGCGCATCGTCGGCAGCGATCCCGACACCGATCTTGCCGTGCTGCGCGTCAATGCGAGCGAGCTGCCGGCGATCACCTTTGGCCGTTCCGACAAACTCAACATCGGCGACGTCGTGCTCGCCATCGGCAATCCGTTCGGCGTCGGCCAAACTGTCACGCAAGGCATCGTGAGCGCATTGGGCCGCCATCACCTCGGCATCAATACCTTCGAAAACTTCATTCAGACCGACGCCCCCATCAACCCCGGCAACTCCGGCGGCGCATTGGTCGATACCGATGGCAATCTGGTCGGCATCAACAGCGCCATCTACTCCCAAAGCGGCGGCTCCGTGGGCATAGGCTTCGCCATTCCTTCCGGTCTCGCGCAGCAAATCATGGATCAAATCATACGCAACGGCAGCGTCACGCGCGGCTGGATAGGCATAGAAGTGCAGGATGTGACGCCCGAACTGGCCGAGTCCTTCAAGCTCAAGGAGGCGCGCGGCGCGCTCATCGCCAGCGTAATGCGCGGCAGCCCCGCCGACAAGGCCGGCATCAAACCGGGCGACGTTCTCATCGAAGTCAACGGCAAGCCCGTTGCCGATATTTCCGACATCAACCTGATCTCCGGCCTCAATCCCGGCACCACGGCCACCATCAAAATCGTGCGCAGTCAGGCCGAACGCAAGCTCACCGTCGCCATCGCAAAGCGCCCGCAGCCGCCGGCAAGAAATTAACTCGCGGCACTTTCCGTTTTTTTCTCGCCGAACAACCGCGCGGCGAGTATTCCAGCTTCGTACAGCAGGCAAATCGGAATCGCCATCAGGAATTGCGAGAGCACATCGGGGGGAGTGAAAATGGCGGCTGCGACGAAGGCGCCGACGATCACATAGGCGCGGCTTGCCTTTAAGGTTTCGATTTTTACCATACCTGTTCTGGCGAGCGCGAATACCACGAGCGGCACTTCAAACGACACGCCGAAGCCCAGAAAAAGCATGGTCACAATGTCGAGGTAATAGCCAATATCGGGCATATTGACCACATTTTCCGGCGCGGCATGGGCGGTGTAATTGAATATGACAGGGAACACCACAAAATATGCGAATGCCATGCCGATCAGAAACAACAAGGTGCTGAGAACCACAAGCGGCGCGACGAGCCGCTTTTCATACCGGTAAAGGCCGGGGGCAACAAATGACCATATCTGGTAAAGCGTGTACGGCAAGGAAACAAGAAAGGCCGCTATCATCGCCACCTTGAGCGGAATGAAAACCGGCGAGATGATGCCGATGGCCTGCATGTGGCTGCCCTGCGGCAACTGCTCAATCAAGGGCTGCGCGAGCGCGGCATAGAGGTTGTTTCTGAACGGAAACAGGCAGATAAAAGTGAGGACAAAACCGATGATGCCGCGCATCAAACGTGTGCGCAACTCGATCAAATGGGAGATGAGCGATTCAGACGGAGTATCGCTCATGCGCGTTCGTCTCCGGACTTGCCATCGAGCGCGGTTTTCAACTCCTGTTTGGTCTCATGCAACTCACTGCTCACTTGCGATTCCACCGCGCTGACTTCGTGCGTAACCCTGCTTGTAACCTCGCTTTGGAAACGCCGTATCTCATCGGCTTTCAGTTCGCGCTCAATGTCACTCTTCACGGCGGAGACGTAGCGTTGCGCACGCCCCGCAAGCAGCCCCAAAGTCCGCGCGACCTTGGGCAACCGCTCCGGGCCGATCACGATCAGCGCCACTACGGTGATGACCAGGATCTCGCCAAAGGAAATTCCAAACACGGTTTATTGCAACTTATTGAGACGACTTTTCTTTGACTTCGCCTTCGACGGTGCGGCTGTCCGCGTTATCTTCCAGCCGGGGCTCGGATTCGCCCTCCCGCATCGCATCCTTGAATCCCTTGACCGCGCCGCCCAGATCCTTCCCGGCGTTGCGCAATTTGCCGGTACCAAACACCAGCATCACAACAACCAATACCACCACCCAATGCCACCATGCGCCAAATCCCATCGTCACTCTCCTCTTTAAAATCCGGGCAAGCTCGCGCCGCCGCCAAATACGTGCATATGCAGATGAAACACTTCCTGTCCGCCGCCACGCCCGGTATTGATCACCGTGCGGAATCCGGCGTCCAGCCCCTGCTCTTTCGCCAGCTTTGATGCCAGCAACAACATGCGTCCCAGAATATCACAATCCGCCGCGCCACACTCCGCGAGGCTGGCAATATGCCGCTTCGGGATGAGCAGAAAATGCACCGGCGCGACCGGATGTATATCGTGAAACGCAAATACCTCGTCGTCCTCGTAAACCTTGCGGCTCGGGATTTCGCCCGCGACGATCCTGCAGAAAATGCAATCGCTCATAGCTCTCAATCCTTGCTGCGGGCAGCCTTCTCGGCCAACCCGGACAAACCTTCGCGCCGCGCCAGTTCGTTCAACACATCCTCCGGGCCCAGCCCCGCATGCGCCAGCATCACCAGCGTGTGAAACCAGAGATCGGCCGTTTCGTAGATGATTTTTTCGCGGTCGCCATCCTTGGCGGCGATAATGGTTTCCGCTGCTTCTTCGCCGACTTTTTTAAGTATGCCGTCCATACCTTTGGCGTAGAGTTTGGCAACGTAGGAGGATTGCGGGTCGGCGGATTTGCGACTTTCCAGCATCGCGGCGAGTCGGTCAAGCATATCACTCATGGCGGTAAATCTCCTCGGGATTTTTGATGACAGGCGCATCCGTCACCCATTGTCCATTTTCCAGCTTGCGGAAAAAGCAGCTATGACGCCCGGTATGACAGGCAATGCCGCCGATCTGCTCCACGCTCAACAGCAGCACATCCGCATCGCAATCAAGGCGGATTTCCTTGACGATTTGCGTATGGCCGGACTCTTCGCCCTTGCGCCACAACTTTCCGCGTGAACGCGACCAATACACGGCGTGTCCGGTTTCCACGGTCAGGCGCAACGCCTCGCGATTCATCCACGCAAACATGAGCACATCGCCTGATCCGGCTTCGCGCGCGATGACGGGAACCAAACCATCTTCCGTCCAGCGTATCTCATTGAGCCAGTTTTCCGTCATCACAGTCGTACCTCGATACCGCGTTCAGCCATGTAGCGTTTGGCCTCGCCCACGGTGTATTCGCCAAAGTGAAATATGCTCGCGGCGAGCACCGCATCGGCGCCGCCCTGTTTCACGCCCGCCACGAGATGATCGAGATTGCCCACGCCGCCGGAGGCGATGATGGGTACGTCAACCGCGTCACTGATCGCGCGCGTGAGTTCCAGATCGAAACCGTTTTTGGTACCGTCGCAATCCATGCTTGTGAGCAGCAGTTCGCCCGCGCCCAAGGCCGCCATTTTTCGCGCCCATTCCACGGCATCCAGTCCGGTCGATTTGCGTCCGCCGTGGGTGTACACCTCCCAGTGATCGTTGACGCGCTTGGCGTCGATGGCGACCACGATGCATTGCGAACCGAAGCGGCTCGCGGCATCAGCGACCAGTTGCGGATTGAGCACGGCGGCGGTGTTCATGCTCACCTTGTCGGCACCCGCGTTGAGCAAACGGCGCACATCTTCAACCGCGCGCACGCCACCACCGACAGTAAGCGGAATGAACACCTGGGACGCAACCTCTTCGATGATATGCAGGATCAGGCCGCGATTGTCGGAGCTGGCCGTAATGTCGAGAAAAGTGAGCTCGTCCGCACCCTGCTCGTCGTAACGACGCGCGATTTCCACGGGATCGCCCGCGTCGCGCAATTCGACAAAATTGATACCCTTGACCACGCGGCCATCGGTAACGTCGAGACAGGGAATGATGCGTTTGGCGAGCATATCGGTTATTCAGTGCGGAAGATTTCAGGGCGCCTTTAGCGGCAAGTCACCGTATTTTGTATCACTCCAGCATCCTGCGCAATGCTGAAATCGTGACCCGCAATGCTGTCAAGAAACATCCCGGTATATCCATAGAACATTTGATATCCGCCGCCATCGTAACGGTACCAGGTATAACGATGTTCGCCGGCGTTGACTCGCGCCCCCGTCACCAAGTCCGGCATGCCGTTGCAGGTAGTCGGGAGCGCGGCGAACGGGCCATCGCTGGTACTCAGCAGCAAGGCTTCTCCATTTTTTTCCTTGCGATAAAGCCAGGCCGTTGCATTGACCTGATTGCCCTGCATCCCGCAGATGGCGAATGCCAGTTTTCCATGCGAACCGGTGCAGGCGCTAAAGCTTGCCGCATCTGGAGCGCATTCATCGGCGATTTCCTTGCGCGTCTTCTTCGTTAGCGTCACGTCAGATTCTGCGTTGCATAGCGCCGCTACGCCGGGCCACGCCTGATTCGGCGGATGCAAATACACAGGCGTCAGCGCGGCGATGACCGTATCCAGTTCCTGTTCCAGGCAGCGCGTATCGCGGCAATGGTCAATGGCCTGATTCTGTCTGGTAATTTTCGCATGGAGCTCCCACGGTTCATCAACCAGCGCAAGCGTAGCGTATTGAAGAAAACGGGCCTTGAAAATCTTTTCCGCCAGCGCCGGATTGTCGCAAGCGCCACTGGGCAGCTTGCTTCGGGCATCTGCCATTACCTTCAGCGTATCCGCATCAGCTCCGGGCCAGGAATCCAAACAAGGATGTACCAGCAATGTGGTCGAAAAAAGCGCTCCCTGAGTAACGCTGCTGGGCGGAATCACCCGTTCTTCCTGCGCCCATGCGTCTGTTGCAAACAGACAGGTAAACAGCGCAAACTGCGTTAGCGCATATTTCGAAAATTCCTGACAGGGAATGATGCGCTTGGCGAGGTTCATCTTGGATTTAAATTATTCCGGGCTTAACTCGTCCGCCAGTTTTTGTGCAGCGGCGAAATCGAGCGTGCCTTCATAGATCGCGCGGCCGGTGATCGCGCCCATGATGCCTTCGTTCTCGACCGCGCACAGACGCTTCACATCGTCGAGATTGGTGATGCCGCCGCTCGCGATGACGGGGATTCTGAGCCCTTGAGCGAGCGCGACTGTGGCTTCGATATTGACGCCCGTCAACATGCCGTCGCGACCGATGTCGGTATAGACCACGGCTTCCACGCCGTAATCCTCGAACTTGCGCGCGAGATCGAGCACGTCGTGGCCGGTCAGCTTGGACCAGCCGTCCACCGCGACCTTGCCGTCCTTGGCGTCCAGCCCGACCATGATGTGACCGGGAAAGGCGTCGCACGCTTCATGCAGAAACCCGGGATTCTTGACCGCCGCGGTGCCGATGATGATGTAGCTGATGCCGTCGTCCAGATAACGCTCTATGGTATCCAGATCACGGATGCCGCCGCCGAGCTGGATGGGAACGTCGCCGCCCACTTCCTCCACGATGGCCTTGATCGCGCCCTCGTTGACCGGCTTGCCCGCGAATGCGCCGTTCAGGTCCACCAGATGCAGCCGTTGTCCGCCCTGGCTTACCCAGTGTCGCGCCATCGCGGCAGGGTCTTCGGAAAATACCGTGGCCTCTTCCATAAGGCCTTGTTTCAGGCGCACGCAGTGGCCATCTTTGAGATCAATCGCAGGAATAATCAGCATGATAGTCAGATGAGCAAATCAGGAACGTCCGTTCCAGTTAACAAAATTATGCAGCAATGCCAATCCGGCTTGTTGGCTTTTTTCCGGGTGGAATTGCACTGCAAAAATATTATCGCGACCCACGGCGCTGGTAAAGTGGAACGGATATTCGGTGCTGGCCGTTTCGAGCGCGGCATCTTCGGTCTCGACGTAATAACTGTGCACGAAATAAAACCGCGCATCTTTCGCGATGCCGTTCCACAGCGGATGCGCGCGCGTTTGACAGGCCTCGTTCCAGCCCATGTGCGGCACCTTGAGTTTGTTGCCATTCGCATCGCGCAGCGCCAATGGAAAGCGTTTTACCTTGCCCGGCAGAATGGCGAGACCGTTCGCATCACCTTCCTCGCTGTGCTCGAACAACAACTGCAGTCCGATGCAAATGCCGAGAAAAGGCTTGTTCGCAGCGGCATCCAGCACGGCCTCGCGCAGGTTTCGGTTATCGAGTTCACGCACGCAATCCGGCATCGCGCCCTGCCCCGGAAATACCACGCGACCGGCGGCAGCGATTTCAGCCGGATCGCTCGTCACCCGCACGGAGTGATCCGGCGCGACATGCTCCAGCGCTTTCGCCACCGAGCGCAGATTGCCCATGCCGTAATCGATTACTGCGATGTCAGTCATAATGGAGTTGTCAAACACTGGCTCGGCGAGCCGGAAAGTCCGTCAGAGCGTTCCCTTGGTTGAAGGCGTAACGCCGGTCGTGCGCGGATCGTGCTCCACAGCGTAGCGCAGCGCGCGGGCAAAAGCCTTGAATACCGTTTCCGCCTGATGGTGCGCGTTGTCGCCGCGCAAATTGTCGATATGCAGCGTCACGAGCGCGTGATTGACGAAGCCCTGAAAGAACTCATGCAGCAAGTCCACATCGAAATCGCCGATGCGCGCGCGCGTGAATTCCACATCAAATACCAGACCCGGACGGCCGGAAATATCAAGCACAACGCGAGACAGCGCCTCATCCAGCGGAATGCAGGCGTGACCGTAACGGCGTATGCCCTTCCTGTCGCCCAACGCCTTGGCGAATGCCTGACCCAGGGTAATGCCGATGTCTTCGACCGTGTGATGCGCGTCGATATGCAGATCACCCTTGGCCTGAATGGAAATATCCATCATGCCGTGACGCGCGACCTGATCGAGCATGTGATCGAGAAACGGCAGACCGGTCGAAAACTCGGACACGCCGGTTCCGTCGAGATTGAGGGAAACGGCAATCTGCGTTTCCAGAGTATTACGATTGACTTGGGCGGTTCGCATGGACATAAATTACTAAAACAAGAGGCAAGTCGCTAAAGATAAGCGCATTCTAACTTAAAAACGAGATGCCAAGGAACCTCTGATTGCAGGGTTGCAAGAGACTTGGGGATAGTAAAGATCATCGGAGCTTGAAACTCCCCTCGTCTCTGTAGGGAGAACACAACGAGAGGGCTGTGGAATGGGTTTATCTGATCCCCGATGCCCTCTCATCGCCCGAAAACGGTGTGGGCAGTGACGGTGGGGTGGCGGTTTTAGCTAGAGCTTGCCTCGGATAACGCTTTCGTATTCGGGGAAATAGCGGCCTA
>JAITML010000082.1 GCA_031277395.1 Methylobacillus sp. | reverse complement strand
TCTTAATCCGTTTGTCGTAGGTTCGACCCCTACATGCCCCACCAGAATTCACAAACATTTCAGGCGGTTTTACTCTCCTGATCTGTCTCACAAAAAATTGTAACGCGTCGTTTTATTTGGGACTAATTTTCATTTTATTTGGGACTGATTTAACGCTCGCTTTTACTGCCTTTGGGGAAATCCATAGCACCTCCGTCCTTTGTTTGAGACTCCCTGCCGCGTAGTGCGGTCGTTCGACCCGTTTCCAGCCTTTTAACAGGCTCTCGTAGAGGCCGGATGGGTAACCCGCCAACACTACCATTCCCTTCAACACCAGCAATTGCTCCAATAGTGCAACGTGGCCAGCGTGATCGAGCTCGCAGCGGTAGCCTGTCTTGGAGCGGGTGGCCGGGACATAGGGAGGGTCAACGAAAAACAAGGCGTCTGGGCAGTCTTGCGCCCGGATTACATCCAGGGCGTCGCGGCATTCAATGATGACACCTTGCAGTCGCCGTGAGACGGTAGCAAGGCTGCGCGGGTAGGTCATCCACTCGTGTGCCTTGCTTGAGCCGCCGGAGCGGTGCTTGGCGTCGGCAAACGTCGTCTTATTAAGATTGAATAAGGCTTCGTGATGGAACGCCTGATACGCTCGCGTGATCGCCCGCGCGGCGCGAATAACTGGATCGCTGCTGCCTTGAAATGAGCGTTCAAACTCGCGCCGCGCGTAGGGTGTCCGGCGCAAGCGGCGCATCAAGGCGCGGCATGTTTCTGGGTCTTGCACGACACGAAAGATGCCGACGATTTCCTCATCAAGGTCGTTGTAGACTTCCACTCGACTGCGCGGCTTGCGGAGCAGGATGCTGGCCGCGCCGCCAAATGGCTCAACGTAAATGCGGTGTGGCGGCAGGTGAGCCAGCACCCACGGGGCGATAGCCCACTTGCCGCCAAAGTACCGCAACAGCGAGCGCGTTGGGGTTTCCTGTTTGTTAAAGATCGTGGGTTTGCTTGTTCTTGCCATCGGTCGTTCCTTTCACGGGCGACGCTCGATGGCGTTCAAGTTCGAGGCTCTTGGCCTTCAATACATTCATCGTGCCGCATCTTGGGCACTTGATACATAGCACTTTATAGTCAGATTCGGCTAGTTTTCGATTGCACTTTCCACATCGTATTGTTTCCACCGCGCAGTTCCTGTCGTGATAGCCTTATACCGCTGTGTGTGCACAGTACGGTGTCTTGGCTGAACGCAGGTTGTTTCTGCAGGAGGTGGCTGTTACGGGTGTTCCAGCACCTGTAACGGTCGCACCGTTTTTATTCTGTAATATTTAACCCGTGCGTGGCCTCGTTAAAAAACTCCGACAAAAGCATGCAGCGGATTTTCAGTGTCCGGGTAGTTGAAACCTGCGGCTACCGGTTGCTGGTTTATATAAGGAGAGTAAGCGACTCGCTCCTGGTAAAAACCAGACGAAACAACAGAGTACTTAATACCTACGCCATTAGTTTGATTCGACGCAAAGTAATCTACATACTCGTGAACAAAAGGGGGGTGTTCTAACAGATTGGCATTCAGTGCGTAAGATTTATCACCCACGATCAGTACGGCTTGGGTAATGTTGTCTTCGCGCGATGGCGACTCGGAATCAAGTATAACGCCGTTAGTAAAAAATACATTTGGAATATATTGATCTCCCAGAACCGTGTACCATGCAACCTTATCTTCCCCTGGCATCAGAGGCATGGGCAATGGTATCTCTTCGCCAAGCTTAGTTAACGCCGAGGGGCTGTAAGCATGCGCCTTGTAACCGTACATTTTTATTTTGCTTCTCACGACCACATAAGCTGTTCTGTCTGTCCCCGGTAAAACAAGTACATCCCTCGTCCCCTCTAACGAGTGCTCGGCATCTACCGTTAATGGTATTCTCCACGTAGGGACTTCCCATTCACCAATACCGCCAGCATACATGCCCATAGAACTAAACCCTAAGAAAAAATAATTCATCGTGGGCTCCTGGGCAATAGGCTCACCAAATACGACATCCACAACACAAGACCTTTTTACTGCTTCGGGCGCTATAGATATGACGTCGCCCACAACAGGGCTGGTCACCGAAGTCATCCCAAAATCACGTTCTATCGTGATATTACCGTTGCCGGGAACGCTTGTATGGTATGAGGTTTTTTGATCTAAATACCCACGATCAGGCCCGCCTGCCATTCCGTACTTCACTCGTTCCGATTCCGGCGTCATATAAACATATAAAGTATAAACTAAATATGGGGTACTATTAGACCCCATAAAGTCAACGCGGAGAGTGGTGAAAGCTAGCGCACCTGCCGCTAGTGTATGCGACGCCGATTGTTGTTTATTCCCAAAGACCGCAACGCCGCTACCGATCTCCAGTGCAATATCCCCAATCACCGTTGCCTTGTCACCGCGAGTATCTGGTTCGCTGTAATCCATCCGCACCACATGAAGTGTATCGTCGGGGTTATAGTAAGCAAACATTGGCGACGAACTCGTGTAAAGTTCGTCGGTAGAAAAGTACGCAGCCACCGATGGAGATAAAAAACTAGCGAATTTGTCACCGCGAGTCCAGAGTGAAGAACATCCAGACCCCCCGCCTAAGTTTGGCTGGGACCCGGAAGTTAAATAACGATCTTGATACGTTCCATAATCAAACCCAAAAATACCATGAATACTTGCCGGGTGCTCTGGGGGAATATTTCTTCTTTCGCTTCCTTCCGAAGGAACCCCTGTCAAAAAAGACCACCCGTTGGATCCGTTTCCTTCTTCCAGTACCGCTGTTACCGCAGATACAGGTACGCCACTAGTGCTTGTTATTGTTATTTCGTGCAATGAAAATTTGGTCGGTACGTCTAAATTTATGCGTGTAAGTTGAGCAGCACAATTGACAGCGTGCGTGCCCGTGCTATCAAATGCCCAACCTATCCACGCACCATAAAAGTCTTCGCCATTAGAAACATCCGGCATCCCTTGGATAACTCCGATCTGCTCTTTTTGATCCCACTCAATACTGCGCACCGCCCAGTATCGGCTCAGAACCCTGTGCGCGTTGTCGCCATCCCCTTCCAGCACCTGCTCATGAATACTTTTCCAGTCGGGCGGAAGTGATGCATTAAAAACAATAGGTACTCTGTACACTTTTCCTTCTGCGGAATTGACCTCAATCAACCACCGCGTCGCGTGCCCAAGGTCGTCTTGCCCAATAAAAATGCCATGAGTCTTATGATACGTCGAAGACGCCTGATTGACTCCGCTCGATGCTAAAGTTGCAGTGCCAACACCTTGCATCACTTGCATCATCCAGCGCATTGCTCCGGTAAATAATGCGGGGTTGAGTGAGCGTAATACAGGCGACTCCCACTGCTTCAAAATCTTTGAAACTTTCTCCACACCGTCGCTGCCAATCAATTTTTTAAGTGGCAGCGGCCGCAGTTGCTCATCATCAATTGGAAATGTCGTATCTGTGTCCACAAATCCCATATCCATGACTTGTGTCCACGCAATGCACCAGATCGTCATCGGTGTCGCCGTCATGGCGCAGGCTCCGAATCATAGCTTGGCAAGCCGAAGTTAAGCTGCACCTCTGCACCCAGCGCGTCTTTCATGTACATGGTTTTTACTGGCTTGATACGCACGAGCGTACCATCCTCTGTCCAGGTATCTTGCATTTCGTAATACTCGCGCAGATTTACATCCGTCTCGGTCAATGGGCTGGCGATCCCACTTGGTTTTCGCTCGGCACTGTTGCCACCTGCCGTTGCGGAGCCAGTGGATTGGCCAATGGCAGAACCTGCGCGATCTGCTTCCGGGACTGGGTCTTTTCCGCGCTGCGACTTTTTCCCTGCATCAGCCAGTGTGCTGATTACATTTGCGGTGTCCTGAAAATCTGCCATTACTGCATACGCTCCACGACTGGACCAACGGCAAGGGCTAGATCAGAGTAGTTGCCTACCGCCAAATTAGAGGGGGTGATACGTATCCAGATCGGCAGCGCTTGCAAGATACCAGAGAGCAGTTGCACGCCGATGTTAAGCGCAGCGCCGCCGGTTGCGGTGTCGAGCGCGGACTGTGATAGCGACAGTTTCACATCGGCGGCAAGCTGTCCGTTCACACCATCGGTGTCTGTCACGCTCACCTGCATGGATGCAGTACCAGGATTGACCGCATCGAATATCACCTTGTCCTGCTCCGTGCTACCGAGATAAATAATGCGATCAACAGCGCCAGTGCTGCCGTCTTCCGCAAAGGCTTGCTCCAGTGTGGTCAGCTCAT
This sequence comes from Methylobacillus sp., assembly GCA_031277395.1. Classification (GTDB taxonomy): domain Bacteria; phylum Pseudomonadota; class Gammaproteobacteria; order Burkholderiales; family Methylophilaceae; genus MM2. Next base: position 31,716 of record JAITML010000082.1, on the reverse strand, counting down.
TCGTGAGAGAGGCATCGATGTAAAAATTAAATGTGGGCATTAGGGTCTCTCCATAGCAATGAGTGTTAAATTGTTGGGTGCGCACCACGTTCCGTGAATGAGCGGCGCGCCAGTCCTGTCAAGAGTTTCGGTTTCGCGCAGCGCATCATCAACAGCAGGCATGGTGATCTCCATGCTTTGATCGCCATCCTTGGTCTCGCCGTGATAAACGACCTCCATCTGATGCGTAACAATTGACGGCAGCGATGGTGAACTCGATACCCCAGAGTAATGAGGAATCACAAAAGTGCCGGGCACAGAGGGCTGCTCGGCTGCCCCGTTTTCAACGGGGATATAACCCAATGTAAGACTTGTGTGAAAATCGTAGCTGTCAAAATCCCAGAGATGAGTGATACCCTCAACCGGCAAGATGGATTCGCTTTCAATAGCAAGGCCATAGCCAATGACAATGCCGTCAGCAATGTCGATATCCGGGGCGATCCGCATGAGGTCGATATCGTAGGAACCTAGATGCGACTTGTAGATCATATTCTGACAGCGTCGGACGATGCAGTTGATCGCCTGCTGCGAGGTCTGCCATCCTTTCCCGTTGCGACCAGCGACAACGACCGCGCCGTTGCCAATATAAGGCGCGACCCCAATGCCGTTCATATTGGTTGTTGGGATTGCGGCACCATTGCCGTTGCTGATTGCGCCACCCCATACCGTGGGGATATCTCCGGTCTTCACGGCGAAATCGTCGCGCTTGCTCTCCTCCCACGCCTGTACATCAAAGTCCGTATCAGACAGATACTGCTCGCGCTCAGTCAGTGTGCCATAGGTCGCTATCGATGACGCCCACTGCACTACGATTTGATCTCTCACCTCGGCGATCTGACCCCATTCGCGGCGGAGGTTGGCCGAGAACTCGATGGCAAAAACGCCTTGCAGCGAGGGTGGTATCAGCGACCAGTAAACCTCGGTGCTGACCCCTTCGGATGGCGGAATATAAATGGCGGTAAGAGGCGGCGGCGTATAGTTAATCTTGCCTTCGAGGCGCCAGCCTGTGCCTTCCACGGCGCGCTGTATCATGTCCCTATCCATGAGCCAGCCGCCTTTCCACATTGCCTTGAGCCAGAGCGGGTCTCCCCAGCCAATGCCATCATCTATCAACTCACCCAGTCGATACGAGATGCGCTTTGTCTGCCCGTAGCAGATCGCCACGCGCGAAGTCAGCGCCACCTCCATACGGTTGACGATGTTCTTGTCATCGACTTCGCTGATGCTCTGGCTGTCGAGCTGCACAGTATCCGCCGCGAGTGTGGTAACAACAGATGTCGGCACCAACGGACGCGACGCAAGGTGATCGTAAACATCGCACTGCACCGTGACCGGTTCAACTTCAAGCAACTGATCGAGATAATCGCGGCCACTAGTCGGCATTTCATCGAACACGGCCTCTGACCAGTTTTGCGCGCTGGCAAAGCCAGTCACGCTGGCAAGCGTCATATCGATGAGCTGATCTTCCAGAGTATCGCTGCACATCAGCGTGACGAGGCCAGATGCAGGGTCCCATGCGCCGCTTTGCACCTTGCCTGTAAAAACGCGGCGCAACTGGTTGCCGCTGATCGCGTTGATGATGACGGTCTTACGCTTGAAGTGCGTCACCTTGAAATTTGCCGCCACGGCCGCATCGAGTACATAGGTGATTCCTGCTGTCGCCGAGATCGAACGCCTGCGGTCAATCTTGATCGCGCCTGTACGGTGATCGAGATCGACCTCATTGCCATCGATAAACACTTGAGGAAGCCAATCCTGATCGAGGATGCCGCGCTCTATTATCCTGATGGAAAGAGGCAGTGAAGGCGTGAAAGCCGGGGCATCCACAATCAGATTTAACGGAAGATCAAGCGTGTATTCATTGGATGCAACAACAAGTGCGACAGGCAAATCAAGCGTATATACATTGAGTGCGACGGCAATTTCAATCGGCAATTTGAGCGTGTAAATATCATCGATATTTTCAATCGACGATATCGGTGCAGATGCAACTGGATACTCACCCGGCAGCATGTCAGCCCATCATGTGGCCTACGAGGCCACATGCGTCATCAGAAAACCACGACTGCACATCCGCTCCTGCGCCTTGTTCCAGCAGCACGTATTTAGCATAGCCCAATTGATTTGCCAGCAGTGTTGCGTGCGGATTCAGTACGAGATCGGATTTGACGGTAACCGTATCAAATAAATCGGCAGAGTTGACTGTATCGCTATCTATGCCGATACCGACGGCAGCTTGTTGCCCTGAGGCCGAACTGGTGACGCGCCCATTCGCCATAAGGGCAACTACATCGTAATCCAGCCCTGTCACCACCTCAATCTGATTATCAGCATTTGCGTTTACTTGCCGCCAAGTGTCGTCACTGTAGTCCCATGTCGCGTCAGGCTCGATAACCATGAGTTTACGCCGCACACGATTGTAGGCGTTGTACACAAAACGCCGCTGCGCTGTATCGCATGTCTCTGTTGCGGAGATTGTGCGTATTGTGCCAATGTAGCGCCGTGTGGGATCACCGTCTTTAACAAGTTGTCCGTCTTGTATCCCCAGTGTCGCGCGTAATACGTCGCTTTGCCATGCAGCAAGTTCCAGCGCAACCGTCAGCGAGTTTCCGATTTGTGCCGGAACGGCATATGCAAACACATCGTAATTGGTATCAGCAGTCAACCCATTTAGCTGAATAGATGCCGATGCCGGGGGATATGAGGCAATATCCGCGCTGACGGTTTGCCAACACACGCCATTGTGCAGCGCGATTGTGTTACCGGTGTACGGCAATAAAAACAACCAGTTCGATGTCTGAACATCACTCGTGGAAACTGCGGTAAACGATACAGACAGGCGAAACTCATTCGTCGTCGGCACGCCGCGATTCAAAATCACGCTGGGTGCGGTTGCGAAAATAGTTTTTGTTCCAGCACTAAAATCAACAAGGCTGCCGTTATTCGATGATGCGATGACTCTTTCTCTGGCAATGGTATAAAAGTTCAAAAAATTTAGCGTGCCGAGCCCGACCTCCCATTCATCCTCTGAATCATGCACACAAACATAGGGGACTAAATCGAACAATGGATACACACTACTGAATGTGACATATTTTTCGACCGCTCCCAATAGCATTAAATTGCCGGTTCCTATGCTGTTGGTGGCTTCCTTAACGCGATCAAATGCGCATAGGTAACCGGGGGACGATGGGTTATTGGAACTCATGACTATTTCTCCTGAAAATCCACACTCCAGCGATACTCGCCGGAGCGCTGATCAAACCCGCCCTTGAAACGGCCATAGCCGTCGAGAGCCGGATAAAAATAAACGAGGTAGTACAACGCGCCTGCAACGGGTGCTGGTTCCAAACCTGTGAGTGGTGTGTTGACCAGCCCGGTTGACGTCACGCCGAAGCCGAAGGATTCCACGTCTGATCGCACAGGGCGCACAGGGACAATCGCACCACCCGAGGTCTGCTGGCACAGCGGCAGCATGCAGCCGAGGCGCACCGGCAAGCGCCAGTTCACATCATCGAGACCAGGCGACTGCCATCCCGATCCACTGACGCTCAAACTCAACTTGATGTTGGCGTTGGAGATCGCGAGCGCCTTGTTGGAGTGCGCGCGTCGGATATCGCCGTGGCCGATTTCCTCGTAGTCCGTCTGGCTCAAGGTTCCGCCATGCTGAAATCGCACCTGCCGTTCCATGCCGGATGGGAGATCATTCACAAGCTGCTGGATGGTGATGAACATCAGCGGCGCTTCCTCGATTGCAACGCGAGCGCAGCGAGTCGATCAAACACACCCGACTCGGCTTGCACGCTGACACGCTCGCCGCCAGGCAGCACAAACGTGCCGCGATCAAGGCCGGAGAGTTTGCCGCCACTGCTTGCCGATAATCCCGGTACGGCCATGCGCGTGACCGCCGAGCGACCGAGCTCGCCGCCCAACGCGAATTTTGGCAGGCGCATTGTGTTGAGTGCGTGTAGCAAGCCGCTGCCGTAATAGCGAACGGCGGGGCGCTGGATCACCCACTCGCCGGGCGTGCCGCGATAGAGCATGTTGTCGGCGCGATCATGTGGCGCGGTTCCGGGAAGTTGGCCTCCATGCGCGAACCCCACAGGATCACGGTAGATTGGATTGCCTTGGCTATCCGTCGCACCGGTGGCATTGGCTGCATCGGCTGCATTCACTTGTTGCACTGTGACTGTGACGGTTTTATCCTCCAGACCATCCAGCGCGGTCTTGATCTCACCGACGGCTTGCGTGGCCTGATCGGTATCAACGGTTACGGTCTTGGTTGTTTGCAGCGCCTGTGCCGCCTTGTCGATATCGTTGAGCTGCTTGATCTGATCTTGCTGGCGTTGCTTTTCCTCGCCTGCCATTTTTTCCAAAGCCGTTGCGAGGCTCAACTTGGAATCCCGCACTGCTTCATCCGCACGGCGCGAAATTTCAGAGCCATCATCCACCACATCAGTCAGCGAACGGTATTGGTCAGCCAGCTCTTGCACCGTCGTCGCCTGCGCGCGAATATCATCCAGCGAGCCGCCCTCATTAACCATGCGTTGCAAGCGTTCCTGCGCGATGCGTAGATCAGCACGCAGGCTGACTTCCTTGTTGCCGATCTCCTCGTAAGAGGCATTTTCCAGCGACTTGCTATCAACCGCATTCGCCTCGGCGCGCAGTTTTTTGGCTTCCGCGAGGTAATCTTTTTCCGCTTTGATGCTGTCCTGCCATGCTTTGACGATGGCGTCGCGCAGTTTCTTGTAATCGGCGATGCGTTGCTTGATGAGCGCGGCGTTGTCAGACGCGGAACGCTTGGCCGCGTTGTCGGCGATCTTCTGCGCGTCGGCTACGCCGGTGAGGCTGTCCTTAACACGCAGATTGCCGTCAAACATTTGACGAGCAGCATCATCAATAGTATCGGCAGCGGCTTGTGCGTCCGATTCCAGCCCTTTGAAAAAATCAGAGAAATCACGATTACTGATTGCCGTGAAAAATCGATCAAACGCGGAAGCAATCTGCGCCAGACGAACCGTCATCGTCTGAAAACCGACGATGACAAACTTGATCGCAGTAACCAGCACCGTGCCGAACTGCGCTGCTGCGAGCATCACCGGCGCAAGTAATTCGCCCATGCTTTGTTTGAATTTCAGGACTTCCTGATTGGCCTGCGCCATCTGCCCCTGATAGCCTTCGAGCGCCTTCTGCGCGTTGCCGACTTGCGCGGCAGTTTCCTGCATAATGCCCTGGTACTCGGCGTCGATCTTCTGTTGCTGCGTGAGTTGTTCGGTGGTCACGCCGAGCGACTTGGCGTAGTCCTCCCACATCTTCGCGACATTTTTGGTAACACCTGCATTATCAACGAGCGTGGAGTTTTCATTTTTCAAGCCTTCCGTCGCCGAGACAACCGCCTCGCCCAAGCTCAAGTGCGCGGCACGATTGAACGCGGCGCTGTCCTTGAGCCGATTTAACGTATCGACCGCTTGATCGACGCTGTAGCCCCGCGAGAGCAGATTTTGCAGTGCCTTGGCTGACTCGGAGACAGAAATCAAGCCATCCGATGACAACTGCTCTGCCGCTTTCATTGCATTGCCAATACCATATCCCGACGCGTTGGCGACCGATTCAAGCCCGCGAAACGCAGACTCCGCTTTGGAAAATTCCTGCACTGCATCGTTGACGAACTTGATGATCGCGCCCGCGGAGATCAACCCCATGAGCGCAGCGCCCAGAGAAGTCGCAGCCGAGCGCGTGCGCCCCAATCCACCCGCCGCCCCATCCGCCTCTGCGGCCAGCAACTTCATGCCTTCGCCATACTGCCTTTGTGTAATCAGCCCGGCATTCAGCCCTTTTTGCAGAGTCGCCTGCCCTTGATTAAATCGCTGCGTGGCTGCATAGGCCGGGTCAATCCGTTTATACAGCCCGTCAAATTCTTTCCCCAGGGCTTCGATCTGTGGTCGCGTCAAGTTGGCGCCCGCACGCAGTCTCTCGGTCGGGTCGGTCATGGATTTCTGGCCAGCACCGGTCAACCGGTTCACCTCGTTGGTGAGCGCGGAAACCTCTTGTGCGCCTTGCACTGTCGCCTTGACCTTGAGCTGTAATTCCTTATCCATGATTCAATTTTTCAAATGACGCAATCGCTGCCTGAAACTGGCTCCATGTGTAACTCCACGCGCTCGCATGCCCAGCAGTAATCAACTGTGCGACCGTCCGTTCAAAGCCTCGGCGAATATCTGCGGGCTGGCCATGCCTAGCGTTTCCAGCCGCCCGCGAAACTGAAAAAAATCGGCGTTAACCTTTTCGCATTCAGCCCAGATTTCACGCACCTGTCGCGGCGTAAGGTTGGCAATCTGCGATTCAGTGAGATCTGTCAAATAGCGCAGATCGAACAACACGAACTCGTCAAACAGCATGAGATCGACCACATCGCGTGTAACAGCAGGCAAGGGCTTGCGTGCAAGCCCAACGCGAGCCAGCAGCGTGCGCCACCAACGTGTCTTGATCGGTATCAGCTCATCGACCACTGCCAGTTCAATGTCGCGCAGCCATTGCCGAATATCGGTCATGGTCAATTCGCGGATGTGATACTCGATACCTGCGATATGTCGTGTGCTCATGTGATCGCCCCATAAACGGTGCCCTGGTTAATCCACGTGATAAATTGATTGCCCTCAACAGCCTTACCTGCCAAGCCACCGGGCAACGCCGTCTGTGGGATGTTGTTGAAGTTGCGTCCACCACCGCCCACACCGCCTACCGCGCCAAGGCCGCCGCCGCCGCCACCGCCGCCCGATAAATTAGCACCCGTAGCCGTCACGCCGGGCTGGCCTGGCTGCCCGTTGGCTCCTGCCGCGCCACCTGCTACTGTACTCGGCGTCCCCGCTGTCGCTGCGTTAAGTCCTGCACCCGTACCGCCAGGTGCATTCGCCGAGCCACCTGCGCCTGCACTCCCGCCGCCCCCGCCGCCACCGAGAACCCCTTGGCAGTCGATGGTGATGGGCACACGCGCTTTGATCGCCGTGCCGCCGTTCCCGGGCGCTTGCGGGCCGAGATTCAAGTTCAGCCAACCCGCTTCACCGCCGGAGCCGACAATGCGGTACGCGCTGTTCGCAGGTACGACGAGTTTCAACGTCGTACCCTCGGGGTAGTTTTCGTCGGTATCAAAAGCATACGTAGCCGGGCCAAACTGCACGGGTGTCGAACCGTAGAGCACGGCGGCAAGATTCACTGTAATGTCCGCCGGTGTCACCCCATCCCACCCGTTGTTAAGCGCGGCAGTCTTGCAGTTGAAGTCCGCCGTGTCGGTCGTGATGTTGATGACGATGGGCACGCCACCCGGCGGCGCGGGAGGCTCCGCACTGATCGGTTGTCGGAGTAATGGAGAAGCGAGCGCGCCGGGGATCACGACACCGCTCCTGCTATCGTGCCCTGGTTAATCCATGTGACAGTGTTGCCGTTGAGGTTAATGGCCTTGCCTGCGGCTCCGCCTGCGCCCGGAGTGCCCGGTGGCGTCGTGCCACTTCCAACAAGACCACCAACACCAGCAGCGCCATAACCACCCCCGGCTCCAGCACGAGGCGTTCCAGCCGCGCCAAATGCAGTCAGTGTGCCCGCGATGCCAACCGACGCCGTAGCGCCTGCACCTCTAGCTCCACCTGATGCCCCGCCGATGCCACCGCCACCGCCACCGCCACCGTTGGGGTTCGGGTTCGTTATGGCGTATCGCCCACCGCCGCCACCTCCGCCACCGCCACCGCCACCGTAAATGCGACCGTTGGTGTTGTCGATGCTGACCGGCATGTTCAGCGCAAGCGCCGGGCCGCCAGCGCCCCCCGCAACGCCCGCATGGCCCGCAGGGGCTACGCTCGTGCCTGCGTTTCCCCCCGCTCCGCCGTTCCCACCTCGCCCAATAATGGTTCCGCTGTTGATGATGGTAAGCGTGGAGCCTGCCGGTAATGCGCCCGTGGTGCACGCGGCCTGTGTAGTGGCCGTGGCCGAGAGGGTGACACCGCTATTGATCGTAACCTCGTAGTCGCCTGCGACCGTCGGACTGCCGAACAAGGTAAACAGATTGACGTTTGATGCACTGGCAGAAATCGTCAGCGCACTTTTTGTTGGCACTTCCTCCGGTATCACTATCGGCGCGAACATCAGACCGCATCCTTTCGTATTCCGAGGAACTCCAGCGTGTTACCTGCGCCGCCGATGAAAGAGAGAATATCCACCTTGTTCGCGCCGGTGGTGAGCGTCGGCGCGCCTGCGCTGCCAAACTTGTAGGCAGTATCGAATCCGGCCGTGCGACTGCCCGTCCCGTCCTGTTGTAATCGCAGTAAATACATGCCGAACTGTTGTATGTTGGTCGGCGCGGTGAAGCTCGTATTGGCTGTAAGTGTCAGTGCAAGAATTTGACCTTGCGCATCACCATCCCACGCGCCACCGTTACTCGCGCCATTCATTGCAACCTTTTGACCGAGCATGGTCTGGTTGCCCGCGAGCTTTACCACGCCGGAGAGATCAACACTTCCGCCCGCCCCCGCACGACTCACAATCGACGCGTGTATATACGCGCCGCTCACCACGTAGTACGCGATCAAGTCCACGGCGTCAGGGTCGGTCGAGAGTGTGTTGTCCGTGACAAAGTGCCAGATCGGGTCAAACGTCATCTCGCGCCCGCCGGTACTGTCCTGCACCACCTCGATTACACCACTGCGCCCCGCGACGAGATTGGTCGGTGCGGCGAGTTCGCGCGTTGCCCCTGCAACGTCCAGCACGATGCGGAAATTATTGGACAGGTTGGAGTCGAGCGTGATGGTGTCGTCGTCGAGAACATCCAGCACCGCCCCTGCTTGCGCTTTGGTGAAGGTCTGTGGAGCGTCGAGTTTGGCGAAGCCGGTAGTCGCGGTCGCTATAGCCGCATTGAGTTGTTGCAGCGGGACAGCTTCGAGGGCGTCGCTGGCGTTGCGGGAGAGGGTAAGTGATCCGCTACCAAATATGTCGATTGCGCCAGTATCGCCGTCAATTATGATAGTCTCAGTATTATTTTTCAGATATGTAAGCTGTCGTGATGTGTATGCAGCAGAATCCGCAGTGTCGGCGGAAAACATAAACATAGCGTCGTCGCTGATACCCGTATAGGAATAATACGGGTATCCTATACCAACCGTAATCCCATCAGAAGCCGTTAAGCCACCTGTCGTCTGTAAACCCAGGGCAATCCCATTCACCCGCGGCAAGAACTTATTGTCTGCAACCTTCAGCGGCGTTGTCGTGCCATTACCAACGATGGTTACGCCATCGACCGTGACCGTGCCAGCGCCAGCCAGCGTATCCCCTGCGGGCAGCTCCTGCGGCTGCCCGTCAATCACCACCAGTGGTTTACGCGTCGCCATGAGTTACGCGATCAAGATGCCCGCTTTGTCGATCTCCAGGTCCATGTCGGTCGCGGAGAGGGCGAGGCCAATCAGATGCACATAGTCGCCTGCGTCCGTCGGCGCGTCGGTCGTTATCTGCCCAGCAGCCTCAGCATCGAGGAAGTAACGCGCGCCCGGCGTCAAGCCGCCACTCTGACCGGTCACGGCATCCCACTCGGCGGTCGCGGCGGTAATTACACCGTCCGTTTGCACCGAGCCGACAGCGGCGCCAGCAATAGAGGCGTCCGCGACGAGACCAGCAACAATACGTGTCGCCGACGCGTTGGCCTGCGCCTTCTTCACGGTATCCGCGCTGCTGATATAGACCGGCGTGCCGCGCGCGACATTTCCCGACTCACCATTGGTGAGTTTCACCACGTAAGATTCCGACGATGTACCGCCCGGCATCGTGTCGGATGAGGGAAGCTCTTGTACTTGCCCGTTGATAATAACGAGCGGATTGCGAACAGCCATGATGTTTCTCCTTTGGTTAAAAAATCAGTTGAGCAAAATGGGTAAATCAAGGTTGACGATGAACAGATCAGCGCGCGCAGCGCGACCCACCCGCATCTGGTAACCAACAGTGGGCGGCGAGATACTGATTCCGTTGTCACTCACGAAGTACACCGCCCCCGGCACAAGGCCGGTCGCTGCAACACCACCAGAAAACACCACTTCGGCAACAAAGCCCGCCTGCGTATCTTCGGCGCATAAACCGATCACCGCTGCGCTCATGTTGTCGGTCTTGTATACCTTCCCGCCACTCACCCTGACTGGATAGAGCGCCGGGATGAACTCACCGGCCTCGATCCTGATGCGTGTATCACTCGAACCATCCAGCCCGCTGCGTCCGGGTGGGCCCTGTACGCCTTCGGTCACGATATCGGGGATATCCTGCTCGACAACAATCGTGTCGAAGCGGCCAAATTCGCGTATATCCAATTGACTCATCGCACAGTCACCGGGCCATGCAGCAACGTAGTGATCGCGCCGGACGGGTGAGTGATAACCAGTCGGTAGTACGCTTCCGCAAAAGTAAAACCGGCAGTGTCTTCTGCCGGAATCGCCCCGCGGATGACCCCGGAATCACCTGGTGAATCCAGCTTGCCGTTGGCAACACTCACGGTATAGATCGCGTTGCCGCGCATCTGATCTTCGATCACCAGTTCGATCTGGCAGCCGGTCAAATCCACCGGCCTGCCGCCAGATCGCCAACGCCACCAGACCGAACGGGTATCGCCGCGGAAGACTAAAAACGGACGCAGCGCGGGTATCATGATTACTGCGTCAGTTGCTCTTCCAGTGAGAAGTACTGCGACAACCCTTGGCCGATGACCGTCTCGTCCTTGACCAGCTCACAGGTGAGCGGGGCGGTTGCATAAGCAGTGCCGATATTGTCGAGATTACTCATCGCACCCAGCTTCACGCGGAACAGGCGCGCCGTGCGTGGCTTGCCCGTGTTGCGGTTGTAGCCCTCGAAGTAGATGCTGATTTCCGGCGACGATTTGAGCAGTGTCTGCACGTCGTTACTGACGGTGGGCGTGTAGTCGATGGTAATGGTGTCGCCATCAACTACGCCTGTGGTCGAGATTGTTGCTGCGATGGTAATGCCGCCGTCGCTGACCACGTAATCATCGGTGTCAATCGCCGTGCTGCCCGCAGTGACTACAATCGGCACAGTGCGGTCGATAATGCGGTCGGTCGGAATGAACGCGCCCGCGTAGATTTTGTGTTCCTCGCCCGTGATCGGCTGTGCCGTTTGCGCCGTAACCTCACCCCAGAGCATCATTGCAATATTTTCAGCGGTGAACTCCAGCACTTCGATCTCGACCGAGACGGTATTGATGCGGCTGTAGGAGTCGTAATTGCCGCCCGCTTCGGAACGGTAATCCGGCATGTTCTGCGTGTCCGTCTCGAAAGAATACGAGAGCTTCGATGCATTGAGAATGTCGCGAAACTTCCGTTGCGCGAACGGTACGCTGGCGTCATACGGCGCCACCTTGATCTTGCCGGAACCGATAAGACCGTATCCCATGATGTTTCCTTTCAGTTAAGAAGAGTGCGAAGTTGTCAAAAAACCAATCGGCAGCCACAACATGCCTGCTGCGAACTGTGGCCGTGGCGCATTGGTCAGCCGCATCGGCCAACCCGAACCGGGTGGCATCCAGCCGCGAAATGCCGCAACCACCTTGTCGGCAATCGGAGCCGCAGCGGCGCGCGCACGCGCTCCGGTGAGCTGATCGCTGACATCCTTTACGCCGATCACGAAATACCACATTGCTTCCACCGGCCCTTGCAGATCACCTGCACCCGGCAACACGCGCGGCCCTTGATAAACCACAAACACCGCAGGCAATCCATGACCCGTCTTGATCGCTGCCGCGATATCCGGCGCAGGCCGCCCGTTCAAATGAAACGAATTGAGCCGGTCGATCAGGTGTTGTTCGTATTCGAGCCCCAACATTCAAAAGCCCGCCATGTTGCGGCGATTAAATACACGCCCCGGCGCCGACGTGTTAACGCCACCGGCGGTTGAAACCGGATCGCCGTCTGTATCCACGCCCAGGGAGAGCTTGCCCTGACCAACCATTGTCAAAAACTTGATCGCGCGGTCATAGCGTTGTTGCACCTGCTCGGTCGCATCATCGGCATAGAGCCGGTAGCGCGCGATGTCGCAGGCGTAGCCAACCAGGATGCGCGGCACGCGCGTCAGTGGCAGGCGCACCACGCTGCCGATATAGCCGTCGATCTCCGCGTCGGCATCCTGCAATGCACGTGCAAGCACAGCCTGGTCGATCACGCCGATATTGGAGCGGTCGGTGAGCTGCACCACTTCGCTCTCACCAAAACGCGCGACCAGATCAGCCTGCACGGCGTAGGTCATTACTTGCTGCCCTTTTTAGCCTTGGGCTTCACCGGAGCCTTGGGCTTGACATCCCCCTCACCGGCGTTTTCACCGTCATCGTTTTTGGTTTCGGTCTCGTTGGTGTCAGCCACAGCTCTCTGCGTATCGATGATCGCGCCAGAAGCCAGAAGCGGCGTGGCGTGGTTTTCTTCCATCTCGATACCGCTGCCGATTTCGTACCGCTTGCCGCCGTGCAAAATCGGGGTTCTGACCAAATAGGTTTTTGCCATATCAAACTCCATTCACAAGATGCCGCCCCATGCGAGGCGGCATCAAAACAAGCTGCGATTACGCCACCGCGTTGGAGATCAGGAAGCCTGCGCTCGCGCCCGCGATGACCGGAGCCACCTCGTCCGTGACCGGATAAATCCAGCTCTTGGCATTGCGATCCTGATAAGGTTGCTCCACGATGGGGTAGCCGCCGAGACGGTAGGTGTAACCGAAAGTCGGCAGGCCTTGATCAGCCAGCGAGCCGATATCGGTGTAGGCGAGCACAACGCTCTTGCCCCACACATCCTTGGTTGTGTTTTTGTCTTCATAGATCGCATCGCCGACGAGCACACGCTCCACGTCGAACAACGAAGCCAGCAAGTCAGTCGTGGCAATGTCACGCCCGGTGTACTTGATGCGATCAACAATGAGCGGATGGTTTTTGAGGTGAGCGAATACGGCTGCGCCCATGACGATGGTGTTGGGGCGGCGGGCGATTTGGGCGCGCACGGCCTCCTTGGCGCTCTCGATCACCTGCAACGGCTTGCTCGCGTCATTGCTCCATTGATCGGTTCCGCTCAATGTCAGCTTGTTGCTGTTCGCGTACTTGCTCGCATCGGTTGCAAGACCAGCCTGTGCCAACTCCAGCTCAAGCGCGATGATGTTCTGCACTTTACGCACTGCGCCGCTGCCAAGATCAATGCCAGGCACATTGGCGGCTTCCTCCATCAGCTCAAAGGGCACCGTGCCCTCCAAAGCCTTTTGTTCCAGCGCGTAACTTTCGCCAGCGTATCCGAACTGAACGCGCTTGGTGTTGGAACCCGGCGCGCGACCAGTGGCGTACAGACGGAAATCTTCCTTGCCGAAGGTGATGATCTTGCCGCCGCGTTGCTGCACCGGCACATAGCCGAACAGCGCCATGCCGACCAGCGCAGCATTCTGATACCCCTGCGCGACCGTAGTCAGTATCGGGTCAATCTGGCGCGCCTCGCTCGGCGTCATCTGCGCCATTGTCAGCAACATGCCCGTATCGGCCATGTACATCATGAGGCGGTCGCCGATGGCGGCGATCACATCAGCGAAGAAACTAAGCAGTATTTTCATTTGAGATTCCTTTGATGGTTAAACGTATTAATTGACAATCAGCAGGACTTCGATCAGCGCGCCTGCGGCATCTGCCGGTTCCAGCGCACGCGCGAGCAGCGCGCCGCTGCCTGCCACCACCGCACGGCCATCCGTATCTGCCGAAAGCGCGTCACCAGGAGCAATCGCGCCACCGGCTTCAACAATCGCGGTACCGACGACATCCACCGACAGGCTTTCACCGAGCGCGGCATTGCTGCGCGCCACGCCCAAGGCATTGTCATCCTCACCGGCCTGCTGGCCGATGTGGTTCACGAAGCGGTTGGCGGTAATGTCGCCATCAGCCACTATCGTCAAAGTCAAAATTGCAATGTTTTGCGTACCCATGTCTTTCTCCTGTGAGGGTTGTCTGTTAAAGGGTTAGCCGCCAAGGACAGCCTTGACGGCAGTCTTGTAGTCGGTACCGGCGTGTGCTTTTTGATGCGCCAGCGCACGCGCGTGGATTTCCATCGCAAGCGGATCGACCGTATAGCCATCAGGCGCCGCGAAGCTGACTGCTGCATCGTCACCATCGCGCCTGGCGTGCTCACCAAAATCCACCTGCGTGGGCAGCGATTGCAAAAAGGACTTGACGCTATCCAGCGTCAGTGCGCCTTTGTCGTCGCCTTCGCCAAACTCCAGCGGTTTGTCCTGCGCGGCGATCAGATCCATCGCAGCCACGGCCACGGCTTTATGCGCGGGGACGAGACGACCTTCCTTCACCAGGGTTTCGGCAAAGCTCACGTTGTCAGCGTGATCGGCATCGCGCTTGCGTTGCGCTTCCTTCTCGGCGAAATCAGCCTCCTTGGCTTTGAGCTGGCGGTTTTCTTCTTCCAATGCGGCGAGCCGCGCCTTGTCTTCAGCAGACATTTCTTCTCCTTTCGGAACAGGGGTTTCTGAAAAACTCGGCGCGAGCTGCGCCTCGTCATGTTCTGGTTGCGCGGCGCTATCGGCCAGCGATTGAATATCCCAATCCGGCAGCACCTTGTCGGCTTCTTCCTTGCCATCGCGCCCGATGATCCAGTCACGCAGACTGCGAAACAGACGCGCAACGGTACGATCATCCCAATCGCCGAACTCGATCACGCCTTCGCCGGTGTCGGCAAATTCGGCCTGCCGCAGCCCCTTGAGTGCGGGCGGCTGCGCGCCCAGCATGCCTACATGACGCAGGTAATAGACACCGGGGACGGGGTTGTTCGGGGAATCGGGCGTGTAGAAACTCGCAGAAACTTTTTTGAAGCGACCGGCAGCGACCAGCTCGGCAAACGCCGGGTCGATCTGGTCGGCCTCGGCCTCCAACCCGTCGGCATAGGTCAGCGACTTGACCCAGCCATAAGCAGGCGCATCGGTTTTTGGATGACCCACAACAATGGGCGCTTCATGCTTGGCAGGATCGTAGGCTTGCGCCGCGGCCTGCAAGTCGGATTCGGTAAACTCTAGCGCAACGCCGCTCATCGCGGTGTGGCGTCCGGCTTTGAAAATCTGGATGGGTTTGTTCATGCCGCCCATTGTGTCGGGCGGTGAGGATGGGGTTAAGGCGGAAACGTTTCCGCCCCGGAAGGGCATGTGACATTTTCACAATACCATTTCCGCCACACTATGGGCAATCGGGTAAAAAATCGGGGAATTTCGCGGGAAAATGAAAACCGCACACGGAGGTGCGCGCAAGCATGCCTCGCCAATAGCGTTAAACTAGCGTTAAAAATCAAGATTGGAAATTTTACAGGGGTGTATAAGGGTTGGGAATTTTTGTCGCGTTGTGGCGCGATTGTGAAGATCAGGGGATTTCACCCGTGATTGATTTCCCAGTCTATCCTTTTTTCCAGCAAGTCCAGAATCAACATTTCTTCTTCCGGGTAGAGCTCGCCTTCCGGTGTCACAGGGAGGAAGGGGCGGGCGGGAATGGTCGCACCAGGGATCATGCTGTTGGGCGCAGTAATGCCGCCGAACTGCTGAATGGAAGCATAGGCCATCGTGTTGGTAATCGTGACCGTATCACCGGAAACCTCGACATTGAACTCGCGCGCAAGATCACCCGTTTCGCCGATCAGTGGCTTCTTGTTGGCGAGCCGTGCCGCACCCTTGGCATTGACGCGACCATCGCCGCCAAAATTCCCGGCGCCCCAGTCACGCATCCAAAGCAGGAACGTCACCTCGCTGTTGATCTCCCACGGGGTTCCGTCCGGCGCGGTGGATGTCACAAACCGCTGCCTGGCTCGATCAACAATATCGTCGCCTATGGCCTGCAATACCGGGGGCAACGACTGATCGAGATCAGCCAGCCGCTGCATCAGCGTCAGAATACCTGTATCGTCAATATCAATTGAAATCTTCATGGTTTCACGCTATGATGGAACTAGATGTAGTGAGGTAGGGACCCGGTATACTGGACAAAAGGGGCGCGTGTGCAAACACCCGCAGGAGTTGGTTCAAATCCAGCCACCTCGCTGCATCACTTCTTGAGTGGCACATACCTTTTATCACTTAAATTGCGTTCATCAATCAGGCCGCCTGTCGCAATAAAGTTTGATCGAACAATGTGGCGAACTCCAGCAATTCTGACCTTTGAAGCGTGATTTACGTTTACTGCGACCTTGCCTTTTTTGTCCGGTAGGTCAAATCCAAAAACAAGACCCGGGTCCTCGGTATCCCAGTATGGATCAGCCGTATCCAGGTACTCCGGCAGCTTCTCCCACACTTCAAGTGGAATCGTCGCCCCCCGGTTTGCTTTTTTTTCGCGAATAGCGTGGAGAAACTCATGATCGCGCAGCCAGATCGCGGCATCGTTTAGTTGTACGCCCTTGTCCTTCAAATCGTTGATCGTGGTCAGCGTCAGCGCATGAACCACCACGGCGGCATTGGTTGACCGCATACTGGCCGCTGTGGTCGTGACGAGATCGCGCACCGCATCCTGCCGTTCCTGCCGCAGCACGGGCTCCAGCACCTTCCATAGTTCCGCACCTATGGGCGCATCCAGCCGGATGAGTTTTTTGTCGATGAACTCCCGGAATTGGGTTTTGACATTGGCACCCGGCGCGTAGCCAAAGCCGGGCATGATGCCTGGCATCTGCCCGGTTTTTGGGTCGATCTTGTCCCAGCCGACCGGGGGCTCCTTGATTTTCTCCCACGGATCGACCGCAATGACCCAGCAAGAGCATTCAAACCCATTGGGTGCCCAGTGCGTCTTCCAGAACGGGTGATCGTGCATCAACGTCACCCCGTCCCATGACAGATGATTCATGCGCGGCACGTTCGGCTCCCTGGTGTAGCCGTGCTTGTAGCGCCAAAGCGGGCGCAGCTTCAGATACTCCGGATCGGTCATCTGCTCGTATCGCCCGGCGGAATAGCTCATTGCCATGTTGGTTCGGTATGTGACGCGTGTGCGCCAGGCAAAACCCGCCTTGCTGCCTTCACCTGTCCAGCCCGTCCAGCCGTGATTGAAAACGATCTGCTTGAAGTCGCGCCGAAACTCGCCCAGCCCCAGCCCTTGTGAAATACCCTTGTCCACAGCGCGGCGCAGGTCGTTGATCAGGTCTGCCTTCATCGCCCCCGCGACGATAAAGGCGCGGTCATGCGCTGCTTCCCAGATGTCATCCCAACGCTCGCTCGGGAGATTGAGTTTGTTGCGAAAAAACTCCAACTGCTCTTTGAACGGGTCAGCCATTGTCCTGTACTTCCACCAGGCCCTTGATGTGCGCGAGCGCGAATGCTGCGGCCATGACTTCGACCAGATCATCACTGTCGAGATCAGCAAAGGCAGCGACCAGATCCGTTTGCAGAGCGGACAGGCTCTTTGCGTCATTGACCAGCGTGGTGATCGTGGCCATCATCTGCTCAACATAACCGTCTGCCTCGGTCGCAAGCTGATCCTCTTCGGCTTGCATTGGCGATGCCGGAACATTTTCCGCAAACGCTGTCCCTCCTGTGTCGGGTTGTGGATTGATTTGCGGGTTGATGGGCGGCTGCGCTTCTTTTTCCGTCCACTCCCCACCGTAGGTGTCGGCGATGTATTTGAGTGACGGTTTGAAGCCCATGCCCGTGATCGTGCTGTCGCGGTCGGCGCGCGTCTTGAGGTCTTCGGCTTCCTCGACAATGCGCCAGACTTGCGGCAACGCCGCACCGGGGAAATTCCACTCGGTGAGCCATCGCACTATTGTCGCGTTGAGCGACATGCAGACCAGATCGGCATCGGCCTTGACGATATCGAGCCGCACGTCGCCTTGCAAATCGTCATTGCCAAGTCGCCCAGGTGTGCCCTGCGTGCTCGCTGTCTGGCCGAGCGTCGCGCGCGCGATGGCCGCATCCATCCGCTCGTAAAGCTCGGTGTAATCTGCCGACCCCGCGCGCGTGGCTTCGAGCAGATTGACCTTCATGCCTTCCGGCATCACAAGCGCGCTGTCCTGCCGTGCGTCGCGCAACGATTGCAGCAATTTGTTCTGATCTTCTTCCGGCGTACCTTGCGGGTACTCGCCAGCGAGTGTGGGCGTGCCGAATTTCTCAAGATAGGTGAGCCAGAACCGGATACCGCTGCGCTTGAAAAACACCGGCCAATACAGCCAATGCGCGAGGCCAAGGCCATACGGTTCGTCGTCATGATCTGCACCTACGCAAAAGCTCCAAAACTTTTTGTCAGGCAGGGCTTCACCGAGCGGCTTCTGCGACGTTTTAAGGCGTAGCGTCATGTCGGGCGCAAACCCGAAACGCCGCCGGTCGCGCACGCGGATATCCTTGAGCACGATGCGGCTGCCGTCGGAATCCCACAGCGCCTCGGCAACAGCATAGCCATAAAACACGCCGTACAGCATTTTTTCCGTGATCGCGTCAAAGTTGAGCGCGTCGATCTGCTCGCGAATGAATACCGCCGCCTGTTTGTCGATGCGCTTGTCACCACCGGGCACGACTTCCCACGGTCGCGATATCACGCCGCGAAAGCGTTGCTCGACACAGGCTTTCACTTGCTCGTCACGAAGCACCTCTTGGTACACCAGCAGATCGCCGCCGCCTTTGAGTTGCAGCAATCGATCTTGCGGCGGAAGAAGCGGCAGGCTGTCAACAAAGCCGCGTGTGATATCGCGCCCGTCACGCGTGGTTGCGATTTCGTTTTTAAGTTCAGTTTTCATAATGTCCTCACATGAAACCCGACATGTCACTGGCTGTCGTCCGTACCCCGGCAGATTTCAGCGCGGTGCTGGAGAATCCTGTCGCTGCCGCCATCCATAGCATTTGCACCATGTCGGGGCCATCGTCGTGATCCGCTTTTGGGAAATGGCGAAACTGCTCAAGCAATGTGGTTTGCGATGCGTGCAGCCGGATGAGGCCATTCGCCATGTGCGGTTGCAGCGCCTCGATGCGTAGCAGTTTGTCGCTGTGCGGTTGCACCGCGCGCGCGGGAACAGGAATGCCACGCGCCGCGGAACGTTTTACCAACTCCGTGCGCAGAAATTCCTGAAACTGGATGGTTTCGATGACCCACAAAATGCAGCGATATTCTTCTTGCAGCGCGATGATGTCTTCGATGATCTTGTCCGGCAGGCGCTTTTTGATTGCGGCTTCCACCACGTCCAGCACGCCGGTCGCGCGGTTGTATCCACCAATGCCAATGGCCGATGGATCGCGGCTCGAACCTGCCTTGCCCAGGGAGGGGTCGCATGCGCCATAAAAAACCCATTCGCGCAGCCGGTTGACCCAGAACTGGATGCACTCGGCAAAGGGCGCATCATCACCACTCACCGGATCGTTTTGTTGTTCGGAGTCGAATGCCGCGCGGCCATCGCGCGCGCGTTTCAGCATGAGCGTGTAGAGCGGCTGG
The DNA here is from genome assembly GCA_031277395.1 of Methylobacillus sp. Taxonomy (GTDB): domain Bacteria; phylum Pseudomonadota; class Gammaproteobacteria; order Burkholderiales; family Methylophilaceae; genus MM2. Next base: position 12,236 of record JAITML010000082.1, on the reverse strand, counting down.
CCATCCGGCCAGCACACTTGCGCGCCCGCATCCATTTCCATCTTGTGCGCGAGATAAAACGCATGCCCCATTTCCGCGCCGAGATTGAGCAGGATTTCCTCCCACTGATCCCAGATCTGCATGTTGTCTGGCCAGCGCGCGATGGATTTGAACTTGCGGGTATGCCACAGCGGATTGTCGAGCAGGCGCGAGAGTACGGAGTCGTAGTGCAGTATGGTGCCAATGATGATCACATCCATCGTGTCATCAGCCGCACCGAGCGAGAGCACGGTTTTGGTGAGCCAGCTTTCGAGCTTGTCGCGCTGCTCTGGGCTACGCACGTTTTCATCGTTTTCGAGATCGTCGCCAATGACCAGATCAGGCCGATGCGGGCCATGCCGCAAGCCACGCATGCGCTTGCCAGAACCAAACGCCTGCACCTTGGCGTCATTCGCCGTAATGATGGTTCCCACTTGCCACACGCGCCCTTGCCCGCAGGCTTCGGGGAAATCCATCGCGAGGCGCGGGTTGAATGCGAGTTCGGCCTTGATCGCCTCCAGCATGGTCACGGCCTGATCGAGCGCATCCATGATGATGAGCGGGTAACGTTTACGCCCGGTGACGAGACACCACAGCACGAAGATTTGCGTGACCAGTGTCGATTTCGCATTGCCGCGCGGTGCGGCAATGGCGTCATGGTCGCCGATGCCGTTATCGACGATCTCCGGCAGGCGCTGATAGAGATAGGTGTGCAGCTCGGCTTCGCCTTTTTTGACGTAGTGCGGGAAGTAGGTCTTGGCGAAAAAACGATAATCCTTCATCGCCTGCGCGCGGCGCGTGGTCAGCGCCGCCGGGTCGGGGTCAAAGCCGTCCACCTCTGCCTCGATCTGACGGCGAAATTCCTGCGCGAGTTTGCCGATCTCGTCGAGAAAGGCGCGGCGTGAAAGTTGACTAGCCATGCCAGTACCGGATGGCCGCGCCGGCAGAGAAAAAAAACAGATAGAGGATAACCGCCGTGATCGCCGCATCCGCGCCCGCGTCTTTCGGGCATACCCAGTAGCCAAACCACATCGGCAAGACCATATAAACAATGGCGAGTATCAACCAGAACCAGCCGCTCATCGGTAGACCTTCACCACTTCTTCGCTGAACGGCTCCAGCACTTCGAGCACGGCAGCGGCGTGCTTCGGGTGTTTGGCTCGCGTGAAATCGAGCAGCATTTTGACAACATCGGTAGCCACCGCGAGGCGATCAGTCTCGGGCATGAGGCGGCGCGATGCGGCGATGAGTTTGTTGTAGGCATCGGCAAGGCTCGCGAGCATATCGACCTTGGTTTCCGGCGACATATCGGGTGCATCCTGTATGGTCGTTACCGTGGCCTGCACCTGCTGCACTACCACGGCCAGCGTTTGGCGCACCACGTCCTCGATGCCGCCACCGGCAATCATCTGCGCGGATTTGGCCTTGTCCCAATCGTCGCCCATCTCCTTGTCCGCACGTCGCCAGTTGCGGGCGGTGGCGAAAGGCACATCGTGTCTGGTTGCGGCCATTTCCAGCGAGAGCTGATCAAACACGTAGGACGCGCGCACAGCGCGGCGAATTTCGTCACTGTGCGCCATTGATCTCTCCGGGGCCGGGACGGCGCACGCCTGGCGTTTGTGATCGCCCAAGAGCAACATCAGCACCGCGCTCGGTGAGCGTGACGGCGTGGATGGTGACCCCTTCAATCAACCCCATTTCTTCCAGCCAGGCGAGCTCGGCAGTGAACAAATCGCTGCTCATCACATAGCCGGTTTTCTCCACCGTGTCGCGCAGCGCGAGACGATTCAGCGTGTAGGCTGGCGCGAAGTAGATCGCGAGCAGAATGGCCAGCCGACGCGCGGCGACTACACGTTCCGGGTAACTCACGATCTGCGATCCTCCATCATGGTTTCGTGGATCAAACTCAAGGTTCGGTTCATGCCCTCCATTTCGCCTTTGAGTCGGCTCACACAGACCGCGACCTCGTTGATTTTTTCGTACACGTCAGAAAGATGTTCGTGCGTGGGCGCGCCGCCGATTTCTGATTCGAGTCGTGACAGCCGCGAGCCGTGTTCTTCGTTGACACGGGTCTGCGTCTCCTGAATCGCTCTGATCTTGTCATTCGTGACCTTGTCTTTTGTCACCAGATGTACATAAAACCCAATCACGCCGGTGATCAGAAACTGCAACACTTGAAACGCAAGCGACCATTTGTCCATCAATTCATCCCTCTCTCGATATCGGTTTGACAATCCACACAAGTCTGCACGCCGGGCAATGCGCGCTGCCGCGCAACGGGAATGCGCTCGCCGCACATGCCACAGTGCATGGCTGAAACTTCGGCGCGGCCTGCATTCGCACGGCGCGTCTGCTCCGCAAGCGCAATCGCGCGGTCGGCTTCTTCGCGCGCGCTGGCTTGGTCGTACACATCCATCACTTCACAGCCTCAACGTATTCACGGATGTCGCGGAGGCGATCTCGGCATCGTTCGTAGAGGTCGGCAGTGATGGCGATCCATCCGGCGACATCGGTATCGCTGGCAGCGAGCGCGGTATCGGTGGCAGCGGCGGCAGTTCCTCCAGATACCGCGCTGGCAGTGTCATCTGGGGTGGACAGGCCGGTGGCGCGGTCGAGCACGCTGAGAGCGTCGCTGCCAAGGCACAGGCGGCCAGTTGTCGCAGTCTTGAGTGCATGCTGAGTCTCCTTGAGTTGTTGGGTGAGCTGGCGATCTCGCGCAGCGGCTTCGGTGTCGATCTTGTCCATGATTCCGCGCGCGGCAGTGAGATTCTGAATCCAGACATTGGCGCGCTCGATGAGATCGTCCTTGTGCTGGCTTTCAAGCGCGAACACGCGCGCATCCGCACGGCTGCCCTGCCATGACCATGCGGCAGCAAACCCAATCGCAAGCGCGAGTGCATATGGCCAAAGTGTGCGCAGCAGGGTGAGTGCGGCGGTCATGCCTGCACTCCGGAGAGATCGCCCAGGCATACTTGTTTTTCCAGCTCACGGCGCGCGGTGAGACCGGGGAGCTGCACCATCACGCCGAGTACCCGTGCCCAATTCCAGCGCGGCAACTGGTTGCATGCGGCAGAGATATCACCTGCTTTTAAAAATCGGGCGGCGGTGGAGTTTTTAACGTCGCACGCGATCTTTGGGCCGAGGTTATAGACCGCATCACCGAATGCCGCGAGCGGATACTCAGGTAGCCCCGGTACGCAACGCTCGACGGTTTCGACAGCGGCGAGCATGTCGGCATCCAGTCGCATGCGGCACTCTTCGAATGTATAGCGTTTGTTTTTATCGATTCTTGCCGTAGACCCGTAACAGACGGTGAGGACGCCGCCCGGATCGTAATAGGCGAATTGGCGCAACCCCTCGGCAGAGATGCCAAGCGATGTGGCGATGGTCACGGCTGCGGTTATGGTTTTCGCGCGACTCATTGTGCAACCCTTGCGAGCACGCCCTCCCCTTCAAGGGGAGGATTGGGGTGGGGATGGGGTTTACGTGCCGATTCAGCGCGCGACGGCGTATGGATACACGGCATGGTGTGCCGCAGGAAGTAGGCGCGCTCTTCAATTGTGCTCCCGGCGCGGCAATAGCCGTAGCCTGCCAGTTTCGCGGCATCAAAATGGCGGCACTTGCCGCAGGTGGTGGGAGGTTTTTCCATGCCGCCAGAATAGGCGGCTGCGAGATTGCGATTAAGGCGGAAACGTTTCCGCCCCGGCAAGCGGGGCGGATAAAACTAGCTTACGTTGGGCGGGGCAGCCATGTCAATTCCCCTGATCTCGCTGGCAAGTTTTTCCACGTCCTGCTCGCACAGCTTGAGCAGTTCGCACAACGCCTGAAACAGGTTTTCAACATCATTCAGCTGCTCGATGTCGTGCCTGACCGCTTGCGCGACATCAATGCCGACACTGGCCACGGAGCGGCACACCGAGATTCGCACCCAGAAATCATGGAGGTCAGTCATGGTGCTGCCCTTCCAGATCGAGATGGCCTTGGCCTTCGCCCACTTTGGGCAATCGCCCGGCCATGCGCGCGAGGTGGATGTGCTGTCTGCCGAACCGGTTGGAAATATCGAGGGAGGTGACGAACAGGCGTTCGCCGTTTTGATGGATCAGGTTCATTTGTAGCTCCTAGAATACGGTTGGGTAACCGCCCACCCCGAGACCAATCGGGGTGGGCGGAACTGTGCAGGTTGGTCTACCGGACTCTAGGAACCGGCGCGGGTTGCCCCGCCCCGCACAGCCCGCCCAAAAGCTGCTGCGCTGCGCAGAAAAACAAAAGCCGCGTGTCGAGTGACGGCGCGGCTTCATCTGCGCCTAGAGTTCCGGGAGACCAATCCCGATCCCTGCCTCTCGCAGGGACGCGCAGATTATGTGCCTGTGTTCTGGCCGCTGTCAACCTCCGCGCTCACCGGCGCTTCCGGTTCGTCCTTCTTCACCGGCGCCGCGCGCAGCGATTTCGATGCCGCGCGTGCGATCTTCTTGCGGGCTTCGTCAGCCTTGTCCCCCTCGATCACTTCGCGCTTGATGACTTCGCCCACCAAGACGGTCTTGATTTGCTCGATGTCGATCTTCACATCCGGCGACACGCGGCGCAGCTCGCGTCGAACTACCTCCAGCACCGGCTCGGTTTGCAGCATCGCGCCGATAAAGAAGCGCGACAGCGCCTGCTTCTGGGTCTGGTATTCACCCAATACCGAGCGTTGCCAGCCTTCCTTGCACCACAGATACAGCAGTTCCAGATCGCTCGCCGCGCGCGGGTTGACTGCCGATATATCAATATCAACGACGAGTTCGTGGTCGATGGGTTTGGTGAACGTGATGTGATACACGCGCCAGCACATGCCATTGGTGAGCAGCACCCAATCGACACCCTGATTGGCGGCATAGTCCACCGCCTGCTTGACGTGCTGGTCTTTCAAATCCAGCCCGATGGCCTTGACCTCGATCAGCGTTTGCAAAACGCCATCCACCTTGGTGGCGAGATCGCAGAACGTGCCGCGTATGGCAAACTCGGATGTGAGCTCGGAATATTTGTCATAGCCAAACACATCGGACAGCATGTCCTTGACGATGGTGACTGTATCGGCTTCACCGACATCGCGCGCCTTGGCCGAGGCGAGGATGGGCTGGTATTTCTTGATTCCCGCGATCAACCGCTCGGAAACTTTTTTGGGAATGGACGACATGGTTACTCTCCGTTGTTTTAGATCAACCGACACTCTAAAACAACTCCTCCTGCTCGTCATCCACTTCCATGCCGGACTGAATGTTCCTGATCTGGCGCACCGTTAAATTCCACTCCTGGGCGAGCTGGCGCTGCGACTTGTCCGAGTCGCGAATCTTGATGTTGCGCACGACGCGGATGGCTTCGGCGCAACGCGGGATTTCCGGCTTTTCGCCGGGGTACATTGCCATCAGTTTCAACGTGGCCGCTGCGCCGACGATTTTAACGAGCGTATGCTCCGGGTCGAACCGAACCGGCACCCACATGGGTACCCCCTGATAAAAATCGACCAGCTTTAACGCGGCGGCGAGGCCGATCTCGGCAGCGATATCGCGCACGATGCCGGGTAATACGCGCTCATCCAGTTGCAGCGTGAGAATGTCGCCGGTTTTGATGCGCTCACTCACTGCGCCTTACCCTTGTGATCTTGCGTGCGCTGCAATGCGCCGACGAGTACCCAGAGTTCACCTAGACTCATCATTTCCAGTTTACGGCCGTAGCCGCATTGGCGTTTGGCGATGGCTTCGGCATAGCGTTTGCTGACTTTAAGATCGCGGCATTGCATGAGTATTTTTTTGAGCAGCGGGCGCTTGGCTTCGGCGGCGGTGCTGATGAATGCCCACTCATCCGTGCCCTGTTGTGGTCGGCTCTTTTTCCAGCCGCGCGCGGTGAGGTGTTCCAGCACGCGCCGCCGCCCGGCATGATCGAGATCGCCCGCCGACCGCGCACGCCCCACCGTCCACAACATATCGCGGTAGGTTTCGTCATCCAGCCCAAGCTGTGCCTTGGCGATGTGGATTTGCGCGAGCTCGCGCTTGCGTTCGGTGGTGCGCCAGTCGGTCATGACGGCACCTCGTTCCATTTGCGGCCATCGAGCGAGCGACCAGCATGTTTTTTTCCGACGCGCACCATTTCGCACCCGTCAACGGTTGCTGTTGGGACGTGATGCGCGCCGGTGACTGAATGCGGCCATAGCTTGGGAAGCGACGGCAAGAACTCGCCCCATTGCTTGAAGAAAAACGGAGTTCCAGCCGCCACACACTGATCGCGCAGCGAGCGCGGCCAGTCAGGGTGCATGGGTCGAGCGTGCGGGCCGGATTCGCCGCCGCAGATGACCCAATCTATCTTTTCGTGCATTGGTGCGGCAGGGTCTGGCAGTTTCGAAAGGCTGTACCAATCGAGAAATTCATCCTCCCACTCATCCGTCGTGTCACGCCATGCGCCATCTATTTCCTCTCCCCACAAGGTGGGTTTCAGGCAATCAATTTCGTTGATCTCTCGATCTTCGTTCAAATGCCGCAGGTTAATCGCCGACAGCACCGGTTCCACCGACAAGAACCTCTTGGCCGCAGGCACAGCCAGCAGCTTGGGAATGTCGCGGTCGGCTTCTTCCTGATTGCAGACGGTGATGCCGAGCCATAGGTTCTTCAGTGGTCTATATTGATCGTTTGTAGTCAGCAGCCGACTATCGTGCATGGATGCCGACTCAAGCATTCGCTGCGCGTTTCCGATGCGTTTTGTCAAAAATAGCCAATCGAGGTTCGGTGTGTCAGCCACCAGACTCATCAAGTGTTGCCGCCACAGGGGTGGTACTTCGTTATCAAACACGTCGCATAGCGAGCCGCAGAACACACGGCGGCGAGTAGGTATCAACTTTCGCTCTGGGCAGCACGAAATAGCGTTGGGGCGGGTGCGATTTATATCGCTCATCCATGTGCGCTTGTCACCGCGCCGTCCGCATCCGCTGCACTCAACGAAGTTATCGGCGGCGCGGTTCCATGCTGGCGGCTTCTTCCAGTATTCCGCGCTCGTGCGATCGCGCGCTTTTCCGGCACCCCACCGCATGGCATGCCCACTGACAGCAAATCGATGATCCCATGCTGCGGCATAACAGTGATCACAGGCTGGACTGATCTTTATGCAGCCGATCCACGGGTTAAACGTGGAATCTGCCCACTCAATTTTTGTCTGGTCGGTCATGACTCCACAACCTCAATCGCCTTTAGCAATTTCCCGCCCGCGCTTCCATCAATTAATACAACAGGAGCGCCGTGACCAAGCTCCCATGCCTCGCTTCGCGTTTTCGATTTGATACACTTATCTTCACCGATGATCGGGTAATACCTGACGAGTGTTCCTATGGGATAACGAGCGTTCCACTCAGTGGCAGTAATCGTCATTCCGCCACCTCCTCTGTCGCATCCTTCAACAGCGCATCGACCATCTTTTCAACCGCACCATCGACGGGTTTGATGAACACCTGCTCACCGGTGTCGATCACGCGGCAGCCTATGCGTTTGAGATCGGCAACGTCGAGCTGGTTGATCGCTTCCTTGAGCGGCGCACCTTTCCAGCGGATCAATGCTTCGGCTTGCTTCGGCAGGTGCTTCTGAATCGCGGTGACCACCGCGTCGGCGTCGTCCCAGACGATTCCGCCCTTGCCTTTCATGTAGCCAAGGCGCAGGCCGTGAAAGGTGACGGTGCGCGGTTTCTTGAACAGTTCCGGCGCGTCTTCGACCATCCCTTTAAGTGCGTCGTGATGTTCAGTGGCGGAGGCAATGGCCTTCTTGAGCTTTGGCATGTTGTCACGTTTGATGGCTTCGATGCCATCGTGCATCGCGGTCACAATTTCAGCGACGTGGTCGCGGGCTTCGGCGTATTTGCGCGCGCGGGTTTCAATATCGGCAAGCGTGGTCATAAGATTCCTTTACGTTTTCAGGTGAAGCTGGCCGACCAGATCAGCCAGCGGGATATTGGAAAGCCGACTCGCCAAATGCAGCGAGTGCAGCGCCCGGTGTTTCAAAAAATCCAGTGTCTCTTGCAGCTCGTCACCGGTGGCGGCGACGTAGTAGCCGGTGGCGGGCGTTCCGCAAATCGCGATGCCTTCATCGCGCGCATCGCTCACAAGCCGACGCACTTTGCGCTCCGGCACATTGAGTTGTAGCGCGAGGGCGGCACAGGTGATGCCGTGGCCTTTGCCGATGTGGTGCGCCATGCATGCCATCAAGTTATGTCTGCTGGCCATGTGATCCTCCATGTCGATAAGCGCGGAATGCTTCGTAGCCTTTGCCTGCAACTTTTTTGCCGATGACGGGGCTTGCATCTGGCTGCGCGGGTTGATGTGGGGCAACGAACTTGCGCGCCAAATGCTCGGCCATTTCACGCGACAATCCGGCGTCGTATTCCATGATCGCGGCGCGTTCCTCGTAAGCTTCAAACTCGTCCGGTGTCATCGCGGTAGCCGCCCCATGTTTGCCAGAGGGATGCTGGTTTTTGCAGATCGACCTTGCCGCTGCGCCGGATCACCTTTTGCTCATAGCCCATGTCGAGCGTTTTCTTTTTTGCGAGCTTCTCGGCTTCTCGTTCATTGACGATGGCGTTGTAAAGTTGCTGCACGTCAAACGCGTTGCGTACCGTGACGTTGGTCTTTTGGAATTGCAGCGCACGGTTCGCGTATCCGAGCCGCTTGGCCAGTTCGGATTTGCTGTAACCCCAACGCAGCATTTTGTCGATGAGCCTCCAGGTACGGATGGCCGGGACGAGTGCATGACCTGACCTAGCATCGCGTGTGACGGCCAGAATCTTCCGTTCTGTTTGGGCGCGTATCTGCGTTTTCTGGCCAGAGCGAATTGCAACCACAATGCTTTCAGCAACATCGCTGGCCGCGCATACCGCCTTGCGGCCAACGCCGTCCCTGGACAAAGCAAGAATGTGCTGACGCGCGCGTGATGCGGGAACCAACCCATTCCAGTCGCCTTGCTTGCGCGCGATGCTGCGTTCGCGTTCATAGGCGGTATTCGCTGCCTTGCATGGCGCGCAGCGGCAACCGCCCATGTATTTGATGCGGGTTCCATGCGGCTTGTCGGCGGCAAGCGTGGAGGCCGGTTTGAGGCCGCGATTGAGCAGGCTACCCATGACGCGCTCGCTCTTCTGCTCTGCGCGTCGGGCAGTGCTCGCGGCCAAGCGGTGTCAGGCAATACTCACCTTCGGCAAAGCGTTTAACCATGCCTTTGTCGATGAGTTTTTTCACAGCGACATAAGACTGGAAGTTGAATCGCTCGACCAGCGCGAGGTAATCCATAGGCCCGGCGCGCAGCGCGAGCAAAATGCGCCCTTCAACGTTTGTAACGAGCATGGATATCCTTTCGGTTCCAGTTTTTCAGGACGCGGATCATGCGCTCCATGTCCTGCTGCTTTCTCCATTCGCAGCAGCGTTGGCACAGGCAGTTTTCAGGACGTTGCAACCAAGGCCAGGGATACATGATCAATGCCCTCCTTCGAGCCACTGAACACGGCAACCCATGAGGTCGCAGCGCCATGTGACAACGTTCGGGCTGCGGCTGTGTACATAGGCTTTATGATGCGTTTTCAGCCATGTGCATTTTGGGGAAAGCCCAATACTTACCAACGGGCGGCGCTCATGCTCAATGGTCACCGAGAGGGCGATGAGCCCCTCAACATCCAGCCAGTCCAGCAAGGTCAGCGCCGATTCAGTCTGATGATGCACGCGCTCGGTGGCGCGACGGAGATTGGTTTCGCTATGCAACATCGCTGTCTCCTTTTTTACGATGCTCACAGCCCTGACATGCACGCCAGTGACGCATGGCGCGCGGACTGCTTATCGGTGTGGATGCGTTGTGATGCTGGCTGCACTCGGCAAGCGTGATTTCGTCGCCAAGAAACGGGCAGCGCACGCGGCCATAGGTGTTGATGACCATGAGCGCGATCTTGTTTGTCTTGGCCGGATACTTGCCATTGACGACAAGGCTGATCGCGGAGCGTGAAATCTTCTTGCCGGTGGCCTTGGTGATTTCCTCCGAGACCTTGGCGCAACCCAATCGCGTGACGGCATCCGTGAGCTTGTTCATCCATTCCTGCTCGCTCATAGCGCCACCTCCACTTCGGTATTCGGGTCATACACCGAGGTCTTGCGCCACACCGGCGCTTGCGGGCCGGTGTCGTTTTCATCGCGCAGCCACCACCGTTTGAAACCGTTGGATGTCAGCGCCGTCCCGGCTTCACGCCTGGGCAGCTCAACGAGATACCCGGCCTTGACGAGCACGCGGATGTATTTGCCGATGTTGCTGGCGATATCCTTCTCGCCACCCTTGGCGACGAGCATTTCGATATCGGGAATGCTGAACTTACGACGGATGCGGATGGCGCGCCACACGCGCACGCGCAGGGTATCTTTATTGATCTTGGGTGCTGTCCACTCACGCGGGCCGGAGCGCAGTTTCACGCTTGCAGCCGTGGCTTCGCGTCCGGCATCGGTGAGCTTGTGACAACCTTTACCGGTCTTGGTCATCAGGCCGTGCTTGCGTAATTTGAGCGCGGCATTCTCAACCTGCTTTGCAGTTAAACCCGTGATCTCAATCATGCGGGCTTCGGTGATGCACTCTCTGGCAGAGGCTTGCCGCACGCTGTTTAAAAGTTGTTCGGAGACCCAAGCCATTTAACGCGCTCCCGCTGCCTGTTTAATGACGCGCGGGCGGCGTGCCTGCCAGTCGTGCGTGAGCGTTTGTCCGGCCATGTCAGACAGTGCGATTTTGTCTGTGCCGTTGCGGTGCGCGGTGCGTTCGCAGGTGGCGATGGCGTTCATGATTTCGCGCATCCGACCTGCGCTTTGCCGATGAATTTCCATGACGAGGTCGTTGGCGATTTTCACTTCGGCAAGCTGGTTGCAGGTGATCAGCACGTCATCCTCTGTTGCAGGCATGAAGGTGACGACCTTGGCAATGCGGCTGCTGATCTGCGCGTGTCTTGCAATACGCGCCTGCACCTGCTCCATGCCGACCAGCACCACCAGCACTTCGGTGAGATCGGACAAATCGCGGATGGCTTCCAGCACCTGCGCGTTGTCACGCAGGCAGTGCTCCACTTCATCGATGACAAGCGGTATCTGCTGCCCACCGATGAATCCGGCAATGCGCCCGAATACATCCTTTGCGCGACCGCGCGAATCCAGTTTGAGTGATTCCGCAAGTTCGGTCATGAAGTAGCGCGGTGTCCACTCGACTTTTGCGCGGAGGTAGGCCGCGCCGGTCTGGATTGCCCACTGATCAACGGTCGCTGATTTGCCGTATCCGGCTTCACCGGTGACCAGCATGAGACTGGCTTCTGCGGCGCCGCGATTTTCAACTGCGCTGATGCCGGTGCGGAAACGTTCGTAGTTGCTTGTTTTGACGAATTGCTTTTTCACGCTTAAACTCCTTTGTGCTGTGTTGCAAAAAGGCCGTGCGGTAGCTCGAACTACCGTGCGGCCACCTCTTTATCTCCGAACAAATCCTCCCATTCGGAAGTCGTCCGGTACCATTCCAGCCAGCGATCATCCTCAATGTGACGCTGGCCGAAATTACGTGTGAGCCAGCGGTATTTGCTGGCGTCGGTGTCAAAAATCGGGCGTTTCTCCGGAATTTTCACGACGTTGCTGGCGGGCACTTCAATTGGTTGTACATCGTGCTCGATGGTCATGACGGGCAACTCGATTGCGGCTTGATGCTCCAGCAGTTGCTGCGGGTTGAGTTCCTGCTCGGCTTCGTCGATCTTGACCTGCGCGCGGCTGATTTTTCCTTCGGCGCGTTTCTGTGCGGCTTGGGCGATGAACGATTGCGGGAAGTAGCTCCGCTTGTTGGCCTCAAACTCGGCCACGCATATGAGTCGTCCGCTCTGATCGCGCACCCAGACGCGGCTTGCATCGTGGATGTCATACCCGACGCGCACGCTCTCGCCGTGGTGGTGCTCCAGATCGGGGTGGAAATAGAGGTTGTTGAATAGCCGCACCTCGGCGCGGTGCGTCTTTGCTTCCTTGTACGGGCGGAACAAGTCATCGGCTTCATGCGTTTCAACCGATGTCGGCTCCCATCCTTCAGCAATGGCCTGCGCCCATGCCTCGTTGGGTGTTTGATGGCGTTTTTTGCCTGTGCTGTCGTCGTAGATTTTTGGCAGTGCGCGATGCGGCTTGTCGTTGTATACATCAACCTGCGCTTGGCACCACTGCATGA
>JAITML010000002.1 GCA_031277395.1 Methylobacillus sp. | reverse complement strand
AGCTTTGAGCTGGCCGCAGGGATTGAACGTCAACGCGGGAAGGACTACTCCCTTTTTCTCTCGGGGTTGTATCGCACCGGCCTGGATGGAGACAGCTATGACTATGGGCTTAAGGCGGGGGTGCGCTGGGATTTCTAGGAGTCAGGGTACAGGTTACAGGGTTTAGAAAACCAACACACTTCCATTATTTCCGCACGTTTCCCGCCCAGAATTACTGCGGAGACAAGCTTTAGCGGGAATCTATGGTTAAAAAACCTTGGACTCCCGCGTGCGCGGGAGTGACGGGGGCAGGCGGGGAATGACGAAGGGGGAATGCTGGTTTTTCTGAATCCTGTAACTTGAATCCTAATGATGGTGATGCCCGCCCGGCCCGTGCACATGACCATGTTCGATTTCTTCCTTGGTTGCGGGGCGCACGCCGGTGACGGTGCATTTGAAATTCACGCGTTCGCCTGCCCAGGGGTGATTGCCGTCAACGACGGCTTTGCCGTCTTCGATGTCGGTGATGGTGTAGAGCACCACGTCTCCGCTTGGGTCTTCGCCTTCAAACTGCATGCCGACTTCGAGATTGTCGGTCGGGAAGGCGCTCACGGGTTCAATCTGGACGAGTTCTTCGTCGTAGTCACCGAAAGCATCGGCAGGTTCGAGCACGAGCGTGAGTGTGTCGCCTTCGTTCTTGCCGTGCAATTCTTCTTCCACACGCGGGAAAATATTGTCATAGCCGCCGTGCAGATAGCTCACCGGTTCGCTAGTGGTTTCGAGAATATTGCCTTCCGTATCACGCAGTTCGTAAGTGAGCGAAACAACGGTGTTCATTGCGATTTGCATGATAACTCCTTGATGAGTTTCAAAATTTCAGCGGCATGGCTGGGCGGGATGACGCCGTATTCCACGTAACGCAGTATGCCTTCCTTGTCGATGATGAAGGTCGAGCGCACGATGCCCATTTTTTTGACGCCGTCCTTTTCCTTTTCCTGCCACACGTCGTATTTCTCACATACTTTTCCGTCCTCGTCGGAGAGCAGGTTCACGGCCAATCCATGCTCGTCGCGAAAACCGGCGTGGCTGATGCAATCATCACGACTTACACCGAGGATAACTGTGTCAAGCGCGTTGAATTCCTCCGCAAGGTCGCTGAACTCGATTGCCTGCAAGGTGCATCCCGGCGTGTTGTCCTTGGGATAAAAATAGAGCACCACCATCTTGCCTCTGAATTTGGAGAGTTTGACCATCTCCATGTCGGCATCGGGTAGGGTGAAGTCAGGCGCGGACGATCCAGTTTGTAACATAGACTTTTTATCGGGTCATGGGATGGATTCATTCTAACGTATAACTCGATTTCAAGGTTGCGATATGATGACGAGATGAACAAAACCATTTTGTGCGGCTTGAGCGCGCGTCAATTTATCGAGGAATACTGGCAGAAAAAACCGCTGCTGGTACGCAATGCGTTTCCGGGATTTGGCGACATGCTGACGCCGAATGAACTGGCAGGTCTGGCGTGCGAGGAGGACGCGCAGTCGCGGCTGGTGCTGCATCAGCGCGGTAAATGGAAGCTGGAGCATGGGCCGTTTCCCGAGGAGCGGTTCGCGCAGTTGCCGGAGAAAGGTTGGTCGCTGCTGGTGCAGGGCGTGAATCATCATCTGCGTGAGGCGGATGAGTTGTTGCACGAGTTTGATTTCATCCCGCGCGCGCGACTCGATGATTTGATGGTGAGTTTCGCGCCGGACGGCGGCGGCGTGGGGCCGCATTTTGATTCCTACGATGTGTTTTTGTTGCAAGGGACAGGTCAGCGATTGTGGCGCGTGAGCGGGCAGGATGACATGACGCTGGCGCCGGATACGCCGTTGCGCATACTCAAACATTTCCGCACCGATGAGGAATGGTTGCTCAATCCCGGCGACATGCTCTATCTGCCGCCCAGGCTCGCGCACTGGGGTATTGCGGTCGGTGACTGCATGACCTGGTCCATCGGTTTTCGCGCGCCGCTCGCGCAGGAATTGGTCGCGCAATTTTTGGGGTTCATGCAGGAGCGCGTGGATGTGAAAGGCATGTATGCCGACCCCGATCTCGCACCGCAAACACATCCGGCGGAGTTGGGCGCGCAGATGCTGGACAAGGTGGAGGCAATGCTGCGCGAAGTGCAATGGAGTCGCGATGATGTGGCGGATTTTCTCGGGGTGTATCTCACCGAGCCAAAATCGCATATCGTATTTGATGCGCGCCGCTTGTCGGCTGAAAAATTTTGCGCGCAGTTTGCGAAACAGGGTATCCGCCTCGCGCTCAAAAGCCAGATGCTTTATCGCGGTGAGCGTGTGTTTATCAATGGGGAGGAAGTGCGTATGCAAGGTGAATCGCAACGTTTTCTGGTTGAATTGGCGAATCGTCGCATGCTGCCACCGAGTGATCTTCCCGAAAATCTGGCGGCACTGCTGCATGAGTGGGCGCGTGCCGGGTGGGTGGAATAATGGACGAAAATACCGGCAAGCGTCAGTTGTTTTCGGGTGAGCAGGAATACGAGGCGGCGCTGGATCGCGTGATTGCCTCGGCGCAAAAAACCTTGCATGTGTTCGATATCGACTTCACGCGCGGCGGCTGGAGCAGCATGAAGCGCTGTGAGCAGCTTCAGGATTTTCTGCGGCGGCAGCATGTATCGCAGTCGGAACCTGCGCTCATTATCGTGCTGCACGAAGTTGCCTGGCTCACGGCGCACTGCCCCCGGCTCGTGAATCTGCTGCGGGTTTACAGTCACGCAATGACGATATATCAGACCACGGAGGCGGCGCATGTCGCCACCAATCCTTTTGTAATCGCCGATCAGCAGCATTATGTTCACCGGCTGCATTTTGAGCATCCGCGCTCCGTGCTCGCGCTGGATGATCCGAGTGGCGCATCGGGTCTGGAAGGGCGGTTTCGGGAAATTCTGGAAGTATCCTATTCGGCGGTTTCTGCAACAACTTTGGGGTTGTGACTATGGAATACCTGCATAAGTCTCTTACGCTCGCTCGCCCGAAAGGCAGGAGATTTTTTGGAGTTTTGGCGTTGCTCCTGTTTTGCACTTCAGCCTGGGCGGAAAACCAGTTCAAGATCATCACGCTGCAACATCGTTTTGGCGAAGATTTGCTGCCCGTACTGTTACCCATGCTTGAGCCGGGCGGAAAGATCACCGCGTCCGGCACCAATCTGTTTGTGGATGTCGATGCGGCGCAAATGCCCGTGATTGAGCAGATGATCGCGCAGCTCGACGTGCAAGGCCGCATGTTCGGTATCCACGTGGATCGTTCCGGCGATCTGCACCGGTCATCGTCTGGTGTGGATGTCAGCGGGCGCATCGGCAACGACAATGTGAGCGTAGGCACCGGCAATACGCGCCGCGACGGCATCACCGTGCGTGCCCGTTCAAGTGAAACAACCACGCGCCGCAGCGGCGGCGAGTATATCAACGTGATGGACGGCTCGCCCGCATTCATCGTGGCCGGCCAGCGCGGCTCGTCCACCGGCTTTTCCGTGGTACCGCGTCAGGTCGGTGACGAGGTGGAATTGCAAATCACGCCCCACACCGCTGCCTGGGGCAGGCGCAATACCGGCAACTTTCAGACGCTGACCACCACCGTGCGCGTCAAGCCCGGAACTTGGGTAAATCTCGGTGGAATGTTGCAATCCAGCGAGGAAGCGAATCGCGGGATTCTGTCGGGCGGGGAGGGTGAGTCGTCAAGTTCAAGCGATTTATGGGTGCTGGTGGAGCCGAAATAATCCGGAAAATCGGGTTAAATTACTCAATCTACTAGTATTGTTGAGAAAAACACTATAAAATTTTGAACACTCGGAAACGACAATGCTGTAATCAGTTGGTTCCGTATACTGAATTTTTATTTCTCTATGTTATCGATTGAAGGAAAATACAATGATACGCTCCGCTCTGCTCGCTGCTCTTTTCGCTCTGGCGTTGACCGCCTGTG
>JAITML010000057.1 GCA_031277395.1 Methylobacillus sp. | reverse complement strand
CAGTCGGCAGAGCTTGCGGGCGCCAGCACTTCGCGATTTCCGTTCGATTGCATGGGCGACACCAGCCCCGCGCGTTCCATGTCTTCGATAAGGCGCGCGGCGCGGTTGTAGCCGATACGCAGATGACGTTGCACTGCGGAGATTGAAGGGCGGCGCGTTCTGAGCACGATAGCCACAGCTTGATCGTAGAGCGGATCGACTTCGCCGCCGCCTTCGCCAAGCGCCCCGCCCTCACCGTTTTCGGTGAGTTCGGATTCGCCCGTAAGTATGCCGTCGATGTAATTCGGTTCGCCCAGTGACTTGAGATATTCCACCACGCGATGCACTTCCTGATCGCTCACAAATGCGCCGTGCACGCGCTGCGCATGGCCGGAACCGGGCGGTTGATACAGCATGTCGCCCTGTCCGAGCAACGCTTCCGCGCCCATCGTATCGAGTATCGTGCGCGAATCAATTTTGCTCGAAACCTGAAATGCGACACGGGTCGGAATATTGGCCTTGATGAGACCGGTAATCACATCAACCGACGGACGCTGCGTTGCGAGCACAAGATGAATGCCGGAGGCGCGCGCTTTTTGCGCGAGCCGCGCGATGAGTTCTTCCACTTTCTTGCCGACCACCATCATCATGTCGGCGAGTTCGTCGATGAACACTGCGATGTAAAACATTTCTTCCAGCGGCTCGGGGCTATCCGGCGTGAGCGTGAACGGGTTGGTGAGCGGCTTGCCTTCCCTGGCCGCGTCGCGGAATTTCTGGTTGAATCCGGCGATGTTGCGCACACCGAAATGCGACATCAGGCGATAACGTTTGTCCATCTCGGCCACGCACCAGTTGAGCGCGCTCGCGGCTTGGCGCATGTCGGTCACCACCGGCGCGAGCAGATGCGGGATGCCTTCATACACGGATAATTCCAGCATTTTCGGATCGACCAGAATGAGCCGCACCTTGTTCGCGTCGGATTTATAGATGAGGCTCAAAATCATCGCGTTGATCGCCACCGACTTGCCGGAACCGGTCGTGCCCGCGACGAGCACGTGCGGCATTTTGGCGAGATCGGCCACCACCGGATTGCCGGAAATATCCTTGCCCATCGCAATCGCGAGCGGCGAATTCATGTCGGCATAAACCTTGGAGCCGAGGATCTCCGACAGGCTTACCATCTGGCGTTTCGGATTGGGAATCTCAATCGCCATGCAGCTTTTTCCGGGGATGGTTTCCACCACGCGTATGCTTACCACGGACAGCGCACGCGCCAAATCACGCGCGAGGTTGGCGATCTGGCTGCCTTTCACACCGGCGGCGGGCTCAAATTCGTAGCGCGTAATCACCGGCCCCGGCAGCGCGGAAGTAACTTTGACTTCGATATTGAAATCCATGAGCTTGCGTTCGATCAGGCGCGAAGTGAACTCCAGCGTTTCATCGCTTTGCACCTCGACCGCGCCCTTGGGCTCATCCAGCAAACGCAAGGGCGGCAGCGGCGTATCCGGCAGCGCCTGAAAGAGCGGCGACTGACGTTCCTTTTCCACGCGATCACTTTTGGCGACCTCAAGCACCGGCGCTTCAATCTGCACCGGCGGGCGCGCCTTGAAACGCTCGCGCTCGCTTTCCACATATTCCTCGCGCAATTGCTCGGCGGCCTTGCCCGCTTTTCTGTCCTGCCTGTCCTGCCAGCGTTGACGGACGGACAAATAACCATTTTCGAGCCACTCGCCGATTTTTTCGGTGATGGTGAGCCACGACCAGCCCGTGAACAAACTGAATCCGGCTGCGAATGCGAGCAGCAATAGCATGGTGGAGCCAATGAAGCCAAACGCGGGAACGAGATTACTATCCGCCACCTTGCCCAGCACGCCGCCCGGCACTTGCGCACCCGGCAGCATCACGCCCAGTTTCACCAGATGACCGAACTCAATCGCGCAGGAAGCAAAAAACAGCAGAACAAAGCCGAGAAGGTTATAAAACAGCGTGGGTTTTTTGTCCTGCTCCACATGCAGATGCTTGTACACCCACCACACCGCGTAAAACGCGAGCACGACCAGCCACCACACGGAAAAACCAAACAGCGTCAGCAAAATATCCGCGAGATACGCGCCTATGCGTCCACCTGCATTGTGGATGGTCGTCGCGCCGCTGGCGCTGTACGACCAACCCGGATCGTTGCGACTGTAGCTGATCAAAATGGTCGCGAGATAACCTCCGGCCACGACGAGCACCAGCCACCAGGCCTCGCGTATGAGGCCGGCGGTTTTTTTCGGCACTTCACGGCGAGGCGTGGCTGAAGATGTTTTTTTCCTGAAAAACATGCTGACGTGACTACCCGATATCCGCGTAAAATTGGGATTTTACCAAGTTATGCGCCTCTGGCGACAACACTATGACTTTGACCGAACTCCGCTATATCGTTGCCGTCGCACGCGAACGTCATTTCGGGCGCGCCGCGCAAGCCTGCTTTGTGAGTCAACCCACGCTCAGCGTCGGCATCAAAAAGCTGGAGGAGGAACTGGGCGTGACGATATTCGAGCGCGGCTCCAATGAAATCGCGCTCACGCCGGTGGGCGAGGAAATCGTCGCGCAAGCCGCGCGCACGCTGGAGGATGCGACGCAGATCAAAACCATCGCCCAGCAAAGCGGCGACCCGCTCTCGCATCCGCTGCGTATAGGCGCGATTTACACCATAGGCCCGTATCTCTTTCCCGGCATTTTGCCCGCGCTGCGCGAGATCGCGCCCAATATGCAGTTGCTCATACAGGAAAACTACACCGCACGGCTGCGCGAACAGCTCAAACAGGGCAAGCTCGATGCCGCCATACTTTCGCTGCCGTTCGAGGAGCCGGGCATGGTAATACGCCCCTTGTACGACGAGCCGTTTCAGGTCGCCGTGCCGCTCAATCATCCGTGGCGCGACAAACGCGCGATTCCGCCGCAGGATCTTGGCGACGAACCCGTGCTGCTGCTCGGCGCAGGCAATTGCTTCCGCGATCAGGTGCTGCAAGTCTGCCCCGCGCTCGCGCAGGGAACGACGGCGAGCGGTATGCAGCAAACGCTGGAAGGCAGTTCGCTGGAAACCATACGCTACATGGTCGCTTCAGGCGTCGGCATGACAATATTGCCCTGCACCGCCGCCGTGCAACGCGAAGAAAGCGCCATGCTGCGCCTCATCCCCTTCACCCGGCCTGTGCCCAAACGCCGCGTGGTGCTGGTGTGGCGCAAGAGTTTCACGCGCCCGCAAGCGATAGATGCCATCATCAGCGCGATCAAACAGGCCAGAAGCCCGTGCGTGGAATGGCTGGATTAGGAGATATATTCCATTGTGGTAATCTGTCAATTCGTTCATCCAAAGAGACTACCATGAGCCTTAAAATCGATATCGGCATTTCGCCCAAGGACAGAAAAAACATCGCGGAAGGCTTGTCGCACCTGCTGGCCGATACTTTCACGCTCTACCTCAAAACCCACAATTTCCACTGGAACGTAACCGGCCCGATGTTCCAGACCTTGCACACCATGTTCATGGAACAGTACAACGAACTGTGGCTTTCCACCGACGAAATTGCCGAGCGCATTCGCGCGCTGGGCTACCCCGCACCCGGCAGCTACGCCGAATTCAGCCGCCTCACCTCCATCTCGGAAACCAAAGGCGTACCCAAGGCGCAGGAAATGATAAAACAACTGGTCGCCGGCAATGAAACCGTCGCCCGTACCGCACGCAATCTGTTCCCCGTCGTGGAAAAAGCCGGTGACGAACCTACCGCCGACCTGCTCACCCAGCGCCTGCAAGTCCATGAAAAAACCGCCTGGATGTTGCGGAGTTTGCTGGAATGATGGTCAAGGATCAGGGCTGGCGATGAGCGCAGCAAATCCCGACAACATGAATGCCGGGTCTATCGACCCGGCATTCTACGAAACTGGCTTAACGATTATGAAAATTACCAAAGCCGGATCAGTTCGCCGTTTTTGTCATGGATAACGAAGCCGCGCGACCAGTCAATTTCCGGCCACTCCGCCGCATCCGGCGCATAGCCCCAAGCCGAGTTCCAGACTGTCGCCCCAGGCGAATTTTGATCGTTTTCCTGACGGCCATTGAATGCTGATTGTCTGCAGACACGCGCTGTTGCCGTAAAACCCTTTCAGGCTTTCATTGGCGAACGTGACAAGCTCATCCTTGACTGTCACACGGCATTGCCCCTTCGCTTCCTCGATTTGATAAGCGCAGCGAAAACTTCCACTGCCACCGTTGACGATCACCCTAGCAATGCCCGACCATTTTTCTGCCGCCGTTTCCGGAGGCGGAACCTGCATCCCGGCATTGCAATCTTGCGCATCCGCAGCCGTCGTGTTTGCAATCAGGCACGCCGCCATAATGAATGGATAAATTCGCATAGGGTTTCCGGCTCCACCGTATTGATTGATTCCGGAATTCTCACACACTCTGAGGTGATATCATACGGATGGATTTGAAACTCACTCGAAGAAAAATTCCCGCCAAGGATTCGGAATTTCCATTCCCCTTCGGTGAAGGGAAATTAAAGGCAGCTTCGTTTTTCTGATTCCTGACATCGGATTCCCGATCCCCGATTAAGCTAAAATATCATTTCACCGTATCAACTGGAGTTTTGCAGCAATGTCCGCCAAGCACGCACGTCTTATCATCCTCGGTTCCGGCCCGGCGGGTTATTCCGCCGCTGTTTATGCGGCCCGCGCCAACCTCAAGCCGGTGCTTATTACCGGGCTGGCTCAGGGCGGCCAGCTTATGACCACGACCGAGGTGGATAACTGGCCTGCGGACGCGGACGGTGTGCAGGGGCCGGAGCTTATGGCACGTTTCCAGCGTCATGCCGAACGTTTCAACACCGAGATGATTTTCGATCACATCCACACCGCCAAACTCACCGAAAAACCGATCCGCCTTGTCGGCGACAGCGGTGAATATACCTGCGACGCGCTCATCATCGCGACCGGCGCTTCCGCCAAATATCTCGGGCTGCCTTCCGAGGAAAAATTCGCGGGCAAAGGTGTTTCCGCATGCGCCACCTGCGACGGTTTTTTCTATCGCAATCAGGAAGTCGCTGTCGTCGGCGGCGGCAATACCGCCGTGGAAGAAGCGCTCTATCTCGCCAATATCGCGAGCAAGGTCACGCTGGTGCACAGGCGCGACAAATTCAAGGCCGAGGCGATCATGATAGACAAGCTCATGGAGCGCGTGAAGGAAGGCAAAATCGCGCTCGAACTCGATTCCACGCTGGACGAAGTGCTGGGCGATGACAGCGGCGTTACCGGCATGCGCGTGAAAAACGTCAAGACCAGCGCGACGCGGGATATCGCGCTGCAAGGCGTGTTCATCGCGATCGGCCACAAGCCGAACACCGATATTTTCGCGGATCAGCTTGCGATGGAAGGCGGCTACATCGTCACCCACAGCGGTCGCGCGGGCAATGCCACCGCCACCAGCATCGCCGGCGTATTCGCCGCGGGCGACGTGCAGGATCATGTCTATCGCCAGGCCGTCACAAGCGCGGGCACCGGCTGCATGGCCGCGCTCGACGCCGAACGCTATCTCGACGGTCTGGGCGGCGCCCAGACCTGACAACAGCCGTCGGGACGCCATGCCCACTCCGCCGGAAGACGACAACGATACCCGCCTCTTCCGCGAGGCGACAAAAGACGCGCGCCCGCTCAAACCGACTGAGCGCGTCGTCCACGCAGCCAAAAAACCCAAACCCGTCCCCCACAAACTCATCGAGGACGAATCGCGCGCGCTCGCCGATACGCTCTCCGATCACTACATTCCCGCCCATGAACTCGAAAGCGGCGAGGAGGCGCTCTACCTGCGCGACGGCCACTCCCCTTCCATCCTGCGCGATCTGCGCCGCGGCAAATGGACGATACATGAACAACTCGACCTGCACGGCCTTTATGCCGAAGAAGCGCGGGTTTATGTCGTGCAATTTCTTGCCGAATGCCGCAAACGCGGCGCGCGCTGCGTGCGCATCATTCACGGCAAGGGGCTGGGTTCCAAAAACCGCGAACCGGTGCTCAAGCACAAGCTCAGAAGCTGGCTTATGCAGCGCGACGAGGTGATCGCCTATTGTCAGGCGCGGGAAGTGGACGGAGGCGCGGGGGCGTTGGTGGTGCTGCTCAAGGTGCGTTGAACTGTCTTTATCTGCGGCATCGGGCGCGCGCCTGCTCTCGCACCTGCTCCCGCGCTTGCGCGACACAGTCGGGTTCGCTGCAGGGTGGAATCCAGGGCACGATAGACAGGCTCTCCAGCCAGGGTTCATGGTGTTTGCCAAAAGCAACCGTAGCCTGGAGACGAACGATATCATCAAAGCTGTTCGTATCAGTATCCATCAAACGCCGGAGCTCAGACCCCGGCTCCACGACCATGGGATCCGGCAGCCAAAACAAGGCATTCGGGCAGGAAGTCAGCAGCTCCTGAAAAACGCGCCGGAATTGCAGCGGGACGTAAATATTGGTGACTGTGGTGATACGCAGATAGCCTCGCCATTGCTGCGGATAGCTGCCCCCGTCCGTATAAGAGAGGTAGGCAGGCTGCACCGTGCCGCGCACCATGATGTAAGTTTTGTTATTCGGATATTTGGCGCGCAGCGCTTCGTCGTCCAGTCCCGCGTCCACCGCGAGCAGGCGCGTAAGCTCATTTTCCTCACTCTTCAGCCTATCGAGCGCATCTTCCAAGTTGCGGCTTTGTTGCTCGCGCGCGTCCTCGGGCGCGGCTTCCAGTGCGGCCTTTTCCCGCTCCACTTTGGCGCGCGCCTGTTCCAGACCTTCAAAATAAGCAGGCCCGTTCAGCTCAAGCACGATGAAAACTTCCTTCGCCTGCATGGGCCTCCAGCCTATATGCTTCATCTCCCGGTCAAGCGATGGAAGATCAAAGCCAAGCTCGCGCAGTTTGGCCTCATCCAGCCAATCAGGCGATTCGTAGGAATACGTCGCACCTGGAGCCCGCCATTTCATCTCCAGCGTCACGCTGCGATCTTCACCCTGGAAGCTGTAATCCCGGTCAAGCCGGACCTCGCGCGCGCCCAGTTGCACGCGACTGTCGATGTTGTTGCGATTTCCGGCCACACCGAACAGCGTGACGGCATTGGTAAGCACGATGAGGGCAAGCCCCGCGAGCAGCGTATGGATGCGCTTCCAGGCCATCATGCGGCCCTCTTGTTGAGCAGCGCGCCGCGCAAGCGACGTATCACCAGCAGGAACAGAATCGCGGTGAGGCCGAGGATCAGGAAAAACAAATATTTGGGCATGAATTCCCACCACCAGTCATAGAACTTGGTGTAGAGAAAAATCACGAAAAACACCGTGCCCGTATTGAACACTTCGCCCATCTGTTTGCGTATGCCCCAGTAAATGGCGATGCCGCTCGCGACAAAGCCGATCACCTGATAACAACCTTCGATGATATCCGCGTCCCAGCGCAGATAGCTGCTCGCACCCCAGTTGGCCAGCACGAGCACGGGCAGCAGCAGCGTGAGCAGGCCGAAGATACGATACAGTGCGGCAAATCCGGGGAAGCGGCGATGATCGACGAAGCTCGGGAACAACATGAGCGCGAATGCCGCAGGGAAAAAATTCTCGGGGCGTTCGCCGAAATCCAGCCAGTAGATGCCGCCCCAGGTACCGGTGCGCGCGGAGATGAAACCAATCAGACACAAAATCCCCGCCGCTTGCAGCAAACGCAGATCGCAGGTGTAGGCGAACAGAAAGGCGAGCGTAGCCCATGCCAGCAACGCCTTGTCGGTCGGCGTGATGTTGAAGATTGTACCCAGCATCGAAATATTGAGCACGAAACAGGCGAAGGCCACCATCGCGGCCAGCTTGGTGAAATAACCGGAGGCATCGCGTCGTTGCAGCCACCAGGTAAATACAAAGCTGCCGATCGAAGCGGTCAGCAACAGCACGACCTGCGCGACTGTGGAAAACTGATCCCAAAAGCGGAGAAACAGAAAGAATACGCTCGCGGCCAGCGCAAGCGCGCCGAGAAAGGAAGCCGCTTTCATGCCGAGCGAAAGTTGGCGCGATTTGATGTCGCGATCAATATCCCAGGCTTTTTCATACTGGCCAAGCAATTGCGCGTGATGCGCTTGCACAGCATCGCGTTGCGCGGTTTCAAGCGCCAGCACGCCTTCACTTTCCAGCCGCTTCAACTCGCGTTGAAACACCTGTATCTCGTCGGCGCGAAGTTGAGCTTCAGTGCGGGTGGAAGCGTTCATGCCTTGCCCACCAGACATACCGCTTCAGCGGCGATGCCTTCTCCGCGCCCGGTAAAGCCGAGCTTTTCCGAGGTGGTTGCCTTGACGTTGACGCGATCAACACCAACGCCAAGATCCGCCGCGATATTGGCGCGCATCGCCGCGATATGGTTTGCAAGCCGTGGTGCTTCCGCGATCACCGTCGCATCAACATTCACCACGCCATAGTTTTTGTCTTTGATGAGTTGCGCCACATGCCGCAGCAGTTCGCGCGAGTCGATTCCCTTGAAACGCGCATCGCTATCCGGGAAGTGCTTGCCAATGTCGCCCAGCGCGAGCGCGCCGAGCAAGGCATCGCAGACCGCATGCAGCAGAACATCCGCATCGGAGTGTCCGGCCAGGCCCTTGTCATGCGGAATATCCACGCCGCCAATGACGCATTTGCGGCCTTCCACAAGTTGATGCACATCGAAACCGTGACCGATTCTGATCATTTTCTTTCGGCTTTGTTGAGGAGAAGTTCCACGATCACGCGATCCTCCGGATAAGTTACCTTGAGATTATGCCCGTCACCCATCACAAGGCGCGGCGCATGCCCCAGTGATTCTACCGCCTGCGCCTCGTCTGTGGAAGCTTGCGCCCCGGTCGCTCGCAATGCGCGGCGCAACAATTCATAACGAAACATCTGCGGCGTCTGCGCGCGCCACAACCCGGCGCGAGGTTCGGTGTGATCCACGCGACCATCCGCGCCCTCGCGCTTCAAGGTATCCGCCACCGGAACCGCGAGCAAGCCGCCGATGGCGTCATCGCTCAATTCGGCAAGCAAAACATCCAGCATGGCATGCGTGAGGCAGGGTCGCGCTGCATCGTGCACCAGCACCCAGTCATCCGCGCGCACTTGCGCATGTATCGCCTCCAACCCGTTCAATACCGTCTCCGCGCGCGTCGCGCCACCGCAACGCAACACGGCAACCTTGCCGCTCGCATCGGAAAAATCGTGTTGATCCCACGCGCTATCATCCGGGCTCAATACGACAAACACCTGACTGATTTGCGGATGGTTGCAGAACACGGTCAGCGTGTGATGCAGCATGGGTTTGCCGAGCAGCGGCAGATATTGTTTTGGCAGCTCCGACCCCATGCGGCTGCCGCTTCCGGCAGCGGGGATCAGGGCGTAGTTACGGGTGTTGGGCATGGCAGAAATCATAGCATGAACCGCCGGGAATCCCCGCGTGGCAAGCATTCGGGTGGGATGCACCTATCCCGGTTGTCCATCCTCACGCGGCCGCCAGTATATCGGCAGATAGCGCGCTGCCCAGAATACGAAACATATCAGCCACAGCGCCGCCGCAGTCAGATAGGAGTGGCTGCGCGCGATGGGCGGAAGGCCGGGCAGGTCGCCGATGATGCGAAAGATTGCCGTCAACTGGAACAGCAAAAACATCCACCAGATCGATTTTTCGACCACGAGCAAACGTCCGGAATGACCAAGCGTGACGCGGGTGACCATCGCCAGCACCATGCCGCCGAAATAGCCTATGGTCAGCGCATGCAGCGGCGCTTTGGCGAGTATTTCCGTTCCGGACAGCAGCGCCAGACTTTGCACGGCGAACAGCAGCATGGCGATGCCGAGCCATGCGAAACCGATGTGCAGCATGGCGAGTATCGGCTGCACGAAACTCGCGCGGAAGCGCCAGCGCCAGGTGAGATAGAGCGCGGTCGCGGCGATGGCGAAATCGGGAATCCATGTCCATGCAGTGCAGCCGGTCATCTCCAGCGCAAGATGAATCAATGCGGCGGGCGGCACAATCGCGAGCGCCCATTCGGGACGCACGATGGCATAACCCGGAATTACGCTGCCGGAGAAAAAGGGAATCATGCGATGACTGACTGCGAAGAATACCGGCAGCAGAAACAGCCAGACGCCTGCAATTTTCACAAATGTCAGCGGAAAATTCCAGCCGAACAATACGCCCGCGTACCATCCCGCGCTCATCAATGCGCCCAGTGCCAGCATGGTGCCGGTGATACGTGCGTGGCGTTTGTCAGGATGCTGGGCGCGGCGATAAACGCGGCGCAACGCAGCCAGCCCGACGCCCCATCCCGTGAAGTACAACAATGCAGAAATTGCCAGCACGCCCTTCCACAGCAAGCCGGGATAAAACAGCAGCATGCCTGCCGACATGAGCAGGAATGCGGGAACATAAAAACGCCGCTCCACCAGTTCGCCATTCATCCAGCGCGGATACACCGTCATGAGAAAACCAAACATGAAAAAGGGAAAAATGCCGAACACCATGAGAAAGGCGTGCGCGTCCGGCGGCGTGGCCGTCCACACAATCGGCGCATGCAGTGTGGCATAGCGCCCCGTCAGATCCACCAGCCACCATGCCATGCTCAACATGAGTTGCATGATACCGGCGAGAAAAAACATGCGATGCGGCACTGCGCTGAAAGTGCGCCAAACGTTAAAAGTGGCCGGGGAGCTCATAAGCTGTATTTCCTTAGCATATATTCAAGGTTCAATTATCCTGATTTTTGACTGATTGGCAAAATTTTGTTCGCCTGCGGAGGTGAATTACACTATCGGCAACCCGAAAACAGAAGCGGGCAAACTTCTGCAAATACAGGAAACATGCCAAATGAAGCTGTTCAGGAATACGATTGCCTTTGTTCTGATCTATCTGCTGCTGATGATTCCGACCTACATACTGCCGTGGTTGGGGTCGAATTCGATGGTTTTGAATACCGTTGGTACGGCGATGGGGAGCGGGCCGACGCCGATGTGGTGGACGCACGCATGGTTTCTTGCAGTTCTGATTTTGATCGGATGGGTGCGCGGTCGCTTTATCGGAAAATCCTGGCTCGCGCTGTTCCCTTTTCTCGCTGCCATCTTTGATATAGTGCCCCTCCTCAACATGATACCCCTCGTCTCGACGGTGATGCACCTCACCGCGATAATCATAGGCGCAACCGGAAAAATTGATGCGGAATCCGAAGTGAAAGCGCCCAAAACCGCCTGGTGGTTGTTCATCTTGATTAGCATTGTCGCGCTGGCCGGAACGTCATGGTTTGTGTACAGCGCGCGACTGCACGCCCAGACGATGGAAAATGGCACAGTCTGGCCTGCGCCTTCGGAAAAATCTTCGTCACCGGAATCGGTAGTCACAGAACAACCGGAAGTTGAGCCATCCGCCACTGATAATTCCGAACCTGCGCCTGAGGTCGAAGACGCGCCGGACAGCGAGGCTGCACCGCCCGTTGTTGAAGCTCCGCAGCAGGATGAACCGGCGGCATCGACCGAAACGAAAAAGCCCGCTGCGGCTGAAAAAACGCAAAAGAAAAACTCTGCTTCAAGCAATACAAAGACGGATGCGGACAAATCAAATGCGCCAGCAGAGAAGAAAAGTACATCACCCGTCGCCGCGCCGCAGCCCGCACAGGAACAACAAGCGCAGGCCGGTTCAGCCGATACGCAGCCGGAGGAAGAAAAGAAAAAACACGGCGGCTTCCGTGGCTGGTTTGAAGATCTAACCGGCGTAGATCCCGGAGGCGACGCAAGCAACCATGAATGCACGCCCAGCGAAAAATCACTGCATGTGAATGGGTGTTGAGAGATAACCGTTCTGCGCTGGGTACATGCTGACCCCCGGCCCCTCGCTTCGCTCTCCCCAACCCCTCTCCCACAAGGGGCGAGGGGCTTTATTAAACTCCGCTCTCCCTTCGTTACTCCCGCGAAAAGCCTGCCGCGCCCTGCTCCCTCTCCCCTCGTGGGAGAGGGCTGGGGAGAGGGGGGGGGCACTTAAACCTCCTCTCACATCGCCGAATAAGTCGGCCCGCTTCCGCCTTCCGGTGGTGTCCACACGATGTTTTGTTTGACTTCCTTGATGTCGCAACTCTTGCAGTGGATGCAGTTTTGCGCGTTGATGCGCAGGCGCGCGGCATCACCTTCTCCCTCGATTTCATACACTCCCGCCGGGCAATAACGCTGCTCCGGCGCATCGTAGCGCAGCAGGTTGAATTGCACCGGCTCGGCAGCATCCTTGAGATGCACGTGGCAAGGCTGATCGGCATGGTGCGCGATGTTGGAAAGCGCGATGGAGCTCAAGCGATCAAAGGTGATGATGCCATCGGGTTTGGGATAATCCATTTTTGGCATTTTCGCCGCAGGCTGTGTGCATTCGTGATCGGCTTTGCGGTGACGCAGCGTCCACGGCATGTAGAGACCAAGCGCAGCCAGCCACATTTCAAATCCGCCGAGCAGCATGCCGCCCCAGGTGCCGAAGCGCGACAGCCACGGTTTTACATTGCGCACTGCGTAAAGATCGCGATACACCCAGGAGGCGCGCAATTTCGCATGGTAGTCCGCAAGCATCTCGGGGTAGCCGTGCTCATCGAAACCGGCACCATCGAGGCCGCCCTGCACAGGTTTTTCGTGATCGGCGACACAAGCATCGAACGCGGCTTCGGCGGCGAGCATGCCGGATTTCATCGCATTGTGCGTGCCTTTGATGCGCGGCACGTTGACCATGCCCGCGCTGCATCCGATGAGCGCGCCGCCGGGAAAGGTGAGACGCGACCACCATGATGATTTCAGTTTCGCGTCTTCCCATGATTGCATGCCGCCTTCTGAAATCGCGCGCGCGCCATAGCTGAGGCGCTGGCCGCCCTGCAATAATTCGCGCATCCTCGGATGCATCTTGAAGCGCTGAAATTCGCCGAACGGGGAAAGATACGGATTGGCGTAATCAAGATGCACGACAAATCCAACCGCTACGAGATTTTCGCCGTAATGATAAACAAAGGAACCGCCACCCGTATCTGCTGTAAGTGGCCAACCGAGACTGTGTTCGACACGTCCGGGACGATGCTTTTCCGGCGTGACACGCCAGATTTCCTTGAAGCCGAGGCCGTATTTTTGCGGCGAAGCATAACGCTGAAAATCAAATTTTTCTTCGAGCTGCCGCGTGAGTGAGCCGCGCACACCTTCCGCGATCAGCGTGTATTTCGCGCGGATTTCGATACCCGGTGCAAACTGCGGCGTTTCTTCGCCTGCAGCATTGCGACCCATGTCACCGGTGATGACGCCGACAACGCGATGGCGCTCGTCGTACAACACCTCCTGCGCGGCAAACCCCGCGTAAATTTCCACGCCGAGCGCCTCCGCCTGTTGCGCGAGCCAGCGGCAGAGTTCGCCCAGACTGCCGATATAGGCGCGTTTGTTGTGCATGAGCGGCGGCAACAGCATCTGCGGAATTTCACGCGCGCGCCGTTCGCTGAAAATATAAAAATGGTCTTCCGTCACCCGTGTTTTGAGCGGCGCGCCCCGCGCTTCCCAATCAGGAATCAACTCATCCAGCGCGACAGGATCAATCACCGCGCCCGAGAGTATGTGCGCGCCGACCTCCGCGCCCTTTTCAAGCACGCAGACACTGATCTCATGCCCGCTTTTTTCCGCAAGCTGCTTGAGTCTGGTCGCCGCCGCAAGCCCTGCCGGACCTGCGCCGATGATGAGAATGTCATACGTCATAACTTCGCGTTGCATGGCTGGTTTCCAAAAAATATAAATTACGCAATCGACGGCAAATCAATTTCGTCGCTGCGGCTTGCCCCTTCGGTCATCTCGCGGCACAGCGCAAGAAATTCGCGCATGCCCGCTGTCTGGTATTTCTGTTTGTGCCGCAGAAAATAAAAATTGCGATTGAGATCAAGATCGGGCGTGTTCAGCGGCACGAGGCTGCCGCGCCGGAAGGCGTCCTTCAGCGCGAGACGCGAAATGCAGCCAAGACCGAGGCCGGATTCCACGGCGCGTTTGATCGCTTCGGTATGCTCCAGTTCGAGGCGTATCTGCAATTGCGCGTGATGATTGTGCATCGCGCGGTCGAAAGTTTCACGCGTACCCGATCCTTTTTCGCGCAATATCCATTGCTCCGCGAGCAGGCGTTTAAGCGGCACGCGTTTCATTCCGGCCAGCGGATGATCCGGCGCGCAAAATACCACAAGCTCGTCCGCAATCCACGGTTGCACGTCCAGGTCGGGATGATTGCAATCGCCTTCAATCAGCCCCAGATCCAGCTCGTAGCGCGCAATCCTGCTCACTATGGTTGCGGTGTTGTGTACCGCGAGTTGCACCTGACTTTGCGGATGGCGCTGCAAAAATTTCGCGACGATGAGCGTGGTCAGGTAATTTCCTATGGTCAATGTGGCGCCGATGTTGAGTGAACCGAAACCGGCGCGACCTTCAAGCAATTCCTCAACCTCATTCGCGCGATCAAGCAGATCCACGGCGCGCGGCAACAACTGCTGCCCGATCCCGTTCAGACGCAGTGACTTTCCCACGCGGTCGAACATTTGCACACCGAACTGGCGCTCAAACTCGCCAAGCGCAGTGCTCGTCGCCGATTGCGAAAGCGAAATCGCGTCCGCCGCACGCGAAACATTGCCGCTTTTCGCTATGGCGACGAACACCTCAAGCTGCCTGAGCGTGAAATTCATGCTTCTTTTCCTTTATATCTGTTTTATAGATTAATATTATCATAATAATCCATTTAACAAATATTGTACCGGCGAATACAATACACCGCAAATCCAAAGTTTTTGAAGGGTAATCATGAAGATACTGGTCGCGATAAAACGCGTTGTCGATCCCAATGTGCAGGTACGCGCTTTGCCTGACAGCACGGATGCGGACATCGCAGGCGCGAAAATGAGCATCAACCCATTCGATGAAAATGCCATCGAAGAAGCCGTGCGCCTCAAGGAAAAAGGCACAGTGACGGAAGTCGTCGCGGTTACGCTCGGCACGAGCGCAAGCCAGGACATATTGCGTCACGCACTCGCGATGGGCGCGGATCGCGCCCTGCTGGTCGAAACCGATGTTGCGTTGCAACCATTGGGCGTTGCCAAATTGCTCAAGGCCGTGGTCGAGCGCGAACAACCCGGCCTTGTGCTGCTCGGAAAACAGGCGATAGACGACGATTGCGGTCAGACCGGTCAGATGCTCGCGGCCCTGCTGGGCACGGCGCAAGCCACATTTGTTTCCGCGCTCGCCGTTGCGGGCGACGAAGCCATCGCCACACGCGAAATCGAGGGCGGTACCGAGCAGATCGCCGTTAAACTGCCTGCGGTATTGACCGCCGATTTGCGCCTCAATGAGCCGCGTTTTGTGAAGCTGCCCAACTTGATGATGGCGAAGAAAAAACCCATAGAAACATTGAGTGCCGCCGAATTGAATGCAGACATCGCGCCGCGCCTCGCGCAACTCAAGATTTCCGACCCGCCCGCACGCGCGCCCGGCATCAAGGTGAACAGCGTGCATGAACTCATCACCAATCTTCAGAAAGAAGGAGTGCTGTCATGAGCGTATTGTTGCTGGCCGATCACAATGGCCGCGCATTGAATCCGTCACTGCGCCATCTCGTTACGGCGGCACAGGCCTGGAATGCCGAAATTCATGTGCTGGTCGCGGGAAGTGATACGACTGCGGTTGCAAATGAAGCCGCGCAGATCGCGGGCATTGCCAAAGTTATCCGCGTGGATGCGCCGCATCTGGAACATCTGCTCGCGGAAGATCTCGCCAACATCCTCGCCGCGCTGGGCAAGGAATACACAGCCATTCTCGGCGCGCACGATGCGTTCGCGCGCAACGTGTTGCCGCGTGTTGCGGCGCTGCTGGATGTCGCCATGATTTCCGATGCGCTCGAAATTCAGCCGGATAATATTTACACGCGCCCGATTTACGCGGGCAGCGTGATCGCCACCGTGCAGAGCCGCGACCCCATTCAAATTGTCACTGCGCGCGCAAGCCGGTTCAAGCCCGCAGGCGATGGCGGCAGCGCGGAAATTATCAGCGTCGATGCCACGCCCGCGTTTGGCAAAACGCGCTGGATCAGCCATACCTTGCAGACCAGCGAACGTCCCGCGCTCGCTTCGGCGCGCGTGGTGATTTCCGGCGGAAAATCGCTGGGTAGCGCCGAAAAATTTTCATCCGTGCTGTCGCCGCTTGCGGACAAGCTCAATGCTGCGCTCGGCGCAACACGCGCCGCCGTGGATGCGGGCTACGCATCCAATGAAATTCAGGTCGGCCAAACCGGCGTAGTGGTATCGCCCGAACTCTATATCGCCGCCGGCATTTCCGGCGCGGTGCAGCATACCTACGGCATGAAGGACAGCAAAATCATCGTCGCGATCAATCAAGACCCGGATGCACCGATTTTCAACGTGGCGGATTACGGCCTGGTCGCTGATTTGTTCGAGGTGGTGCCGGAGCTTACCGCGCAACTGGATAACACGAGAGCAGCATTATGAGTTGGTATGGCCCCCAAAAAGTCCTCAGCGTTCATCACTGGAACGATACGCTGTTCAGCTTCACAACCACGCGCGACCCCGGTCTGCGTTTTGAGAACGGGCAGTTTGTGATGATAGGCTTGCTTGTTGACGGCAAGCCGCTCATGCGCGCTTACAGCATCGCGAGCCCGAACTACGAGGAACACCTGGAATTTTTCAGCATCAAGGTGCCGAACGGGCCGCTGACTTCGCGTTTGCAACATCTGCAAGTCGGGCAGGAAATACTCGTGAGCCGCAAGCCGACCGGCACGCTGGTGCTGAGCGATCTCAAACCCGGCAAGCATCTTTATCTGCTCTCCACCGGTACCGGCCTCGCGCCCTTTATGAGCGTGATTCAAGACCCGGAAGCCTACGAGCGTTTCGAGAAAATCGTGCTGATTCACGGCGTGCGTCAGGTGAGTGAACTGGCCTACGAAGATTTCATCACGCATGTATTGCCGCAGAATGAATTTTTCGGCGAAGAAGTGCGTGAGAAATTGATTTACTACCCGACCGTGACGCGCGAACCGTATCGCAATCAAGGCCGTCTCACCGACCTCATCGAATCGGGAAAATTATTTCCCGCCATCGGCCTGCCGCCACTCAATCCCGAGGTGGACAGAGCCATGATTTGCGGCAGCGCGCAGATGCTGAAAGATACCGCCGCGCTGCTTGATAAACGCGGATTCCAGATTTCACCGCGCGTCGGCGCACCCGGTGACTACGTCATCGAACGCGCTTTCGTCGAAAAATAAACCTTCCTCCCCCGGTGAGACAGCCTTTCCCGCGCTCACCGGCTTTTCTTTTGTTTCACCTTTCCTTGATTTTCCCGGTACTATTCTTCATCCTTGGGGATAGGAGAAATCATGTTTGAATTTGCCGAGGTCGGTCAGCAGATCGACAAGGAAACATACAAAACGCAGCTTCCCGAGTTGCGCGAAGCCCTGCTGGAAGCGCAACTTGATCTGTTTCAGACCGCGCGCTTTCCCGTGCTCATTCTTATCGGCGGCATTGATGGCGCGGGCAAAGGGGAAACAGTCAACAAACTCAACGAATGGATGGACCCGCGCCATATTGGCACCTATGCGTTTGACGAGCAGCCTTCGAACGAAGAGTTGCTTCGCCCCGCGATGTGGCGTTATTGGCGCGCGATGCCGCCCAAGGGCCAGATCAGCATTTATTTCGGATCGTGGTATCGCGCGCTGCTGTTGCGCCACACCCGTGGCGAAATCAGTGATACGGAACTCATGCAGCACATGGATGGAATCGTGCGATTTGAACGCATGCTTGTGGATGAAGGCGTGCTTCTTCTGAAGTTCTGGCTGCACCTTTCGAAAGACTTGCAGAAGGAGCGCATCGAGAAGCTGGAAAGCAGCCCGAAAACGCGCTGGCGCGTTACCTCCGAGGAGAAAAAAGGCCTGAAGCATTACGACGATTTCAAACGTGCCGCCTGTATGAGCTTGCAGGCGACCAGCCTGGTCGAAGCGCCGTGGACCATCGTCGAAGGATTCGATGCCAACTATCGCAATCTGACCGTCGGGCTGCACATTTTGAAGGCGATGCGCGAGCGGCTGGATCATCCCGAAAAGGTACCGCGCGAATTCAGTGTTTCGCCGCTGCTCAAAGCCATCGACCATGTCAATCCGCTCGAAAGACTTGATCTCGGGCTGAAGCTGGACAACAAAACCTACGATACAAAACTGGAACAACTGCAAGGCAAACTCAACAAGCTCACACGTCGGCCGGGCTTCCGCAAGCGCGGCCTCATCTGCGTGTTTGAAGGTGTCGATGCTGCGG
Source organism: Methylobacillus sp. (assembly GCA_031277395.1). Classification (GTDB taxonomy): domain Bacteria; phylum Pseudomonadota; class Gammaproteobacteria; order Burkholderiales; family Methylophilaceae; genus MM2. The sequence continues at coordinate 33,476 of JAITML010000057.1, read as the reverse complement.
GCAAAGGCGGCGCAATACGTCGCATCACGCAGGCGATTGATTCCCGCATTTATCGCATCATACCGATCTCGGCGCCCACCGATGAGGAGCTTGCTCAGCCTTATCTGTGGCGCTTCTGGCGGCGAATTCCGCCGCGCGGAAAAATCGCGATTTTCGACCGTTCATGGTATGGCCGCGTGCTGGTCGAGCGCATCGAAGGTTTTTGCAAGGAATATGACTGGATGCGCGCCTACGGCGAAATCAATGACTTCGAAGCGCAGCTCGTCAAACAGGGATATCTCGTCGCGAAATTCTGGCTGCAAATTACGCCCGAGGAGCAATTGCAGCGCTTTGAGCAACGCCAGAACACGCCCTACAAACGTTTCAAAATCACCGATGAAGACTGGCGCAACCGCGACAAATGGGATAACTATCAAGCCGCCGCGCACGACATGGTGGATCGCACCAGCACGGAAATCGCGCCGTGGACATTGGTGGAAGCCAATGATAAAAACCACGCCCGCATCAAGATACTGAAAACCTTGTGCGAGATGATTGAAAAATCGATTCAGGCAGCCTGATGGAAATCGGATTGCTCGTAGCCATCGTCATCGCAGCCTGGGTCTGGCTGGACAGCATCAAAGTGCGGGAGATTGCGGTTGAGGCAGGGCAGCAGGCGGCAGAGAAATGCGGATTGCAGTTTCTCGATGAATCGGTCGCGCTGACCAGGCTGCGGGCGGCGCGCAACAATCGCGGGCATATGCAGATCAAGCGCACTTACGGTTTTGAGGTAAGTGACACCGGCACAAACCGGCTTGCATGCAGCATCACGCTGCTCGGCAAGCGCGTGGAGTCTGTTGATATGCCGCCTTACCGTGACAACAAGGTTGTTTACATTCACTGATGGCAAGCGCGTCTTATCGTGGCCGCTTTGCCCCCTCCCCCACTGGCCCTTTGCACTTTGGCTCGCTGGTCAGCGCAGTTGGTAGTTATCTGGAAGCCAGATCACACCACGGTGAATGGCTTGTGCGCATCGAGGACCTGGACCCGCCGCGCGAAATGCCGGGTGCAACCGACAGCATTTTGCGCGCGCTGGAAGCGTGCGGATTCGTTTGGGATGGCGCGCCGGAATATCAAAATCGCCGCAGCGCATACTATGAAGCCGCGCTGGAAAAACTGAAACGCGACGGGCTGATTTACCCTTGCGCCTGCACACGCAAGGAAATTGCCGACTCCGCAACAAGCGGCATCGAAGGCTTTGTCTATCCCGGCACCTGCCGCCACGGCGTGTCATCGCAGCGCGCGCATTATGCGTGGCGATTGCGCGTGGAAGATGCGGACATTTTTTTCGAAGATGCCGTGCAGGGAAAACAGCAACAAAATCTCGCGCGTGACATTGGTGATTTTGTATTGAAACGCGCTGATGGTTTATATGCTTATCAACTGGCTGTGGTCGTGGATGATGCGGAACAAGGCATCACGCATGTGGTGCGCGGCTCCGACCTGATCGACTCCACGCCGCGCCAGATCGCATTGCAGCGCGCGCTGGGTATCGCGCAACCAGGCTACGCGCATCTGCCAATCGCAACCAATGCCGCCGGTGAAAAACTCAGCAAGCAGACGCAGGCCGCGCCGCTTGATTTGGCGCGCGCGGGAACGGCCTTGTGGTCGGCGCTGCAATTTCTCGGACAGCAACCGCCACCGGAATTGCAACGCGCCACTCCGCAGGAACTGTGGTCTTGGGCGCACAACCATTGGAATCTGGAAAAGGCGCCGAAGCGCCGCAGCATCGCTGCGAATGGAGTTTGATAAAATGCACGCATCTGCTGCATAGACAAATTACCATGTCCTCCGACTCCAGCCTCACCCGCTTCATCTTCGACCAACTGCCCATACGCGGCGAATTTACGCATATCGGGCAAGCCTGGCGCGACATTATCGCCAAACATGATTTCCCCCCGCCGCTCAAAAACATGCTGGGCGAGCTTGTTGCCGCAGGCGCGCTGATCGCCGCCATGATTAATCCCAAAAGCTCGATCACCCTGCAAATTCAGGGCAGCGGCCCGATTTCGCTGTTAGTGGTGGAATGCATGGGCAGCCTGAAAATCCGTGCGACGGCGAAGTGGCGAGACGATATTTCTCCCGCAAAACCGGCGGAGCTCATAGGTGAAGGCAGCTTCGTCATCACACTGGACAGCAGGGACGGCAGCCAGCCCTGGCAGGGCATCGTGCCGCTCGAAGGCGACAACGTGGCCGAAATGCTCGAAAACTACATGACTCGTTCCGAGCAACTGGAAACACGCCTCAAACTCACGGCAGACGACACATGCGCATGCGGCATGCTGCTGCAAAAATTACCGGAACAGGAATCACCGGACGAAGACGCCTGGAACCGCGCCAATCACCTCGCCGCAACACTCACACGGCAGGAACTGCTGGAACTCCCCGCGATGGAGCTGCTGCATCGCCTGTACCATGAAGAGGACATCCGTGTATTTGACGCGCAGGAAATCGCCTTTGAATGCCGCTGTTCCCGCGACAGCACCACCAATATCCTGCGCATGCTGGGTCACGACGAAGTCCGCAGCATCGTGGAAGAGCAAGGCCACATCGAATTCACCTGCGAATTTTGTAACGAACGCTATATCTTCGATCCAGTGGATGCGGAACAAATTTTCGTCACCGCAGCGCAACAGACGCCTGTGAGTGAGGCGAAGCATTGAAGAGCCACGGATAAGGCATGTCGCGAGACTACAAAAAATTGGCGCAGCAATGTGTCGAAGCGGCGAAACAAGGTGATGCAGATGCGCAGAATCAACTGGGTGTGTTTTATGCCAAAGGGCTGGGCATAAGGCAGGATTACGCGCTCGCGGCGCAGTGGTATTACCGTGCGGCGCGACAGGGCCACGCGCGCGCGCAATACAATTTGGGCGTACTCTATGCCAAGGGACGCGGCGTGTTGCAGGATCATGGCAAGGCGGCGCAGTGGTATCGCCGGGCGGCGGAACAGGATATGGCGCTTGCATTGAACAATCTGGGTGTGCTCTACGCCAATGGTCACGGCCTGCCGCAGGATTACAGCGCGGCGGCGCAATGGTATCGCAAGGCAATCACGCAGGGCGCCACACGCGCCTTGGTCAATCTGGGCTGGCTCTACGCCAGCGGTTGCGGCGTTCCCAAACACAACGTCATGGCTTATGCTCTGATCAGTCTGTCATTCACACTGGGTTCTTCAAGCAACGTAGCGTCGGATATTCTCGCGCTGCTCGGCAAAAAAATGACTGATCACGAAATTGAAGCAGGACAAAAACTGACTCACCACCCCAGCAATTTGTTGAAGGCGCTGGATCAGTATCCGGCCGAACGCCCGAAATCCGGAAAGAAGAAATAAAAGTTTTCCTCACTTGATCAACATGAAAGCATGATCGCCATGACCGAGACCACAACCTCACCTTCCGCACCCAGCCGCAGCGCAACCGTGCAACTGACTCCGGCTGACTACCTCGCAGCCAGTCGTTTACATGCGCGCCGACAACTCTGCAAGGGGCGCAATATTTTCATATGGAGCATCATTGTTCTGGTTGTGCTGGTCGTTCTTGTTTCATCCACTGCAACCTCCGCACAATTCTGGAATGCGCTGCTGCGATTTTTTGCGATCTTTCTCGTCATTTTCGCGAGCTTCTATGCCCTCGCCTACGCCTTCGTCATTCCCTATCAGGTACGCAAAATTTTCCGGGAACAAAAAAGCCTTCAGGTTCCCTACACATGGACGTGGTCGGAACAGGGCTTTGAAATTCAATCCGACAAATACGGACGCGGCACCTACCCTTGGAGTGATCTGTTCAACTGGGAAGAAGATCAGCGCATGCTCATCTTCTATCATTCATCGCGCCTCTTTCACATGCTGCCGCACCGCGCGTTGAACGAGGCACAGGCAGATGATCTGCGGCACTGCATCAAAGCGGCGAGAAACGAATAGTTCATCGTCATTCTTTTTTATCGAAGACGGGGACAAAACCTCCTGATTCGTGCTTGAATACGGGCATTGCTGAATCAAGTCTGCTTAACTCCATGTCTGAACACCAAACGGATGTATTGCTCGTCGGCGGCGGCATTATGAGCGCGACGCTGGGCACATTGTTGTCCCGGCTCGATCCCGCGCTCGGCATCACGCTGGTTGAGCGCCTGGAATCCGTGGCGCTGGAGAGTTCCGACGGATGGAACAACGCGGGGACGGGGCATGCGGGTTATTGCGAGTTGAATTACACGCCCGAGCAGCCGGATGGCAGTGTGGCGATCACGCGGGCATTGGGCATCAATGCAGCGTTTGAGGTTTCGTTGCAGCTTTGGGCGTCGCTCGTGGAACAGGGCGCCTTGCCTGTGCCGTCGCGGTTCATCAATGCCACGCCGCATGTGAGTTTTGTGTGGGGCGAGGCGGATGTGGCGTTTCTGCGGAAGCGTCATGCGAAGCTGGTCGCGCATCATTTGTTCGCGGGTATGGAATACAGCGAGGATGCGTCCGCGCTGCAAGCGTGGATGCCGTTGGTGATGCAAGACCGCGCGGCTGGTCAGCACGTGGCGGCGACGCGCGCCACCTGGGGTGCGGATGTGGATTTCGGCGCGTTGACACGCTTGATGGTCGAGGATTTGCAACGGCGGACAAATTTTTCGCTCAAACTCAAGCAGTCGGTCGAACAATTGAAGCAGTTACCGGATGGGCGTTGGCGCGCGCTTTTGAGCGGCTGCGAAACGGTGACAGCGCGTTTTGTTTTTCTCGGCGCGGGCGGCGGCACTCTGCCGTTGCTGCAAAAATCCGGCATCCCCGAAAGCCGCGCCTACGGCGGTTTTCCGGTCAGCGGGCAGTGGCTGGTATGCAACAACCCCGAAGTTATAAAACAGCATCACGCCAAGGTTTACGGCAAAGCGCCGCTGGGCGCACCGCCGATGTCCGTGCCGCATCTCGACACGCGCGTGATCGGCGGACAACCGGCAATGCTGTTCGGGCCGTATGCGAGCTTTACCACCAAATTTCTCAAGCGCGGCTCTTTTCTCGATTTGATCGCATCGGTCAAACCATGCAATTTCAAGGATATGCTCGCGGCGGGTTACGACAACATGAATCTCACGCGCTATCTTGTCGGCGAGGCGATGCAATCGCACCATGAGCGCATGGCCGCGCTGCGCCGTTATTTTCCCGCTGCCAAAGATGAGGAATGGACGCTCGCCAATGCGGGGCAGCGCGTGCAGATCATCAAAAACGGCAAACTGGAATTCGGCACCGAGATCGTCATCTCGCGCGACGGAACCTTGTCCGCCCTTCTCGGCGCCTCTCCCGGCGCATCGACCTCGGCGCAGGCGATGATAGACATCCTGGAACGCTGCTTCGCCGCGAACATGCAGAGCGCCGAATGGCAAAGCCGCATGAAGATGCTGGTGCCATCGTGGGGAGAATCACTGGTTGAAAATGCGGAGATGTTGCGCAAGGTGCGGCCGCGCGTACTGAATGTATTGGGACTGGGATAACTGCACAGCAACAGGCTTGTTCAAGCGCCTTTAATCCTTTGTTAAGATCACAAGCTTATTGTTCAAGCTTGAACTTCGGGAGACTTCCCATGCGCATATTGGTCGTTGAAGACGATGTTTTGCTGGGCGATGCGATACAGGCCGGATTGAAGCAGGCGGGGTTTGCTGCGGACTGGGTACGGGACGGCATGCTGGCGGATCAGGTGTTGGCGACCGAAGCGTTTGATGCCGTGGTGCTGGATATCGGATTGCCGCGACTTTCCGGATTGGAAGCGTTGCGACGTTTGCGCGATCGCAAAGGAACCACGCCGGTATTGCTGCTAACCGCGCGTGATACGGTGGATGATCGCATACAGGGGCTGGATGCGGGCGCGGACGATTACCTCATCAAACCGTTTGACATGGGTGAGCTGGCGGCGCGCTTGCGCGCACTGATCCGGCGCTCCGGGGGAACAGCGGCGCCCGTGCTGCAGGTGGGCGATATCACGCTCGATCCATCGGCGCATACCGTCATGCACGGAGATGATGCGGTCAATCTTTCCGCCACCGAGTTCGCATTGCTTCATGCGCTGATGTTAGGCGCGGGCAAAGTCCTGTCGCGCGCGCAACTGGGCGAGAAACTTTATGCCTGGGGCGAGGAAATCGAGAGCAACGCGATTGAAGTCCACGTCCATCATCTGCGCCGCAAACTTTATCCCGAGCTCATCGAAACCATACGCGGCGTCGGCTATCTGGTTCGGCCATGAAAAACGCCTCGCTCAAAAAACGTTTGCTGCTGCCCGTGCTCGGCATTATCGCGCTGGTGTGGATCGTGACCGCCGTTTATACCTATCTCGACACCCAGAAGGATATGAACGATGTGCTGGATGCGCATCTGGTGCAGACCGCTGCGCTGGTGGATGCGGAGGCGCTGGACAGGCAGCCGCAAAGCATTCCGCTCAATGCCAAAAATACGCACAAATGGCACAAATACGTGCGCAACATTGTTTTTCAAGTGTGGGATACAAAAAACGAACTGCGCATGTATTCGAGCGACGCGCCCAGGGAGCCGCTTGCGCCGCTCAAACCCGGCTTCAGTGATCGCAAGGTCGGAGGGCATCTCTGGCGCGTATTCACAACCTGGGACAGCGACCATGACAGCCTGATCCAGGTCGCCGAACACGCCAGCCGCCGCGAGCATATCGCGCGTGAAGTCGCCATGCATCTGCTGCTGCCGCTGATCTTCACCCTGCCTGCGCTGGGCATCCTGATGTGGCTGGTCATCTCCAAGGCGCTGCGTCCGCTCAGACATCTGGCCAATGAAGTGGAACACCGCGCGCCTGAAAATCTCGCGCCGCTGGAGGCGGGTGCAGCGCCAGCGGAAATCACGCCGCTTATTCATCGTCTCAATAATTTGTTCGCGCGCACCCGCGATTTGCTCGACAACGAGCGCCGCTTCACCGCAGATGCGGCGCATGAGCTGCGCACGCCGGTCGCCGCGATTCGCGCGCAGGCGCAGGTCGCGCGCGCGGCTGAAGATACGCATGAACGCATCTCCGCGCTGGACAAAGCCATCGCGGGCTGCGATCGCGCCACACGTTTGATCGCGCAGTTGCTCACGCTGGCGCGACTTGATTCCGCGCAAAAATCAATGCAGGAACCGTGCAATTTGCGCGTGATCGCAGGTGAAGTCATCGCCGAACTCGCGCCCTCCGCGCTCGCGAAAAACAGCCAGCTGGAACTTGCGGACGGCGCAGAGCTTACCGTGCGCGGCTCCCCCGAGCTGCTGCGCGTTTTGCTGCGCAACCTGATCGGCAACGCGATTTCGCACACATCCGCCGGAACGCTGGTCACCGTGCAGCCGGAGTTGCGCAACGGCAAACCTGCGCTCATCGTCTCCGACAACGGTCAGGGCGTGGATGCGGAAACTCTTGCCCGTCTTTCCGAACGCTTCTACCGTCCCCCCGGCACGGAAGCGCCCGGCAGCGGCCTGGGGCTTTCCATCGCGCATCGCATTGCGGAATTGCATCACGCGCGATTTGCGCTGTCCTCGGAAGTAAATCAGGGATTGCGGATAGAAGTAATTTTTCCCTGAGGTTTGGTGAAGCTTGCATGAGGCTCCCGCATTTCCAGTATCATGTCGCCTTTGCAAAAATCCCCCGGCTTTCAACCCATGCCCACCGAACTCACTCTTGCCGCCAAAAAACGGCGCACTTTCGCGATCATTTCCCACCCCGACGCGGGTAAAACCACGCTGACCGAAAAGCTGCTGCTGTTCGGCGGCGCGATCCAGATGGCGGGCACGGTCAAGGCGAGAAAGAGCGGCAAATACGCCACCTCGGACTGGCTGGATATCGAAAAGCAGCGCGGCATCTCGGTCGCAAGCTCGGTGATGCAATTCAACTATGACGAGTGCGTGATCAATCTGCTCGACACGCCCGGCCACTCGGATTTTTCGGAAGACACCTACCGTGTGCTGACCGCCGTGGATGCCGCAGTCATGGTGATAGACGCGGGCAACGGCGTGGAGGCGCAGACCATCAAGCTGCTGGAAGTCTGCCGCTTGCGCAACACGCCCATCATCACCTTCATCAACAAGCTGGATCGCGAAGTGCGCGACCCGATCGAACTGCTGGACGAGATCGAATCGGTGCTGAAAATTCACTGCGCGCCCATCACCTGGCCGATAGGCATGGGCAAGCGTTTTCAGGGCGTGTATCACCTGCTCGACGATCAGGTGCTGCGCTTCACGCCGGGCGAAAACAAGGCCGGCGAAGTCGAAACGCTCAGCGGTGCAGCCATAGCGCAATTGGCGGAAAGCTGCCCATCCGAAATGGCGCGCATGCGCGACGAAACTGAACTGGTCAGCGGCGCGGGCGCACGTTTCGACCTCGCGGCTTTTCTCGCGGGCATACAGACGCCGGTATTTTTCGGCTCCGCGATCAACAACTTCGGCGTGCGCGAAATCCTGCGCGCGCTCGTCAACTGGGCGCCTCCGCCCGCCCCGCGCGAAGCGGAAACCGCGCAAGGCGGCACGCGCATGGTCGCGCCCGATGAACCTGATTTCACTGGTTTCGTGTTCAAGATTCAGGCCAATATGGATCCCAATCACCGCGACCGCATCGCCTTCTTCCGCGTCTGCTCTGGAAAATACGAGCCCGGTATGAAGGTAAAACATCGCCGCAGCGGCAAGGAATTGAAGGTCGCCAACGCCGTCACCTTCATGGCCAACGAACGCGCGCTTATGGAAGAAGCCTACGCGGGCGACATCATCGGCATCCACAACCACGGCAACCTGCAAATCGGCGACGTGCTCACCGAAGGCGAGGCGCTGCAATTCAAGGGCATCCCTTACTTCGCGCCGGAATTGTTCAGCCGCGCAAGATTGCGCGACCCGCTCAAAGCCAAGCAACTGCAAAAAGGCTTGCGCCAACTCGGCGAAGAAGGCGCGGTACAGGTATTCGAACCGCTCGCGGACACTACGGCGCTACTGGGCGCAGTCGGCCAGTTGCAATTCGAAGTGGTGGAACATCGCCTCAAATCCGAATACGGCGTGGATGCGATCTTTGAACGCGCCGGCATACACACCGCACGCTGGGTAACCTGCGAAGATGCGCGCCATCTCGAAGAATTCGTGCGCGCCAATCAAGGGCGGCTCGCGAAGGATGTGGACGGAAACATCGTTTATCTCGCGGATAACCACGTGAATTTGAATTTGACGATGGAACGCTGGCCCAAGGTGAAATTTCATGCGACGCGGGAGCATGGGCAGAAGCTGGACTAATCAGGGATCAGCAAAACCAGAAACCGGCGCGACGCAGCCGCACAAGGACTGATACCTGATACCTGACTCCTGATTGCCTTTTCTATAGCAACCCTGTATAAGTTATCTGTCATTTTTATACTAAAAAATAACTCAAACAACTTAAACTAAAACATTTCAGGAGAGATACACAAATGAAAAATTATTTTCAACCGAGCAGCCCCCTCCCGCATCATCCAGCCCTTTGTAATCATTCCGCTTTTCCGCTCGCCCGACGCGCGCTGCTCACAGGCGCAGCACTCGCGCTTTTCTCGGTAATCACTCCCGCCAACGCCGCCGACAGTGACGACTGGACGGGCTTTCATATTGGCGGCAACATTGGCTATGGCTGGTTCGATTCCGATGTTAAAACTGCCTTTCTGCCAGGTACCTTTGCCTCTAGCTATTCGTTACCCAACAAGTCACTGGATGTGGATGGACCCCTCGCAGGTGTGCAGCTCGGCTATGACTGGCAGTTCGGCCAGAACCGCGACTATGTGCTCGGCGTCGAGGTCGATTTCAACTGGTCCGACATGCATGATTCGCGCAGCGGCGGCCCCCTTGCTTTCGGGGATGGCACGTTTCCCGCTGCCGACGATGGTTCGAGATATTCCGTGTCCACCGATATCGATTGGCTGAGCACAGCAAGGCTGCGTGCGGGCTTTCTACCGAAGCCCAACTGGCTGATCTATGCCACGGGCGGCCTCGCGGTTGGCGAGGTCAAAAATAAAGCCATGGCGCGTCTCGGTGGTGGCAATGCAGCGATCTATGCTAATTCCTCGTCGGAAACACGAACCGGCTGGACGCTGGGCGCCGGCACCGAATGGAAATTCGCCAGCCAGTGGAGTGCCAAGCTCGAATACCTCTATTTCGACCTCGGTGACGACAAGTTGACCGCTAACCGAGTAAATTCCCCGGCAGGAGGAGATCCCGATCCCGACCGTAGAGTACGCACTCGGTATGATCTCGATGGACATATCCTGCGCGTGGGGGTGAATTACCACTTCTGATACCCCTCTCCCCAACCCGGCCCCCTCGCTTCGCTCTCCCCCAAGGGGCGAGGGAGAATGGCCACTTGTTTTCGGTTTTACTGATTCCCGATCCCTGAAACCTGATTCCTGATTCCCCTCACCCCGAGCGCGGGCCGAACATGAGTATGCTCATGCCGACGAGTACCACTGCTACGCCGACCCAGTCGCTCACCTCCGGACGAATGCCATCCACGAGCCACAGCCAGACGATGGCGACGCTCACGTATACGCCGCCGTAAGCGGCATAAACCCGGCCAGCGGCGGTCGGGTGCAGCGTCAACAACCAGGAAAACAGAATCAGACTAAGCGCCGCGGGTACCAGCAACCATACGGAAGCGCCTTGTCGCAGCCAGAGATAGGGGAGATAGCAGCCCAGAATCTCCGCGACTGCGGTCACGACGAATAAACCAAAAACCTTGAAAAATTCCATGATGGCTCCTACACGGCGTGATGTTTTTCCAGCGGGCACGGGCGATCTGTGTCGCCCGATTCGACTTGCACTGTCGCATGGTCAATGTCGAAACGGTCGTGCAGCTCCTGCCCCAGATCGTACAGAAACGTGTCGCCCGGATGACCGTCTGGCATCACGAGGTGCACGGTGAGCGCGGTTTCCGAAGTACTCATCGCCCAGATGTGCAGATCGTGGATTTCACGCACGCCGGGCAACGCGCACAGATGTTCGCGCACACGGCCAAGTTCGATATTGGCTGGCACGCCGTCGAAGGTGAGACGCAGCGATTGACGGAGCAAATCCCAGGTGGCGTAGAGAATCAGGATGGCGATTGCGAGACTGAGCAGCGGATCGAGCCACAACCAGCCGGTTTGCAGGTAGAGAAACCCGGCGACGGCCACGCCGAGCGAAACCAGCGCATCGCTCGCCATGTGCAGAAACGCGCCGCGAATATTGAGATCGTTGCGACTGCCGGACATGAACAGCCATGCGGTCACACCGTTGACGACGATGCCCGCGACAGCGACAACGATAACGGTTTCCCCCGCAATCGGCAGCGGATCGCTGAAACGTTTCACCGCCTCCCACGCCATGCCGCCCACCACCGCGAGCAGCAGCAGCGCGTTGAGCAGCGCGGCGAGAATGGAAGCGCGTTGGCGACCATAGGTGTAGCGTTCGTCGGGACGCACGCGGGCGATCACCATGCCCAGCCACGCAAGTATGAGCCCGAGCACGTCGCTCAGATTGTGTCCGGCATCGGCCAGCAGCGCCAGCGAATCCGCCTTCCAGCCGTACCACGCTTCGACCGCGACGAAGATGATATTGAGTACGATGCCGATACCGAACGCGCGATTATGCGTGTGAGCGGAATCGTGGTCGTGATGGTGAATGCTCAATGCTGTTTTCCTTGCAGTTCAAATTGGCGGGATAATGCAGGCTATGGTATCACTCAAATTGCAAAATAATGCCACGCCGCGCACCTTGCGCGACTGGCGGTCATGGCTGCGTACCGCGCGCCCGGCAACGGATGTCGCCGTGCTGGATCGCCGTCATGTTTATATTTTGCCGACGCGGCAGGGTTGGGTATTCGCGCTGATCCTCGCGAGCATGTTGATCGGCGCAATCAATTACGCGCTCAGCCTCGGTTTCGCGCTTACCTTCATGCTGGTTGGTCTGGGCGTGGTCGCCATGCTGCACACCTGGCGCAATCTCGCGGGCATCACGCTCACTGCGGGACGATCTGCGCCGGTGTTCGCGGGCGAAGACGCAGACGTCACGCTGATCGCTTCGGAAATTCATCATCGCGGCCGCTATGCCATCGCCGCCTGTTACGATGCCGACCCGAATCCGGTTTATGCGGATATTCCCGCTGACGGTCGCGGCGAATTTCACTTTACCGTTCCTGCAACGCAACGCGGCTGGCTGGATCCTGGACGGCTCACGGTACACACCGAATTTCCGCTCGGGCTGTTTCGCGCATGGGCGTATGTGGAGTTGAATCATCGCATACTGATTTATCCGCGCCCCGCGCCGCCCGGAATCGCGCCGCCGCCGGGTGGCGATCACGGCCATACCGGAAAGCACAGCGCCGCGCATGGCGACGATGATTTCGCGGGGCTGCGAAATTACACCTACGGCGATTCGCTGCGGCGCATCGACTGGAAAGCCTCGTCACGCGAGCAAGGTATTTACACCAAGCAATTTCAGGGTACGAGCAGTGACTTCCTGTGGCTGGATTGGCAATTGCTTGAAGGCAATACCGAAGTACGCATCTCGCAACTGACGCGCTGGGTGCTGGATGCGCACGATGCCGACATGGGTTTCGGCCTGCGTCTGCCGGGGCAGGAATTCATGCCGGAACGCGGCGCGGCGCATTTTCATCGTTGCCTTCAGGCGCTGGCATTGTTCGGAAGCGACGCATGAAAAAAATCAAACCTGTGTTGCAACCGCTCGCGCTCAACGATGTGCGCTGGCTGCTGGCCGCGATGGCGCTGGTCATGGCGCCGCTGTTTTTTTACATCGCGCCCTGGGTCTTGGGTTTTGCATTGCTGGCCGCAGCCTGGCGCTACCGGCTCGCGGTAAAGCAATACCCTCCCCTGCGCGCCTACATTCTCGTGCCGCTGGCGCTGGCAGGCGCAATCACCATACTCGCGAGCAACGGCTATGCGCTCGGGCGCGATGCGAGCGTGGCGATGCTGACACTGCTGCTCGCGATGAAATTTCTGGAATCGCGCAGCCGCCGCGACGGAATACTGCTGATTTCCCTGAACTGGTTTTTGCTGATTACGATTTTTTTGTTCACGCAAACACTGCCCACCGCCTTTTATTTCGTGCTGCCAATTTTCGCGCTGGTCATCGCGCTCATCAACATCAACCACCCCAACGGCACACTACCGTTCAAATTCCGCATGAAACTCGCGGGCAATTTGTTGTTGCAAACCCTGCCGGTTTTGCTGGTGCTGTTTTTTCTCTTTCCCCGCCTTGCAGGGCCATTATGGCGCACGCCCGGCGACGCGACCCGCGCGATGACCGGCTTGTCGGATATGATGTCGCCCGGCAGCATCAGCGAGTTGACCGCATCCGACCTGCCCGCCTTCCGCGCAGAATTCAGCGGCAAATTCCCCGCAGCCAACCAGCTTTATTGGCGCGGCCCCATCATGTGGAGCTTCGACGGGCGCACCTGGCGCATTGGCTCGCATGCGTATCAACTCGCACCCGAACCGCTGGAAGCACCGGCCAATATTGTCGAGTACAGCGTGACGCTGGAACCGCACAACCGCCCGTGGCTGTTCGCGCTCGACGTGCCGCTGGCCGCTCCGCCCGATACCATGTTGCGCGACGATCACCAACTGGTTGTGCGCCGCCTGGTCACCACCCGCATGCGTTACGACGTGCAATCCGCGCTCAGTTATCACATCCAGTTGCAACTGGATAACACCACGCGCGAGGCCGCCACACGGATTCCGAAAATCGGCAATGAGCGCACAATCAAACTCGCGCAATCGTGGGTGGATCAGGGACTGAACGATCAGGCCATCGTGCGCAAGGCGCTGGAAATGTTTCGCGATCAGGATTTTGTTTACACCCTTTATCCGACCGAGCTCGGGATTAACCCGGTCGATGAATTTCTGTTCGACACCAAACGCGGATTTTGCGAACACTACGCCGGAAGTTTCGTGTTCCTCATGCGTGCGGCGGGCATTCCGGCACGCGTGGTCACCGGCTATCTGGGCGGCATCGTCAATCCCATCGGCAATTACATGATAGTCCGCCAATCCGACGCGCACGCCTGGACGGAAGTATGGCTGCGCGGGCAAGGCTGGACGCGGGTTGACCCCACAGCGGCGGTCGCGCCCGAGCGCATTGAATCCGGCCTTTCGCAACTCCCCGCAGGCGAGCCCGTGCCCATGCTCGCGCGCGGCGAGAATAACTGGCTCACGCAACTTTATCTCGGCTGGGATGCCATCAACAATCGCTGGAATCAGTGGGTGCTGGGCTACAATCAGGCGCAGCAGATGCAGTTGCTGCAAGACCTCTTTGGCAGTCAACTGACCATGCGCAGCCTCGCTGTCGCGACCATCATCGGAATACTCGCACTCTTGGCGGGATTATCGTGGGGTTTGCTGCGCAACCGCGCACCGCGTCTCGACAAACTGGCGATGATCTGGCAACGCTTCCGGCGCAAACTTGCGAAGCGCGGCATCCACGCGCCACCTTCCGAAGGCCCGCTGGCTTTCGGTTATCGCGCCGCGCGCGCATTGCCGCAGCAGGCCGAGATCATCACCCGCATCACGCAAACCTACGCCCGCCTGCGTTACGGAAAAACGAAAGACAGCGAACAACAACTGGAAAAAGAGATCAGGGAATTCAAGCCATGACCAATCAGGAATACATGCAAATCGCGTTGTCACTCGCCGCCGAAGCTGCCGCACTCGGCGAAGTGCCGGTTGGCGCCATCGTCGTAAAAGACAACGAGATTATCGGACGCGGATGCAACGCGCCCATCTCCACGCACGACCCCAGCGCGCACGCTGAAATCCGCGCCCTGCGCGACGCGGCGCAGCGCCTCGGCAATTATCGCCTCGTGGATTGCGCCTTGTATGTAACACTGGAACCGTGCGCCATGTGCGCCGGAGCGATCCAGCACGCCCGTATCGCGCGTCTGGTCTATGGCGCACCCGACCTCAAAACTGGCGCGTGCGGCAGCGTGATCGACCTCATGGCGGAAAAGCGCCTCAATCATCATGTCACCGTCGAAAGCGGCGTCATGGCGCAGCAATGCGGCGAACTGCTCAGCGCTTTTTTCGCCGCGCGACGCGGGAAAGCACCCGGGAACAATTGAAATAAGCATATAATATTGCTTTAAAAGCTGCTTGCCCATCATAAGGAAAAACCATGAAGTATATATCCGGATGCGCCTTGCTGATCGCGCTCTGTATCAACATGTCGGCTCTCGCTACCGAGGTCGAAGACGCGCCAAGTCGCGATACCGAATCTTCGTACTACAATATCAGCTACAAGATCAACGCCGACGGCTCCTATACCGAGGAGCACGGCTGGGCCACCAAAATACTCAAACAACGGGCGCTGGAATACAACAAATCGGTGACCATCAGCTACAGTACCAGCATCCAGCAAGCTGAAGTTCTGGAGGCTTACACACTCAAAATGGATGGTCGCCGCGTCGAGGTACCGAAATCCAATTATCAGGTTCAGATCAATGGTGGCAACGGCGATGGCGCACCGGTATTTTCCGATATCACGCAAATGACGGTAGTTTTTCCGGAACTTGCGGTGGGCGATACCACCGTATTCCACTACCGTCTCGTCGGTAGCGCCCCGCTGTTTCCCGGGCATTTTTCCAAGGTCGTAACCTTCTCACCTCAAACCTACTACGACGAGGTGAACATCAGCTTTGACGCACCCGCTGAGCTGCCGGTACATCATCAGTCCTGGTTTCTGGAATCTGTGCGTGATGAAGTTGCTGATGGCCGACGCATCACTCAATGGCACTGGAGCAACACACAACCGCTCAAACCCGATCCAGCGCCTCCACTGTTCGAGTTCGAGCGCAATCCGGGGCTAGTGTATTCCACCTTCGCCAGCTATGAGGACATTGTCCAAGCCTATGGCACGCGCGCCATCCCCAAGGCCGCCGTCACTGAGCGCATCCAGAAGCTGGCCAATGAAATCGCGGGCGCGCAAATCGAGCCGCGCGCGGTTGCTCAAACGCTTTACGAATGGGTCGCCACGAATATCACCTATGCAGGCAATTGCATCGGGCTGGGCATGGTCGTGCCGCACGATACCGATTTCGTGCTGGATAATCGCATGGGTGACTGCAAGGATCAGGCGACCCTGTTGCAAGCCCTGCTTGCAGCCAAGAATATTCAGAGCACTCAGGCTCTCATCAATTCAGGTAATCTCTACCATCTGCCCAGCGTACCGGCTGCGCAGATGGTCAATCATGTCATCAACTACATTCCGGCCTGGGATATGTTTCTCGACCCGACCGCCAGCAACATTCCCTTTGGCATGTTGCCCTGGGGCGATGCCGGCAAGCCGGTATTTCTGGTGGATGGCTATCACGCAGACACACGCACACCCGCAGCAAACAAGAATCGTCAAACCATGCACATGCACATGACTGTGGCCGCCGATGGCTCCATCAAAGGCGAGGAACAAATCGAGCAGGCAGGCTATTTTGCCGTCAACACCCGTGCAAGCCTGCGCAACTCTAACCCTGAATTTCTCAAGCAGGATGCGGATGCCTTTTTCAAGCGCTGGGGTGCGAATGGCAGCGGCAAGTTTGATTATTCCGACGCCGCAGCGTTGAGCGATCATTACCGCTACAGCGTCAATTACAAGGTCGATCAAATGCTGCCAATACCAGGCGGGCTGACTGTGCAAGCGTTCGCCTCTGGAAAAGCCATCTCCAACTTTGCAGCCTCGGCCAACGATCCCGTTCCCGACCAAGGCGAACTGACATGCAGCAGCGTCTATTTGGAGGAAGACTACGTCATCGATTTCGCGCCCTCCATCAAAATTCTGGCCTTACCACCTAACGTCGAGATCAAGACCGCAACCGTCAGTTACAAAGCCCAATATACTCGTAATGGCAATCAGGTTCGCATTCTTCGCGTATTCGATGATCGCACTCCCGGCTCTACCTGCACCTCGGCCTTCATGCGCGAATACAATGCGCTGATGCAAAAAATTCAACCCAATTTACGGGCGCAGGTAGTTTATCAATAGTGTCCGGTGGCGATTGATTGTCTTCATGAAAAAGCCTTGCTGGCTGGCTTTGATTTCATCCCTGTTTGACAAGAGAAACAACACTCCTGCCCGCTGCGATACCGCGATATCCGGCACTGGCAACGGGATAATACCGCATACGGACATTGTTTCTTTTAAAGTCCATTGCAATTTCCGATACCCAAGCTATAATACGCGCGGGGATTCTGGCCTTGACGGTACGGCCACAGTCACAATTAAAAGCAATGCTGCGAGCAATAGGTTATCGATCGCTGGAGGGGAGATAACGCATATTGCTTTAATTTTGACGTAACTTGTAAGCTTCAAGCAAGCGACGGATTGACTCAGGAATATTTTTGCCCCCTCAAAAATATATTCCTCTGTTGAGCATATAACCGCCACTTGTGACTGTACAAACCGACACGATAGACGCGCGCGCTGCAGCAGTCAGCGGCCGCAGCAAGCCAGCAGCCGGCAATGACAGCGCTGCTGTTGCTCGTGCTGCGGATAAGTTGCGTGAACGTTGGCCGGCAAGAAAAATCGTGGCCAAAGCGCATCGACGCTTCTATCTCTCGACTTTCACCAAATATTGCATCGCGCTCATCCTCGCATCCGCCTGGCTCGTGTTCAGCATACGCCTCTCGCTACCCTGGGAGCACGATCTGGCCGACCTGATCGGCACCCCGCTCGCCTTGTTCATACTGATATTTGTCGCCTATATCCCCGGCCTCATGAACATGTTCGTCGTTGTCACGATGATTTCCGACCGTCGGCCACACCGGCACACACTGGAAAATTATCCGCCGGTATCGGTGCTGGTCGCGTGTTACAACGAAGGCGAGCACATCCGCGACACGCTCATCAGTCTGAGCAAGGAATCCTATTCGGGCAAACTCGAAATCATCGTCATCGACGATGGCTCGCGTGATAACAGTCTTGCCATTGCGCGCGCCACGGCAGCAGAATTGCAGCGTGCCAATGTCCGCATCCGTGTGCTCTCCATGAAAAAAAATGGCGGCAAGGCGGCGGCGCTCAATTACGGGCTCGCGCGCAGTTCGTCGGAACTGATCGTCACTGTGGATGACGATACGCGCCTGAATCGCTCCGCGCTAAGCTGCATCGTCGAACGCTTCATTAGCGACCCGCCGGGTACCGTCGCGGTCGCCGGTACCGTATTCGTGGGTAACGCTCACAAAAACCTGCTGTGCCAGATGCAAAAGTGGGATTACTTCCACAGCATCGCCGCCGTGAAGCGCATGCAAAGCATGTACCACGGCACACTCGTCGCGCAAGGCGCGTTTTCCTTGTACACGCGCCGCGTGCTCCAATCGGTCGGCGGGTGGCCCGAATGCATAGGCGAGGATATCGTCCTGACCTGGTCGATTCTCGCGCAAGGGCATCGCGTCGGCTACTGTGAAAGCTCCATTGTATTTACCAACGTGCCGGAAACCATCAAACAGTTTGCACGCCAGCGTCAACGCTGGTCGCGCGGGCTGGTCGAGGCATTCCATCGCCACTGGCGCTTGTTGTTCCGCAGACGGCTCACGACCATATTCATCTGGTGGAACCTGCTGTTTCTGCCCATGGATGTAGCCTACACATTCGCGTTCATTCCCGGCGTCATCCTCGCGCTGTTCGGCTATTACCATATCGCCGGCCCAATGACGCTTATCATGTTGCCGGCTGCCCTGCTCTGTCACTTCATGATGTTTCGCCTGCAGGCGCGTCTGCTCAATCGGCACGAAATGTCCATGGAGCATAGATGGAGAGGCTTGTTTCTCTTTGCCACTTCCTATTCAATGCTGCTGCAGCCTGTCTGTGTATGGGGTTATATTCAGGAAATCTTCAAAATGCGCAAAACATGGGGCACAAAATAATGCGTTGCCGTTTTCTTCTGTTTGTGCTCATGCTGTGCATGACTGCCACAGCGCAAGCCGACCCTGCCCTCGAATTGCAAACATTTCATTCATCTGACGAGGATGGATTCGAAACATTCAAGCAGCTCGCCGGAGTCGATTTCAGCCGCAGCGACGCCGAACATTATCTCGGCGTCGCCGCGCAATACGCGCACTACCGCGGCCCTGGCTTCAGCGCGGACTATGCCCGCGCCTACCTCAACTATGCCGACAGCCACGACAATGATGATGGCACAGCCTGGAAATGGAACACATTGATGGGCAGCGACGGCCATACCTGGCTCGGCAACGCGGAGATTTATCACGAACGCTCAAGCGCCGGCCATGATGTGCTCCGGCTTCGTTGCGCGATGAGGAAAAATACTTGACCAGAACATCAACGCTCAATGCGCGCGCGAGATAATCAACCTTGAGCGCGGAGTGCTCGGCAGGCTCATGCAACGAACGTTGCAACAAGTGGAGCATGTCGGCGATTTCATGGTCATCAACAGCGAGCCTGGACTTGATTTCCAGATCACCGGCATCGTCGTCAAACAGATCACTCATCACCCTGCTCAGCAGCCTTCTTTTCAGAAAGACATGGAGAACGCGGGAGTTGCTTTTTTCCAGTGTTCCGAACACCGAGCGCGGCGAATGGATGCAGAGCTGATTGGGACGAAGATTAAAGTGATATTCCTTGTGGTCGATGATGTACAGAATATTTACCGGAAACAGTGCCATGCTGATCCAGAGATCATCCCCGCCGCCGTGCATCAGCTCATGGTCGTGCGGTCTGGAATCAATGATGCTGAGATTCAGATTCGACCAACCAAGTTCGTCACTGGATTTCAAGACGGTCATATTATGATCAAGATTGATCGCCATATCGTCCATTAGCATTCCACCCTCATTTTTCTTTTCAAAAAATTCCGTTGAGAAATTAGATAGCCCGTTCGATTTTTTCATAGGTTGCCCGTGTCAATAATCGCCGCTGCCCCCAAACCGTCTACCGCGCATGTCTCGATATTTCCCCGGTAGATCGCCGAAAACTGCGGTTACTCTCTTGTTCGCAAGTCCATGGCTGCATGAAATTTCACAGCCGTTTAAAAAATTAGTGCTAAGTCTAGGCAAGAGCCATACGGACGGATTGCATATTCAGTTGA
The DNA here is from genome assembly GCA_031277395.1 of Methylobacillus sp. Taxonomy (GTDB): domain Bacteria; phylum Pseudomonadota; class Gammaproteobacteria; order Burkholderiales; family Methylophilaceae; genus MM2. The sequence goes on along the minus strand of JAITML010000057.1, from coordinate 13,398 downwards.
ATATTTTCATGGCAAAAGAAGCTGTTTTTGAAGCTGCGCTGGTATTGTGCAAAAACATGAAAAACCCGTCCGGCTTCATATTGGGAGCACCTTGTGCCTGATACCGGAAAACGAGGGGGAAGCAGATTGAAGAACACTAAAACCGTCCGAACGACATGGACAAAATTACAAAGATTTGAAGGAATACACCTAAGAACAAACGTATGGCAATTTGTTCGCAATTTTTGATATGCCGCGCCATTCCTCAAAACTTGGTCTGTTTTTACAAATATATGACTTAATTTTCAATTACTATGCTCAGGAATGGCACATAGTTCGGGGTAACAATATTTTATGAACTTTTTTCAAAATTTTTTGGAACATCAGTCAATACAAGCTGTCTCAAGTAGTAGAGACAGTGATTTTTCAGAATGACGGTCGAATACACAGAAAGGAGGCGGCAAATGCTTTTAAGTGAAACTTCCATAAATATTGGCAGCCCGAGCATTTCGGTTTTCAAGTCCAGTGACGAGTTCAATTGGCCGAACGTGAATGTCAGTGTCATTGACGCCAAGCCTTATGAAACCGAAATGACGCATGGTGGCGGAAGCACCCTTTGGATGAGCTTGGCGCTGGCGCCGGTGGATATGTCCATCACCACCGGTCGCAAGGAGTTCCCGCTGAGCATTCCATCCGGGCAGATATGCATCCATTCGCCGCACGCGATTCTGGGTACCATTCGAAAGAATGACTCGCGCATGATGCACGTGAGCCTGAAGCGGGAGTTGTTGTCCGAGGTGCTGGGCGATCTGTACAACTACGATGCGGACGATCTGGAGATCAATTCCAAGTTCGGCATCGACGATCCCGGCATGAGTGACACCATCCGCTTGATGGGGCGTTCACTGTTCGATCACAATGAGGATTCCACGTTGAAGATCGAGTACCTCTCGCGGGCGCTGGCGGCAGATGTGTTCACCAGGCATCTGAGCGCGTCGCGCCATGCGAATCTGACGCCGCACAAGCGCGGGCTGACCTCGCTGCAAATACGCCGGGTAAGTGACTATATCCACGCGAACCTTGCGGCGGATATCTCGCTGGATGATCTCGCGCGTGTCACGGGCCTGAGCCGCACGCTGTTTATCCAGTGCTTCAAGGAGTCGTTCAAGGAAACGCCGCACCAGTACATCATACGCAACCGTATCCGGCGGTCGCAGAACATGCTGACAGGTTCCACCCTGCCCAGTGTGGAGATTGCGCTGGCCTGCGGATTTTCCGATCAGGCGCACTTCTGCCGCAGCTTCCAGAAAAGCACCGGCATGACACCGATCGCATATCGTCGGCAATCACAGTAGAGACGCATCCGTCAAACCGTCCGGGAACTCTCGGGCGGTTTTTTATTGCTGGCAGGATCACAACCCGCTCAGCACCTTGATATGCGTCTGCACGCTGCGCCCCAGCGCATCAAGGTCGTAACCGCCTTCCAGTGCCGACACGATGCGCCCTTGCGCGTGGCGCACGGCGATGTCCTTGAGTTGTTCCGTCACCCAGGTGTAATCCGCTTCCAGCAAATTGAGTTGCGCCATGTCATCCTCGCGGTGCGCGTCGAAACCGGCGGAGATGAACAGCATTTCCGGGCGGAAGCGTTCCAGCGCGGGCAGCCAGCGTTCGCTCACCGCCGCGCGGAAAACTTCACCGCCGCTGTATGCGGGCAGCGGCACGTTGATGATGTGATTGTTGCTGCTTTCCGCGCCGACATGGGGATAGAAGGGATGCTGGAAGCTTGAGCACAGCATGACGCGCGCATTGTTACGGAAAATTTCCTCGGTGCCGTTACCGTGGTGCACGTCGAAATCGGCAATAGCGATGCGCGTCAACCCGTATTTGGCCATCGCATGCGCCGCGCCGACCGCGACATTGTTGAAAATGCAAAAGCCCATCGCACGCGCCGATTCGGCGTGATGACCGGGCGGACGCACGGCGCAAAACGCATTTTCCACCTGCTTTTCCAACACCAGCTCCGTCGCCAGAATCACCGCGCCTGCGGCGCGCAGCGCGGCCTCCAGCGTATGCGGATTCATTACCGTGTCAGGATCAAGCTGGACAAATCCTTCCCGCGGCGACGCCGCGCGTATGGCCGCGACATACTCTCGCGCATGCACGCGCAGAAGCTGTTCATCGGTAGCCGGTGGCGCTTCTTCGTGGCGCAGATAGTGCCACAACCCGGACGCGATCAGCCGGTCTTCCATCGCGCCAAGTCGCGCCGGAGATTCGGGGTGCAACAGCCCCATGTCGTGCAAACGACAGGCAGGGTGTGTGATATAGGCGGTTTGCATGGAATAATCAAATGTCATCAAGCAGTGTTATATTCCGCTTTCACCACAAGGAGCGCAAGCCATGGCCGAACATTATCTCAACACGCTGTTTTCGCCCAAATCTGTCGCCGTAATCGGCGCGAGCAGCCGCATTGAAGCGGTGGGCGGCATCGTGTTCAAAAACATGCTGGAAAGCGGATTCACCGGCGCATTGTATGCCGTCAATCCTTCGCACGCAGAAGTGCAAGGGCAGCGCGCGTATGCCTCTATCGAGGACATTCCCGCGCCGGTTGAACTCGCGGTGATTTGCACCAAGGCCGCCACCGTGCCGGACATCATCGACGCTTGCGGTCATCACGGCACGCGCGCGGTGGTGGTGCTGTCCGCCGGATTCAGCGAAGTTGGCAGCGCGGGCGCGGCCATCGAGCGCGACATGCTGGCGCGCGCCAAGGCGCACGGCATACGCATCATCGGGCCGAATTGTCTGGGCGTGATGCGCCCTGCAAGCGGCCTGAATGCGACATTTTTCAAGGGCAACGTCAAACCCGGCAATCTCGCACTGGTATCGCAATCCGGCGCATTGTGCACTGCGATTCTGGATTACGCGCCGCCGAACGATATCGGCTTTTCCAGCGTGGTGTCGATGGGCGCTTCCACCGATATTGATTTTGGCGAAGTACTCGACTACCTCGCCAACGATCCGCAAACGCAGAGCATTTTGATTTACGTCGAAGGCATACGCAAAGCACGCAGTTTCGTCAGCGCATTGCGCGCGGCAGCGCGCAGCAAACCGGTGTTCGCCATCAAGGTGGGACGCCACGCCGCCGGTTCCAAAGCGGTGCAATCGCACACCGGTGCGCTGGTCGGCTCGGATGATGTGTTCGACGCCGCATTGCAGCGCGCAGGCGTGGTGCGCGTGTCATCCATAGGCCAGTTGTTCGCCGCCGCGAAATCACTTGCGTCCGAACGTCGTTTCGGCGGCGACCGGCTCGCCGTCATCACCAACGGCGGCGGCCCCGGCGTGATGGCCGTAGATCGTGCGGTGGATCTCAATGTCCGCGTGGCAAATTTGTCCGCAGCGACGCTGGAAAAACTGAATCAAGCGTTGCCTTCCACCTGGTCGCACAACAATCCCATCGACATCATCGGCGACGCGCCCGCCGAGCGTTACCGCGATGCGGTGACGATCTGCATGGAGGATAACGACATCGACGGCGTGCTGGTGATACTCACGCCGCAAGCGATGACAAAACCGACTGAAGCCGCGCAGGCACTGATCGACATCGCCGGAAAATTCAAAAAACCGCTGCTAACCTGCTGGATGGGTGCGGTACAGGTCAGCGACGCGCGTATCGCGTTCGCGCAAGCCCGCATCCCGACTTTCCGCACGCCGGAAGCGGCAGTCGAAGCGTTCTCCTGCATCACCGCTTTCTCGCGCAATCAACGCCTGCTGACGCAAGTGCCCGGCCCGCTCGCGCACCGCGAAGCGCCAGACGTGAACGGCGCGCGCATGTTGATCGAAACCGCGCTTGCAGAAGAGCGCAAAGTGTTGTCGGAGATGGAATCAAAAGCCCTGCTCGCCGCATTTCGCATTCCTGTTGCGAGCACCGTGGTGGCACGCTCGCCGAGCGAGGCGCTTATGCTCGCGCAGCAACTCGGCTATCCGGTTGCGATGAAAATCAACTCGCCCGACATCACGCACAAATCCGACGCGGGCGGTGTGCGCCTCAATCTCGTGGACGCCGCTGCTGTGCGCGCCGCGTATCACGAAATTCTGCAAACCGTACAAAAAAACCGCCCCGAAGCGCGACTGGATGGCATCGCGATTCAACCGATGGTGGTGAAACCGAACGGGCGCGAACTCATGCTGGGCGTGACGACCGATCCTGTATTCGGCCCGGTGATTACCTTCGGCGCGGGCGGCATTGCAGTGGAAATCATGAAAGATCGCGCTGTGGCCTTGCCGCCGCTCAACAGTTTTCTCGCGCGCGAGCTGATTTCTGAAACGCGCGTATCCAAGCTGCTCGGCGCGTTCCGCCACATGCCCGCCGTCAACATGGATGCGCTGGAAAGCCTGTTGCTGCGCGTGTCCGAGATGACTTGCGAATTGCCCTGGCTGAAGGAAATGGACATCAATCCGCTGATCGTCGATGAACACGGCGCGCTCGCTGCCGATGCACGCGTGATGATTGATTACGCGCCGTCGTCCAACGACAGCTACGCGCACATGGCGATACACCCCTACCCCGCGCACCTCGTCGAGCCTTGGCAACTTGCGGACGGAACCAACATCACCATACGCCCGATACGCCCGGAGGATGCGCAGATGGAGCAGGATTTCGTGCGCGGCCTGTCGGATCAAGCCAAGTATTTCCGTTTTATGAATGCCATGCACGAGCTGTCGGACACCATGCTGGAACGCTTCACGCAAATCGACTACGACCGCGAAATGGCGCTGATCGCCACCGTTGAAGAAAACAGCGCGGAGACGCAAATCGGCGTGAGTCGCTACACCATCAACCCGGACGGCGAATCCTGCGAATTCGCGGTAGTCGTCAGCGACCGCTGGCAACACAAAGCAGTCGGCCGCAAACTCATGGAATGCCTCATGGAAGCCGCACGCGACAAGGGGCTGAAAACGATGGAAGGCGACGTGCTCATGCGCAACCAGGCCATGCTGAAACTGACCACCACACTGGGTTTCACCGCCACGCCAAGCACGGAAGATCCGGCCTTGCAGAAGGTAGTCAAAGTGCTGAACCGCCCGTGATGCCCGATAAAATCCAGCCAATAAAAAACCCGCCTCACGGCGGGTTTTGTTTGCAGCAACTGCGGATTATCTGCGATCACCCAGCACAGCCATGAGAATGTTCAGCAGGTGAACGAACAGGTTGTAGATATCCAGATAGAGGCTCAGCGTCGCCATCACATAGTTGGTTTCGCCGCCATGAACGATGCGGCTCACGTCATACAGGATATAGCCGGAAAACAGCAATATGGCCACACCGGAAATCGCCAGCGAGAACATCGGAATTTGCAGGAAAATATTCGCGATCATCGCGGCAAACACCAGAATCAGCCCCACGAACAGGAACTTGCCCATAAAGCTGAAATCGCGCTTGCTCGTGGTTGCGATACCGGCCAGCGTGAGGAAAATGATGCCGGTGCCGCCCGCGGCGAGCATGATGATTTCGGTACCGTTCGCCAAATGCAGCGCGAACGTCAATATGGGGCCAAGCGCCCAGCCCATGAATCCGGTCAGAGCCAGTAACAGAACCACGCTTACCGGGGAATTGCGGGTAGCGTTAATGGCAAAAATCAAACCCCATGCCACACCCAGAAAGACCAACGGGAACAGCCAGCGGCTTCCCATCGCCCAGGAAAAGTCCATGTGAGTGCCAATCAGCGCGCCGAGTATGGTCGGCACCATCGTGATGCCCAGCAACATATAGGTGTTGCGCAGCACGCGGTTCTGAATGGAAACGTCTACATTGGCGGGATTGACAGTTTGATAGTCAGGTTGCATATCGATTAAAACCTCATGTGGTTGAAACTTCGGGTAAGACTAGCGCAAGGCGGAAGAAGTTTCAAGGCCGGCGGTCTGTTCATGTCACAAACTTGAGCGACCCTTCCGTAACGCCGATTTCAGCAAGCGCGCGCAATGCACGCACATATTCCACGTTTTCATGCAGCGCGACCATGGTGGCAGGATGTTGTTTGCCGTGCATGCGCGCAAGACGCGCGAGGCTGACGGCGGAGATGTTCCATTCAAGTTTGACCAGCAATTCATCCGCAAGATCGGGGCGGTTGCACAGAAGCGCCATGTCGCATCCGGCATTGAGCGCCGCGAGCGCGCGTTGCGTCACGTTGCCTGCGACAACCGCGCCTTCCATCGCGAGGTCGTCGCTGAAAATCACGCCGTTGAATTCCAGCCGCTGGCGCAGCACTTTTTGCAGCCAGCGCCCGGAAAAGCCTGCCGGTTTATCGTCCACCTGCGGATAGATCACATGCGCAGGCATGATGGCGGCAAGGCCGTCATCTATCATGCGGCGGAAAGGCTGCATGTCTTCTTCGGCGATACGATCGAATTCACGCTCATCAACCGGGATTGCGACATGCGAATCGGCGGCGACAAAACCGTGTCCGGGGAAATGCTTGCCAACTGCGGCCATGCCGCCTTTGCGCAGACCGCGCATGAGCGCGTCCGCAAGTTCGGCGATGGCTTGCGGGTTGCGGTGGAACGCGCGATCGCCGATCACGCTGCTGTTGCCGTAGTCAATGTCCAGCACCGGTGTGAAACTGAAATCCACGCCATGCGCGCGCAGTTCTGCTGCGAGTACCCAGCCCGCGTCTTCCGTCAACTGGCGCGCTTTGCGCGGATTGTTATCCCATATTCTGCCAAATTCGCGCATGGGCGGAATGCGCGTAAAGCCTTCGCGGAAACGCTGTACGCGGCCGCCTTCGTGATCGACCGCGATCAGCAGCGGCGGCTGGCGCACCTTGTGGATGGCCGCCGTCAACGCCTTGAGTTGCTCGGGCGACTGATAATTGCGCGTGAACAGGATGATGCCGCCCACAAGCGGGTGTTGCAGGCGACGAACATCGTCCGCGTTGAGTTCGGTGCCTTCGATGTCCAGCATGATCGGGCCGAGCGTCATGGTTGTACTACCTTTTCACGTCAAAATTATCACGCAGTGTATCGCCCAGCACGTTGACCGCCAACACCAGCGACATCAAACTCACGCCCACCGCAAGCACGTAATGCGGCGTGACCAGCAGATAACGCACACCGTCGCGCAGCATCGCGCCCCAGGAAGCATGTGGCGGCTGGATGCCGAGGCCGAGGAAGGACAGACTGGCTTCCGCAATAATCAAACTCGCAATGCTGAACGTGGCTTCGACCAGCAAGGCGGGCGCGAGCATCGGCAATACATGACGCAGCAGTATGCGCGGCGTGGATGCGCCCAGCGTCTGCGCGGCTTGCACATGCTGGCGTCCGCGCAATGAAAGCGCCTGCGCGCGCGTGAGTCGCGCATAGCCCACCCACGAAGTCAGACACAACGCGAGCACAAGGTTATCCACGCCCGCGCCCAGCACTGCGGCAAAAGCAATCGCAAGCAAAATACCAGGGAAGGCAAGAAACACATCCGTGACGTGCATGAGCACACGATCCACCCAACCGCCGTAATACCCGGCGACAAGGCCGAGTGTGGTGCCGGCCGTAAATGTCACCAGCGTGACCACGCCCGCCACCGTGAGCGATACGCCCGCGCCCGCAATCAAACGCGCGAGAATATCGCGTCCCAGATCATCCGTGCCCAATAAAAAAGTCAAAGATGGCGCATTGAGGATATGCGCGAGATCAATCGCGTCCGGCTGAAAACCCAGCCAGGGCGCGATCACAGCCATCGCGCACCAGAACAGCAGTACGACTTGCGGCCACTTTTTCATGAGGAGAACCGCACACGCGGATCCAGCCGCGCATAAACGAGATCAGTCAGCAGATTGACGACCACATAGGTCAGCGCAATCACCAGAACGCACGCCTGCAACACGGGATAATCGCGTTTTTCAATGGATTCCACGAGTAAGCGCCCCAACCCTTCCCAGCCGAACACCGTTTCGGTAATCACCGTACCCGCGAGCAATGAACCGAGTTGCAGACCGACCACTGTCACCACCGGCAGCAGTGCGGCCTTGAGCGCATGGCGCAAAATCACCGTGCGCTCCGGCAAACCCTTGGCGCGCGCGGTGCGCACAAAATCCTCATTCAACACTTCCAGCATGCTCGCGCGCGTCATGCGCGTAAGTATGGCCGCGAGTCCGCTCGCAAGCGTGAGCGCGGGCAACACGATGGATAATCTGCTTTCCATGCCGCTTACCGGCACCCAGCCCAGCCACAGCGCGAACACCAGCATCAGCAAAGGCCCCAGCCAGAAATTCGGCATCGCCGCAAACGCAAGCGCGGACACGGTGGCGAGACTATCCGGCCAGCGCCGATAGCGCAACGCGGCGATGATGCCGAGCGGCAGTCCAACCATGATTGCAATCGCCAGCGACAACAACGCAAGCTGCGCCGTCGCGGGTATGCGCTGCGCGAGCAAATGCGAAATGGCCTCGTGGCTATGGATGGAAGCGCCGAAATCGCCCTGCGCGAGCTTGCCCAGATAGCGGACAAACTGTATCGGCAATGGCTGATCCAGCCCCAGTTCGGCACGCAACGCGCTGCGATCAGCAGCGGTCGCGGATTCGCCCAGCATCACCTCCACCGGGTCGCCGGGAATGAGATGCGAGAGCAGAAAGGTGAGCAACAGCACACCAAACACCACGGGAATTATGCCGAACAGACGTTTGAGCAGCATGGTGAATTTTGTGTAATCCCTCCCCTTCGATGTGCAAGGAGGCAGAGAGAGCGAATCAAGGTGCCGGATAAGAGGTTTGCTCTTTTTCCCTTGCTGTCGCGCTGAGCAGCGCAGCCGATCCGGGGGATTTCGGCTCGCAACTGTTTGAGCCTTGGCCTTGGCAACGCCAAGGCGAGTTCTTGCGAGACGCCCGGATTGGCGAGCAGCGCAAGGAAGTACGCAGCACCGCGGCAGAGGGTGCCTTTTTCTTTGGGTTCTTTCGGGAGCTTCTGCACGAGTCTGAGCGAGCAGGCGCGCCCGGATTCGGGATGGGATGCAAGGCGCAAAGCGCAGCAATACTTGATGTATTGCGAGCATTTGCAACGCGGCAGACCGCACAAATCCGGGATGCGACTGCCGCGAGAGATTCGTGCAGAAGCTCCGTGGGCAAGCAAAAGAAAGTACCTCGCCTGTCGGGGCGAGTCCCGACCGAAACAAACATCTTTCCCGGCCGCTTTGCCATGCTGTGCATGCCGCCCCCTCTCCCCATCCCCTCTCCCGCAAGGGGCGAGGGGCTTTTGTAACGATCTCTTAAATATATTCAACGTATCACCACCGGCGTTCCGACAGCGACACGCTCAAACAACTCAAGCACATCGGCGTTTCTCATGCGCACGCAGCCATGCGAACACGCGACTCCCACGGGTTCGGTATCAGGCGTGCCGTGGATGTAAATGTAGCGTTGCATGGTATCCACGTCGCCGAGCCGGTTCACACCGACTTCGCAACCGGACAGCCACAAGATGCGCGTAAGAATGAAATCGCGTTCGGGGTTTTCTGCGGCGAGTTGCCGCGACCAGATTTCGCCTGTGGAGCGACGACCGATGAACACGCTGCCGACCGGTTCACCTGCACCTATTTTGGCACGAATAATGTGTTTTCCACGCGGCGTGCAGCCGCTGTTTTTTCGTTCGCCGACACCATTCTTTGCGGTGGAAACTGCATACTCGGCCAGCACTGCGCCCGCCTCGTCCAGCAGGCGCAGTTTTTGTTCGGTGATGGAAATTTCAATTCGCAAATTATTTGACTGCAGAAAACTCAAACGCATTGCCATCCGGGTCGCGGCAGAACAGCGCGGCGCGACCGGAACGGCTCATGGTATAGGGCACGCCGGCGGCGTCCAGCGCGGCGCGCACGGGAGCGACATCATCCACGGAAAATGCGATGTGCGTATCGCGTCCGCCGTGTTCGGGGCGCTGTATGTTTTCATAAGGATTGGGCACGACCATGAGATGAACCTGATTGGCGCCGATGTCGTACCACACACCCGGAAAGCCGAAATCGGGGCGGTTGGGATTGGGTTTGAAGCCGAGCAAATCCTCGTAAAATTTGCGCGAGCGCGCGAGGTCTTTCACGATGAGCCCGGTGTGCATCATGTGGTTGATCTTGATCATTGCTCACTCCTTTTTTTGATGGTTACCAGCGCGTCCCAATTGCCGTCGGGTGCGGGCGCGTAATCCGTCACATTGCGACGCATCGCCGCGAACTGGCCTTCATACCACAGCGGCGCATATGGCAGCAGCGCATCCACGCGCGCCGTCACCGCCTGCCAATCCTGCTGGTCGATCAGCGCATCCAGTTCCGCATCCTGCAAATGTCCGCGATTGCTGCCGACCGGCGGCGCGTGATCGCTGCGAAATGCAAAACGGTAAATGTCGGGCGTTTTGATGCCCACCCAGGTCAGGCCGTAGAGTTGGAATTTACCATGTTTGACATCGTCGTAGAACGTGCCCCAATCCAGACTGCGGATTTCCAGTTCTATGCCGGCAGGCTGCATTTGCGCCTGCATAATCGTCGCGAGCCGTACGCGCTGCGCATCGGTGGAAGTTTTGTAAACAAGATGCAGCGGCAATTTCACGCCCGCCCGTACCAGCATCGCGCGGGCGATTTCCGGTTCGTAGGGCGCAGGTTTGAGTGTGGCGTTACCCGCCCAATGCTCGGGCGGCAAAATCGCCGTCGCGGCGCGACTGCCGCCGACCAGCACCTGCCGCACAATCGCCTCGCGATCAATTGCAAGCGTCACCGCGCGACGCACATTCACATCGCGCAGCACAGGGTCTTGCATGTTGAAGCCGAGATAGGAATAGTTGGTACCGGGCGATTCCAGAACGTTGATTCCGGATTGCGTTTTCAGCTCCGTCACCAGCTCCGGCGGAAGATCTCCCTGCAACAAATCCGCTTCGCCGCGCAGCAATTTCAACACGCGCACCGTGGGATCACGCACTTCTTCGAGCACGATACGCTGGCGATCCGCGACGCGCTCCAGCGTGAGCGCGCGATTCCATGCGGCAAATTTCAACGCGCCGCTGCCAACCGGATGCCGCGCGAAATCGTGATTTTTCGCGATCAATCCGGCAGGCAAAATACCAATGACAAGCCGCGCCGGAAACTGGTCGTCCGCAGCTTTCAACGTGAAATCGACGGTGTTTTCATCGACGGCTCGCACCTCTGAAACATTCGCAAACTCCGCCGCCAACGGCGAGTTTTTGAGCGCGCGCAACGAGTTGTAAGTCGCCGCCACATCCTGCGCCGTCAAACGCGTGCCGTCATGGAATTGCCGCCCGCGTTCACCCAGGATAAACCGGCAATGCGTGTCGTCCGCGCACGTCCACGTCGCCAACGCAGGCACAGGCCGGAAGTGCGCGTCGAAATCAACCAGCGACCAATAGATCAAACGATTAACCCGCGCCGAAGCCGCATCCGTGGCATAACGCGGATCCAGCGTAACAGGCGCTTGCGCGACGGCGAAATAGATGTCGGCGCGCTCCACAGGTTTGCTGCATGCGGTAGCGAAAAATAAAACAGCTAAAAAAACCGAGAACCTCGCACATACCCTCTTTATCTCTTTTCTCTTGCAGGAAAGCAAAACGAGAGAACCGAAGATGGGGAGAGGGATTTGCTTTTCTTCCCTTCTGCCGCGCCGAGCAGCGCAGTCAAGACGGGGGCTGTCGGGGCGAGACCCGACCAGTGCAAGGTTGTTTTGGTGGGATATGCGCTCATCTTTCGAGACAAATTCCGGACAAACAGTTTTTATCCCCCTCTCCCCTGCCCCTCTCCCACAAAGGGAGAGGGGAAGCTTGAGAAATCTGTCCAACAACAACCTCATCATTTTTCGAACATCGCAATGGATTCCACATGCGCCGTATGCGGAAACATGTTGACCACGCCCGCCGCTACCATGCGATAACCTTTAACCTGCATCAGCATGCCCGCGTCGCGCGCGAGCGTGGCGGGGTTGCAGGAGACATAAACGATGCGTTGCGGTGCGGTTTTATCCTCAATCGCTTTTATCAATTCCATGGCGCCGTCGCGCGGCGGGTCTATCAGCCATTTGTCGAAATGCCCGAACGCGGCCAAACTTTCGGCGGTTTTTTCGAACAGGTCAGCCTGGCGAAATTCGGCCACATGCGCGAGGCCGTTGATTTCGGCGCTCTCTTTCGCGCGGGATACCAGCGCAGCCGCACCTTCCAGACCCAGCACGGCTGCGCCCATACGCGCGATGGGCAGCGTGAAATTGCCGAGTCCGCAAAAAAAATCGGCGATGCGCTCGCCCGGTTTCGCATCCAGCATGCGCATCGCGCGACGCACAAGCACGCGATTGATGTGCGGGTTGACCTGCGTGAACTCGGTCGGCATGAAGGAATAGATCAGATTGAATTCGGGCAGCGTGTAGCTGAGGCCAGGCATGTCCAATGGATGAAACGGCGTAGCAGTTTCCGGGCCTTTGCTCTGCATCCAGATTTGTACCTGATGCTGGTCGGCGAACTCGCGGATCGGCGCTTCGTCCTCATGCGCGAGCGGTTCGAGTATGCGAAACACCAGCACCGTGACATGCTCGCCGATGGCGACTTCAATCTGCGGAACGCGCTCCCTGATCGTGAGCGTCGCGAGCAATTCCTGCAATGGCACGATGAGCGCCGACAGATGCGGTGGCAGCACATGGCACTCATTCATTACGGCTACATAGCTGCTCGCCTTTTCATTGAAACCAACCAGCACACGCCCTTTCGCCGGCACGAAACGCGCGCGCAATCGCGCCTTGTGTCGATAACCCCAGGCCGGGCCGACAATCGGCGGCAACATGGTTTCCGGCTTGACACGGCCGATGTGCCACAAATCATCTTCCAGCATGCGCTGCTTGGCCGCCACCTGCGCCGCCACGTCGAGATGCTGCATCGCGCATCCGCCGCACACGCTGAAATTCGGGCATTGCGGCGTGACACGCATGGATGAAGGCTTGAATATCTCTTCCAGCTTGCCGATTTCATAGCTGGGTTTGCTGCGCGTGGTGCGATAAGTGACAGTTTCACCCGTCAACGCACCGTCAATAAAAATGACTTTTCCTTCGACACGGCCAACACCTCGACCTTCCTGATCGAGTGAATCTATATGTATGCGCTTGATGGTCATAGAGGTGAAATTTTACCGCAGATTGCTTGCGCTCCTCCGGCGAAAAGGCGCAACAACGAAGCCGGGCGTCGGCGCTATTTAGACTTTGGCAGTCTGGTTGTCAGACCAGGCGGCCAGAAATTCTTGCCAATGTTTTGCCGGATTTGCAGCCAGTGATTCACGCACGAGCGTGAGTTCGCGCTGGTATGCGGCGGCAGTGAGCAGCCCGCGCATTTGCTGGAAGCGCAGATAGACAAGCCAGGTATTGACCACATCGGTTTCGCAGTAACTACGGATGGCCTCGATTTCACCCG
>JAITML010000063.1 GCA_031277395.1 Methylobacillus sp. | reverse complement strand
TACGAAAGTTTCATCGAGGAATTTTCCAACATCCTGCAGAGGAAAGCCTGATGGCGCGCGGCAGAGGCGGCCGCCGCCTGATGAACCAGATCAACGTCGTGCCATATATCGACGTAACGCTGGTGTTGCTTGTCATCTTCATGATTACCGCGCCCATGAGCAATCCGGGAGTAGTGGAGTTGCCGAGTGTCGGGCAGGCGCTGAAACAACCGGTTGCGCCCATGGTGATTTCAATCAAGGCCGACAAAACGCTTGATCTCGACGGCAAGGTAATGCAGCGCGATGAAATTCTGTTCGCCGTGCGCCAAAAGACCGAGACCAATCCCGAGCAGTCTGTCGTGATCGCCGCAGATAAAAACGTGAAGTACGAAGATGTCGTCAGCGTGATGGACTTGCTCAAACAAAACAAGGTGGAGAAAGTCGGCTTGCTGCTTAAACCGGCGTCCTGATTCATGGCGATAGTGCGCGCGTACGAAAACCCACAGGCAATCAAGGCCGGCATGCTGGCTTTGCTGGTTCATGCCGCGTTTTTTCTCGTGCTCGTGCTGAGCTTCAACTGGAAAACCGCGATACCGTTGCAGGTGTCGGATGTGCAGCTTTGGGATAGCTTGCCGTCAACTTCCAAACCAACTCCGCCGGTAGTCAAGCCGGAAACCAAACCGGAGCCCAAAGTTGAACCGCCGCCCAAGGCAGACCCTGCGCCGGAAGAATCCAAGGCCGATATCGCGATGAAGAAGGAAGCCGAGCTGAAGAAAAAAGAAGAAAAGATCAAGAAACAGCAAGAGGCGCTCAAAAAACAGGAAGAGGAAAAGCGTAAGCAGGAGCTTATCCGCCAGTTGTCGGATGACCCGCTCGCGAAAAAGAATGCGAAAGAAGATCAGCAAAATATCGCGTCCGCGAGCAACGCCGCGCAATCCTCCGCCGCCAAAGCGGAAGTGAATGATTACATGGCGCGCATACGCAGCAGGATTTTCGGCTACATGAATCGCCAGTCGTGCGGCGACGCGGTGCCGGAATACAAAATTTCACTTTTCCCTACAGGGCAGGTCTCCGGCACTCCGCAACTGACCAAAAGCAGCGGCATTCCAGCCTGTGACGATGCAGCCTTGCGTGCGATCATGCAGGCAGATCCGCTGCCCTTGCCGTCCAACCCTGAACTTTTTGCGAATTTCCGCACCTTAAACATACCGTTCAAACCCGAACAACAATAATTTTGCACAACCATTCCACTTAACTATCCTATAATCCGACCATGACACGTTACCTGCTTACTGCATTTTTTAGTTTGTGTGCGCTGATGCCTTCCGTAGCGCAAGCCGAGCTGACCATTGAAGTCGTCGGCGGCGCGGCGCAGCAGATACCCATTGCCATCGTGCCTTTTGCCGATGCCCAATCTCCCGATGCACTGACGCCTGTGATCGGCGCGGATCTGCGTCGCAGCGGGTTGTTCCGCACGCTGGAAACGCGCGGCGTGGCGAATCAGCCGCATGATCTCGCGGAAGTAAAATATCCCGACTGGACGGCTTTGCAGGCGCAGGCGCTGGTGATCGGCAAAGTCGAGCCGCTCGCGAACGGCAAGCTGAAAGTCACGTTCCGCCTGCTCGATGTGCTCAAGCAGACTTCACTGGCCGGGCTGGAGTATGAAATCACACCGGCGCAGGCGCGCGGTACCGCGCACAAAATCGCGGACGTGATCTACGAAAAACTGACCGGTGAGCGCGGCGTGTTCGCGACGCGCATTGCCTACATCACCAAAATACGCAGCGGCAGTTTCGCGCTGCAAGTCGCGGATTCCGACGGCGCGAACGCGCAGACGGTGCTGACTTCAAAGGAGCCCATCATCTCCCCGGCGTGGTCGCCCGATGGTTCGCGGCTCGCCTATGTGTCTTTTGAAAAGAAGAAACCCATCATTTACGTGCAGTCGCTGGCTTCCGGTCAGCGCACCGTGCTCGCGGGTTTCAAGGGCAACAACAGCGCGCCCGCGTGGTCGCCTGACGGCTCCAAGCTTGCCATCGTGCTGACCTATGCCGCGAATTCTCAGGTGTTCACCATCAATGCGAACGGCTCAGGCTTGCGCCAGGTGACCATGAGTCGCGCGATTGATACCGAGCCGGTCTGGTCGCCGGACGGCAAATGGATATATTTCACTTCGGATCGCGGCGGCAGCCCGCAGATTTACAGAACGCCGGTCATCGGCGGTGAAGCCACGCGCATAACCTATGAAGGCAGTTACAATGTCAGTCCGGCGCTTTCACCGGACGGCAAATTGCTTACCTATGTGCGCCGCGAGAGCGGTAAATTCCGCCTCGCGCAACAAGATCTCGCCACGGGACAGGTGCAACTTTTGAGCGATACCGGCGAAGATGAATCGCCGAGCTATGCTCCCAATGGACGGCAGATTCTTTATGCCACCAGCATCGCCGGCAGGGAAGTGCTGGCGGTGGTATCATCGGATGGGCGCACGAAACAGCGCCTGAGTGAGGCCGGCAGTGCTGTACGCGAGCCGGCCTGGGGACCCTGGATGAATTAATTTGAATTGATTTATTGATTTTCACCACTGCTTTTTCACAAGGAGGAATTACCATGAGCAAGCGATTACTCGGAGTTATCACATTGGCCGTATTTTTGGCGGCATGTTCCAGCACCAAGGTCAAGGAAGAACCGGCGGCTTCCGTCGAAGACAAGAGCGTGAACTCGCAATCCGGAGGCGGATCATCGTCCACAACCGGAACCGCGGGCACCGGCGGCTCTACCGGCAATCCGCTGACCGACCCGAACAGCATCCTGTCCAAGCGCAGCATTTATTTCGACTTCGACAAGGACGACGTCAAGCCGGAATTCCGCCCGCTGGTTGAGGCGCACGCCAAATACCTCAAGCAAAATCCCGAAGCCAAAATCATGATTCAGGGCAACACGGATGATCGTGGCAGCCGCGAATACAACCTCGCGCTGGGTCAGCGTCGCGCAGTTTCGGTCAAGAATGCGATGAATGTTTACGGCGCATCCGACAACCAGATTGAAACCGTGAGCTACGGCAAGGAAAAACCGCGTTGCACCGAAGCCACTGAAACATGCTGGGCGCAAAACCGTCGCGCTGACATTCTCTATTCAGGCGAGTAAGTTATGCGTTGGCTGCTGCTGTTCCCCCTGTTGTTTCTGAGTTTCGCATCACACGCGGGGCTTTTTTCCGACAACGAAGCGCGCGAGGAAATCGTCAAGCTGCGCAAATACGTCAAGGAAGATCAGGACAAGCGCGTCGCGGATTTGCAAGCCCGGCTTGATGCGCTTGAAAAGCGTCTTGCGGATGTGGAATCCACCCAGCAAACGCAGGTGATGAATCTGATGGGACAACTGGACAGCCGCGATGCGGAAATCAGCCAGTTGCGCGGGCAGGTGGAAGTGCTGACCCACGAACTCAATCAGGCGCAACAACGACAGCAGCAGTTTTATACCGACCTTGATGCGCGGCTGCGCAAGCTGGAAGGCGGCGGATCTTCAGCCGCCGGAAACTCCGAAGGCGCGGCGGCCACCGCTGCCGATGCCGAGGAGTTGAAAGCTTACGAAGCCGCGCACACTTTATTCAAGGCAAACAAATTCAAGGATGCCGCCGCCGCCTTCGACAAGTTCGCGCAAGACTACCCGGACAGCAAATATGCGCCGAGCGCGCAATATTGGGTGGGTTATTCCTATTTTTCCCAGAAAAATTACAAGGGCGCCATTACCGCCCAACAGGCATTGATTCAGCGTTATCCGGATAACGAAAAAGTGCCGGATGCGATGTTCAACATCGCCAACAGCCAGATTCAACAGGCCAACTTCACTGGCGCGAAAAAAACGCTTAAAGATTTGATTGCCAAATACCCTGACAGCGAAGCCGCTCCACTCGCGAAAAAACGCTTAGCCGCGCTTGAATCGGCCAAGAAATAGTCATCCGTGCTCAAAATCCATGAAATCTTTTACTCCCTGCAAGGGGAGTCAACGCGCGTCGGCTTGCCCACGGTTTTCGTGCGCCTCACGGGCTGTCCGTTGCGCTGCGTTTATTGCGATACCGCTTACGCTTTTCAGGGCGGCGAGAACATGACGACGGAGCAGATACTGGAGAAAGTGGGCGCTTGCGGCACGCAATACGTCACGGTCACCGGCGGCGAACCGCTCGCGCAAAAGGAATGCATCCCGTTGCTTGCGAAGCTGTGTGACGCGGGTTACAGCGTCTCGCTGGAAACCGGCGGCGCGCTGGATACGAGCGAAGTTGATCCGCGCGTGTCCGTGATTCTCGACATCAAGACACCAGGCTCAGGCGAGGTACGCAAGAATCTCTGGGACAATCTTGCCCGCCTCAAGCCTGCGGATGAAGTCAAATTCGTGTTGTGCGACCGCGCGGATTATGACTGGGCGAAGCAGACGCTGGCCGAATACGGCATCGCCGGAAAATGCGCGATACTGTTTTCGCCGGTCCATGGTCAGCTTCCTCCCGCCGATCTCGCCGACTGGATATTGCAGGATCGCTTGCCGGTACGCATGCAACTTCAGTTGCACAAAATTCTCTGGGGCGACACGCCAGGAAAATGACGGAGAAAATAATGAGAGCAAAGCCATGACGAAAAAAGCGGTCGTGCTGCTTTCCGGCGGGCTGGATTCCGCCACCGTGCTCGCCATCGCGCACGATGCGGGTTACGAGTGTTATTGCCTCAGCCTCGACTACCACCAGCGGCATATCGCCGAGCTTGCGGCGGCAAGACGCGTGGCGCAGGCGCTAGTCGCAAAGGAACAGCGCGTGGTGCAGCTTGATCTTGCCGCGTTTGGCGGATCGGCGCTCACGGATGAGAGCATCGCGGTTCCGCAAGCTCCGAGCGAGGGCATACCCGTCACCTATGTTCCCGCCCGCAACACCATCATGCTGTCGCTCGCGCTGGCATGGGCGGAGGTGCTGGGTGCGCAGGACATCTTCATCGGCGTGAACGCGCTGGATTACTCCGGCTATCCCGATTGCCGCAAAGAGTATGTCGCCGCGTTCGAGCATATGGCGAATCTCGCGACCAAGGCGGGTGTCGAAGGCAAAAAACTGACCGTGCATGCGCCGCTCATGGATCTCAACAAGGCGCAGATCATCCAGCGCGGTCACGCGCTCGGCGTGGACTACGGTTTGACGGTATCCTGCTATCAGGCCGATGCCGAGGGCAAAGCCTGCGGCGTATGCGATTCCTGCCGCTTTCGCCGCGCGGGGTTTGCTGCGGCGGGGATACCCGATCCGACTCCCTACCAGTCATAGCGCCGGTCTTGGGAATATTCTTGCCAAGATACTAAAAAATAACGTAAAATCCCGCCCTTTCTGTTCATTCGACAAGAGACCCTATTATGGTAGTGATTCGCCTTGCCCGTGGTGGCGCGAAGAAATCCCCGTTCTACAGCGTCGTGGTGGCCGATTCGCGCAATCGTCGCGATGGCCGTTTTATCGAGCGCGTCGGTTTTTACAACCCGATTGCGGGTGAAGGCCATGAATCCGTGCGCCTCGACAGCGAGCGCATTGATTACTGGCGCAGCAAGGGCGCGCAAGTGTCCGACCGCGTTGGTCAGCTGATCAAGCAAGCGGCCAAGGCTGCCTGATCAAGTTGGCGCAATCGCCGCCCGAGCATCTGGTGGTGATGGGACGGATTACCGTTCCGTATGGAGTGCGCGGCTGGATCAATATCCAGCCCGATACCGAATATCTTGATGGTCTGCTTGATTATCCGGTGTGGTGGATAGAGGTTAATGATGCCTGGCAGGAATTTCCCGTTGCGGAGGCCAAGGTGCATGGCGATCATCTGGTCGCCAAACTTGAAGGCGTAACCGAGCGCGAGCAAGCCTTCAAACTCAAGGGCAAAACCATCGCAGTGCCGCGCTCTGAATTGCCCGCGCCGGACGAAAATGAATATTACTGGTCTGATCTGATCGGGCTGGAAGTGGAAAACCTGCAAGGCGAAAAGTTTGGCCGCATCACCAGCCTGTTTGAAACCGGCGCCAATGATGTGATGGTTGTGAAGGGCGAGTGGGAGCGGCTGATTCCCTTTATCGCGCAGGTGGTGCAGGAAGTTGATCTGGTCAGCAAGCGCGTGCTGGTTGACTGGGACGCGGATTTTTGAAAATGCGCTTTGATGTTGTCACGCTGTTTCCCGCGATGTTCGAGGCGATTTCCGCGCATGGCGTGACAGCACGGGCGCTGGAAAAAAAGATTTACGAATTGGCGCTGTGGAATCCGCGCGATTTCACGAGCGACAATTACAAGACGGTGGATGACCGCCCTTACGGTGGCGGCCCCGGCATGGTGATGCTGATCGAGCCGCTGGAAAAGGCGATCCGCGCCGCGCAAGCGCGGCAACGCGAGGCCGGAGTGACGCGCCCTCGGGTGATCCACCTCTCGCCGCAAGGCAGGCCGTTGACGCATGAGAAAGTCATCGAGCTTGCGGCGCAACCGGGTTTGATATTACTCGCGAGCCGCTATGAAGGCGTGGATGAACGCCTGCTGCAACGCGAGGTGGATGAAGAAATTTCGCTGGGTGATTACGTGCTGTCGGGTGGCGAACTGCCCGCGATGGCGCTCATCGACGCGATTGTGCGGCAACTGCCCGGAGCACTGGGTGATGCCGATTCGGCAGCCGAGGATTCCTTTGCGGACGGCTTGCTGGATTGCCCGCACTACACGCGTCCGGAAGTTTACGATGGCGCGCAGGTGCCGGATGTATTGATGTCCGGCAACCACGCGCTCATCAAGCGCTGGCGATTGAAACAATCGCTGGGGCGAACCCGGGACAAGCGCCCGGATTTACTGGCCGCGAGGCCGTTGACGAAAGAGGAATCCGATCTGCTCGCGGAGTACGAGCAGGAACAGAATCCTCACAATTAAAAGGAACCAAAGGTATGGCTAACATCATTCAACAACTGGAGCAGGAAGAAATTGCCCGTCTGGGCAAAAAGATTCCCGACTTCGTCCCCGGCGACACGGTGGTCGTCAGCGTCAATGTCGTGGAAGGCGAGCGCAAGCGCGTGCAGGCTTACGAAGGCGTGGTAATCGCCAAGCGCAATCGCGGCTTGAACTCCTCTTTCATCGTGCGCAAGATTTCCTCGGGCGAAGGCGTGGAGCGCACGTTCCAGACCTATTCGCCGCTCATCGCGAGCATTGAAGTCAAGCGCCGTGGCGATGTGCGCCGCGCCAAACTCTACTATCTGCGCGAACGTTCGGGCAAATCCGCGCGCATCAAGGAAAAGCTGCAGGCGCGCGAAAAGGAAGCCGCCGAGGAGTGATTTCCGAATAATTATCGTGAATTTTTTTACAAAACCTCACCTCTTTCGGGACGTGAGGTTTTTTTTGTGGTAAATATAGGGCTAGGGAAAACTTGCAAGGTGTTGCATGACTACTAGTGTGCTTGGTCAGCGAGTCATTGATTGTGTTATATACCATGATGACGATCTGATCTGCCGGAATAAAAGAATGCAATATCGGCAATAGTAATAAGGAAAACAGTGTCCAAAGAAGTTGTTTTGAATGCGCAGGGGTTCGGGGTTTCCTTTGGCAAAAAAGTCGTTCTGGCGGAACTTGATTTCAAGTTGCCCGCTCGCGGCGTCACGGCTCTCATGGGACCGACCGGCACCGGCAAATCCACGTTGATGCGTTCGCTGGCTTGGCAGGACAGCGCAATTCCGGATTATCACAGCTGGGGACGCGTTGAGCTGAATGGTCAACTGCTGGGTGAGCACAATCACGCCACGCTGGTGCCGCAAAATTTTGATCTGCCTGCCACCACTGTTTACGAGTTCATCGCCGCCGAAATCCGCAGGAGCAAACCTCAGCTCGCTTCCAGGGATTTGCACGAGATCGCCCGCATCATGCTGGGCAACTGGCGCGCCAATGATATTGCGGCGCATCTGGACGGGAAGGCAACCGGTCTGCCAAAAAGCATGCAAAAGCGTCTCGCCATTATCGTTGCCATCATCGCCCGGCCTTCGCTTCTGATGATTGACGAACCGACTTCGGAGCTAAACAAGGATGAGGCGCTTCCCGTGCTTGGACTCATCGCGGAAATTGGCCGCCACGCGCCGGTGTTTGTCTGTTTGCACAATCAGGCGCAAGCGCGCATGATCGCCTCCGATGTGGTGCTGTTGGCCGGCGGGCGCATACAGGCGCAGTGTGACGCGCCCCAGTTTTTCCAGAGCCCGCCCAACGACATCGCTCACCAATTCGTCAAAACCGGCAGTTGCCATGTGCCCGCGCCGGACGCCAAACCCGAAGATTTGAGCGAAGATATAGAACCACCGCCGCCTTTGCCGCTCATCGCGCAAATGGCGACCCAGGCCGTGCCGGAATATCGCGGGCCGCGCGGATTCCGCTGGATCATCCCCGGCAAAGTCGGCACCTCGCCGCTGCCCGGCGCGGTTATTGACATCAATCACGATCTTGCCGCGTTGCGCATGGTCGGCATTACCATGCTGGTCACGCTCACCACCGGCGATTTGCCGCAGGATATTTTGCGCAAACACGGCCTGCGCAATGTGCATCTTCCGGTTTATGACCGCGAAGCACCGACCGTGGTGCAACTCAAGATGCTGGCCATGCGCATGACGGAAATGCTGAATCGCGGCGAAGTGCTCGTCGTGCATTGCCGCGCGGGAATAGGCAGAACCGGTACCGTGGTTGCAGGCTGGCTCATTAGCGAAGGGTTGACGGCAGATGCCGCGCTGGAACGTATCCGCAAAATCGATATCCATTATGTGCAGACGGCGGAGCAGGAAAAATTTTTGCACGATTTTGAAAATTATTTGATCAGCAAGGTGTAGTATCTGGAGGCCACAGACAAATATTTAATCTTGTACGTTTGAATATGTGTATGGTCAGCAACGAAATGTTTTTGCAATTTCAAGTTTTAACAACACCACTACCAGGAGAGCAAAAATGAGTTTGGACAAAGCTGTTAATCAAGTAGTCGCATCCGTACCCGAGTGTTTGGCAGGCGGTTATGTCGATCTGACATCCGGCATGCTGCTGGGCATCAAAACCGTTGATTCGCATCCGCAGGAAATCATTGATCTGCTGGCCGCCGCAACTGCCGACCTGTTCCAGGGACAGAACGTGAGCATGATAGAAACCATGTTCAAGCGCGCGCGCGGCCTCAAGGAAGACAACCACCACTATTTTCAGGAAGTCATAGTCAACAGCGACAATCTGATCCACGTGTTCATGCGCGGCAAATTGTACCCGGACAATGTGCTGGTGCTTGTCTGCCGCAAATCCGTCAACCTCGGCATGGTGCTGACCAAGGCGCGCATGACGCTGCCGATGGTCGAGGCGGAAGTTTAGGCTGGAAAATCTTTGGCCGGAGCAGAGCGCGACAATTACCAGGCCATCCTGACCGTGCCTTTTGGCGCGCTTGGATTGCGCATGTCGTGCAACACGCTGACCGGCATTGATTTTCTGCCCGCAACTCCGCCCATACCGCCGCAGACCGCGTTCGCGCGCAAGGTCTACGCGGCATTGCAAGGTTATCTGGCTGACCCGCATCGCTCTTTCGATGTGCCGCTCGAACTCGGCGGCACTGCGTTTCAGCGGCGCGTATGGCAGGGAATTGCGGCAATCCCGCCCGGTGAAACACTGACCTATTCCGAACTCGCGGAAAAGGTCGGCTCAGGCGCGCGCGCCGTGGCGAATGCCTGCGGCGCGAATCCGATACCGGTGATTATTCCCTGTCATCGCGTGGTCGCTCGCAACGGCCTGGGCGGTTTTATGAAAGGCCGCGAGCAGAACTCCCTCTCGATCAAGCAATGGCTGCTGGCGCATGAGCACGGAAAATCTTGCGCTACTCGATGACTTCATCGACCGGCTGTGGCTGGAAGAAGGGCTGTCGCGCAACACACTGGAAAGCTATCGGCGCGATCTGAAACAATTTGCCGAATGGCTGTGGAAATCCGCCCAAAAATCCTTGCTGGAGGCGAGCCAAAGCGACATCGAAAATTATCTCGCCCAGCGTTCGCCGATCAGCAAGCCGCGTAGCATCAGCCGTTTAACCGCCAGTTTGCGCCGTCTTTACCGTTACGCGCTGCGCGAAAATCGCATCGTGATCGACCCGACCCTGCAACTTGGCTCGCCCAAGCTGCCGCGCAGCTTGCCGAAAAGTCTCAGCGAAGATGAAGTCATCCTGCTGCTGCGCGCTCCTGACGACAGCGACCCTTTGGGGCTGCGCGACCGCGCCATGCTGGAAACCCTGTACGCCACAGGTTTGCGCGTCTCCGAACTGGTCGCGCTCAAGGTCAGCGAGGTCAGTCTGGATATGGGCATCGCGCGCGTGACGGGCAAGGGCGACAAAACGCGGCTTGTGCCGCTGGGTGACGAGGCGCAGGACTGGATCATGCGTTATCGCGACGAAGCGCGCCCGGAAATTTTGCAGGGCCGGCTGGCCGAGGCGATGTTCGTAACGCGGCGCGGCGAAGGCATGACGCGCCAGACTTTCTGGCACCTCATCAAACGCTACGCGAAAACCGCAGGCATCGCCAAACCGCTTTCACCGCACGTGATGCGCCATGCGTTTGCGACGCATCTGCTCAACCACGGCGCCGATCTGCGTGTGGTGCAGATGCTGCTTGGCCACGCCGACATTTCGACCACGCAGATTTACACGCATGTCGCGCGGGAACGGCTCAAACAATTGCACGCCGCTCATCACCCGCGCGGTTAGGTTCCTTGGGATTCAGGATTGGGTGGCCAGCCCGGCGAGATGGCTGTCGATGTAGAGCGGAGCTTTTTCTTCCATCGAAAACAGCGCGGGATTGAGCAGCCAGTGAAAGCACAAACCATCGACGACGGCGAACAGGCCGATGGCGGCGAAATGGGGATCGAGATGCGCGGGCAGTTGCCCCAGCGCGACGGCCTGGCGGAAGTCTTCCGCGAACTCGGCAAGACACTCCCCGCGCTTGGTCAGATAGGCGTCGCGCCAGCCGCCGGCCTGCTCCACGTATTCGCACTTGTGCAGAATGATGCTCATCATGTTGCGGCAGTGTTCATCGTGAACCACTTGTTTGAGCACCGTGACCGCCTTGGCGCGCACTCGTCCGAGCGGGTCATCGGGCAGGGTTTGCAGCAGTTCCTCGAACGAGGCTTCGAGCGGCAGCACGGCCTGATCCCACAAGGCATGGATAAAATCGGCCTTGTTCTGGAAATGCCAATAGACGGCGCCGCGCGTCACCCCCGCCGCCGTCGCGATATCGTTCAGCGTGGTCTGCGCGACGCCGCGTTCGCTGAACAGGCGTTCCGCAGCATCCAGCAGCAATGCGCGCGTTTGTTGGGCTTCTGCCTTGGTTTTCCGAACCATGCTTGATGGCCTGCTCACATAAGGGGAATAATTGATTCTAATGGATAGATTGACATACATACAAGCATGTAGGTAAAGTCAGCATGTAGCAACGTTGTATAGACCAAGAATAGGAAATCCACTATGTTCAGCCGCCGACGCCTCCTCATTCTGCTGCCACTCGCACTGCTGGCCGCCTGCGAACAACAGGCCGCGCCGCCGCCGCAAACACCCGAGGTCGGGATAATCACCGTTCAGCCGACCTCCGTGCCGGTCGTCTCCGAGCTTCCCGGCCGCACCAATGCCTATCTCGTCGCGCAGGTGCGCGCGCGCGTGGATGGCGTCGTGTTGCGCCGCGAATTTACCGAAGGGGCGATCGTGAAGGCGGGGCAGCGGCTCTACAAAATCGATCCGGCTCCTTATATCGCCGCGCTCAACAATGCCAAAGCCGCGCTCGCGAAAGCGCAGGCGAATCTGGCCACGCAGAACGCGCTGGCTGACCGTTACAAGGTGCTGGTGGAGTCCAATGCGGTCAGCAAGCAGGAATACGATAACGCAATCGCAGCGCAAGGACAGGCCATTGCCGATGTCGCCGCAGGCAAGGCCGCCGTGGAAAGCGCGCAGATCAATCTTGGTTATACCGATGTCGTCGCGCCGGTCAAGGGACAAGTCGGTATTTCACAAGTGACGCCGGGCGCTTATGTGCAGGCCGGCACGGCGACGCTCATGGCGACCGTGCAGCAACTTGATCCGATGTATGTCGATGTGACGCAGTCCAGCCTCGACGGTCTCAAGCTGCGCCGCGATATGCAGGAAGGACGGTTGAAAACCGGCGGTGCGGATGCCGCGCAGGTCACGCTGATACTCGAAGATGGTCGCGTCTATGCCGAGAAGGGCAAACTCCAGTTCACCGATGTCACGGTGGATCAGGCCACGGGTTCGGTCACGGTGCGCGCGTTGTTCCCAAACGCTGACCGCGGATTGTTGCCGGGCATGTTTGTGCGCGCGCGCATCGAGGAAGGAATCAACAGCAATGCCTTCCTTGTGCCGCAGCTTGGCGTACAGCACAACCAGAAAGGCCAGGCGACGGTGCTTGTGGTCGAAAAAGCTGACAACGTCGACAAGGACGGCAAGCCCATCCTCGGCAAGGATGGCAAGGCTGAAAAAGTTGACAAGGTCGCGTTGCGCATCATCCAAACCGCAGGCGCGCAGGGTCAGGACTGGATTGTTCAGGACGGCATCAAGGCGGGTGATCGTGTGATTGTTCAGGGAGTCGAAAAAGCCAGGCCGGGTGATATCGTCAAGGTGGTCGCGGCACAACTGCCGCCGCCTCCGCCACCGGGCGCGCCTTCAATGGACATGGCAACGGGCGCGCGCGCAGGCGCGGCGGCCAACGTCAACCCCGCTCCGAATGTGAGCGCTGCTCCGGCCAAAAACCCCGCTCCTGACGAGCGCCCGGCCTCCGGCAAGAACTGATCGGGGAACGGTTGCATGGCAAATTTCTTTATTGATCGCCCGATCTTCGCCTGGGTGATCGCCATTATTCTGATGCTGGCGGGTGTGGCATCGATCTTCACGCTGCCGATTTCGCAATACCCGACCATCGCGCCGCCGTCCATCCAGATACGCGCGACCTATCCGGGCGCCTCGGCCAAAACGGTGGAAGACACGGTGACGCAGGTGATCGAGCAGCAGATGAGCGGCATCGACAATCTGCTGTATCTCGCTTCCACCTCCGATGACTCCGGCACGGCCATCACCACCTTGACCTTCGCCCCCGGCACCAATCCGGATGTCGCCCAGGTGCAGGTGCAAAACAAATTGCAACTCGCCACGCCGGTGTTGCCGCAGGTTGTGCAGCAGCTTGGCATCGCGGTCACCAAATCGAGCAGCAGCTTCCTCGTGGTGCTGGCCTTTGTCTCCGAAGATGGCAGCATGTCGCGTTACGATCTGGCGAACTACGCAGCCTCGAACATCATGGAGCCGATCAGCCGCTTGAACGGCGTCGGTACGGTGACGCTGTTCGGCTCGCAATATGCAATGCGCATCTGGCTGGATCCGAACAAGCTCACCAATTTCCAGTTGACGCCCATCGACGTGACCAGCGCGATCACCGCGCAGAACGTGCAGGTCGCGGGCGGCCAGTTGGGCGGCACGCCGGCGACGGCGGGGCAGGCGTTTCAGGCGACCATCACCGCAGCGACGCTGCTGCGCACGCCGGAGGATTTCGGCAACATTCTGCTCAAAGTCAATCCCGACGGCTCGCAAGTGCGTCTCAAGGATGTGGCGCGCATCGCGCTGGGCGGTGAAACCTATAATTTTGATACCAAATACAACGGCTCGCCGTCGGCTGCGATGGGCATACAGCTCGCACCCGGCGCGAATGCGCTGGAAACCGCGAATCTCGTGCGCGCGAAGATGGATGAGTTGTCGAAATACTATCCGCACGGTTTCAGCGTGAAATATCCTTACGACACGACACCCTTCGTGAAACTGTCGATCGAGGAAGTGGTTAAAACGCTGTTTGAAGGCATATTGCTCGTGGTTCTCGTGATGTATCTGTTCCTGCAGAATGTGCGCGCGACCATCATTCCCACCATCGCGGTGCCGGTCGTGTTGCTTGGCACATTTGCGATCATGGCGGTGGCGGGATTTTCGATCAACACACTGTCGATGTTCGGGCTGGTGCTGGCCATCGGACTGCTTGTGGACGACGCCATCGTGGTTGTCGAAAACGTCGAACGGGTGATGGCGGAAGAAGGATTGTCGCCAAGAGAAGCGACCCGAAAAGCAATGGGGCAGATCACCGGCGCGCTGGTCGGCGTCGCGCTCGTGCTGTCCGCGGTATTCGTGCCGGTAGCGCTTTCGGGCGGCGCGGTGGGCGCCATCTACCGGCAGTTCTCGCTGACCATCGTGGCGGCGATGGTACTCTCCGTGCTGGTCGCGCTGATACTTACGCCGGCATTGTGCGCGACGCTGCTCAAGCCGATTCCCAAGGGACATCACGAAGCCAAAAAGGGATTTTTCGGCTGGTTCAACCGAACCTTCAACCACAGCCGCGACAAGTATCACAACGGCGTGCATCATGTGATCAAGCGCGCGGGGCGCTGGCTGATCATCTATGTCGGCGTGATCATCGCCATCGGCTTTCTGTTTGTGAATCTGCCGAAAGCCTTCCTGCCGATCGAAGATCAGGGCACCATGTTCATACTCGTGCAGACGCCGTCGGGCTCAACGCAGGAAACCACGGCGCGCACGCTTGCCGACATTTCGGATTACCTGCTCAAGGAAGAAAAGGATATTGTCGAGTCGGTGTTCCAGGTGAATGGCTTCAGCTTCTCGGGGCGCGGCCAGAACTCCGGTCTGGTATTCGTGCGCATGAAAGACTACCAGTTCCGCAAGAACGATGACCAGAAAATTCCCGCCCTCGTTGACCGCATGCGCGCTCACTATTCGGATTACAAGGACGCGATGGTGATCCCGGTCAATCCACCTTCGATTCCCGAACTCGGCACGGCGGCAGGTTTCGACTTCCAGTTGCAGGATCGCGGTGGCGTCGGCCATGACAAACTCATGGAAGCGCGCAACATGCTGCTCGGTATGGCCGCGCAGGACATAGCGACATTGGCGCTCGTGCGTCCGAATGGCCTCAACGATACGCCGCAGTTCAAGGTGGATATCAATCGTGAAAAAGCAGAGGCGCTGGGGATAGATACGGCTGTAATCAATCAAACGCTCTCGATTGCCTGGGCGTCGCAATATGTGAACAACTTCCTTGATCTCGATGGTCGCATCAAAAAGGTTTATGTGATGGCCGACGCGCCGTATCGCATGAAGCCGGAAGACATGAATCTCTGGTATGTGCGCAACGCGCAGGGCGGCATGGTGCCGTTCAATGTATTTGGCGAGGGGAAGTGGATCTACGGCTCGCCCAAGCTGGAACGCTACAACGGCGTATCGTCGATGCAGATTCAAGGTCAGGGCGCGCCGGGCATCTCCACAGGTCAGGCAATGGCCGCGATGGAAGGGCACGCAGCCAAGCTGCCGCCGGGCATAGGTTACGAATGGACGGGCATCTCGTATCAGGAACGCCAGTCCGGCTCGCAGGCGCCCATTCTCTATGCAATTTCCATCCTCGTCGTGTTCCTGTGTCTCGCGGCGTTGTATGAGAGCTGGTCAATTCCGTTCTCGGTCATCATGGTGGTGCCGCTCGGCGTGATCGGCGCGCTCTCGGCCGTGACGTTGCGCGGCCTCGAAAGCGACGTATTCTTCCAGGTCGGCGTGTTGACGACGATAGGTTTGTCAGCGAAAAATGCGATTCTGATCGTGGAATTCGCGCGCAATCTGCAAACCGAAAACAAGATGGGGCCGGTCGAGGCGGCGCTCGAAGCGTCGCGTCTGCGCTTGCGACCCATCCTCATGACTTCGCTTGCATTCGGTTTCGGCGTGCTGCCGCTTGCGCTCAGCAATGGCGCGGGTTCCGGCAGCCAGCACGCGATTGGCACGGGCGTGATCGGCGGCATGCTGACCGCCACCTTCCTCGCGATTTTCATGATCCCGATGTTCTTTGTCGTGATCCGCGCGAAGTTCGCGGGCGAGAAGGAAGACCCGGATGTCGCGCTGCAACATTACGACGAGCACCACGCGCACGACAACGATGACGAATGAGGATATGTCTGCCGGATAGCAGCGGGAAGTCAGGAACGGCTTCCCCGCTCCACGATCACGCCCAGTTGTTTAACCCCCGGCAATATCCCGGGCTTGCCGGCTTTCACCCTGACCCAGGGCGCGCCGAATTCCTTGAGGATCAACTGGCATACATGCTCGGCGAGCGCCTCCACCAGTCTGAAATTTTTTTCCGCGAGTGTCGCGCGTATACGGGAAACGATCTGCCCATAGTCTATCGTGTCTTCGATCGCGTCCGTTTCGCACGCGCGGCTGTGCGGCAGCGCGAGTTCGATATCGAGCACAATGGTCTGCGGCAGCATGCGTTCCCACTCCGGCACGCCGAGACGGGTTTCGATTTTCACTTCCTGCAGGAAAATAATGTCCATATCGCTTAAAATCCGGGTTTACTGAATTTTAGAGTATCTTCCATGAATGAGCAGATTTTTGTTGTAGTCGCATATCTGGTGGGTTCCATCGCATTCGGCATCATCGCCAGCAAGCTGTTCCACCTGCCCGACCCGCGCACGGTGGGATCAGGCAATCCCGGCGCGACCAATGTCATGCGCAGCGGAAAAAAAGCGGCGGCGATACTCACGTTGCTGGGCGATGCGGGCAAGGGCTGGCTCATGGTGTGGCTCGCGAAATATCAATACGGCCTGACCGAAACCTGGGTATGCATCACGGCGATCAGCGTATTTCTCGGTCACTTGTTTCCGGTGTTTTACGGTTTCCGTGGCGGCAAAGGCGTGGCGACAGCGGCAGGAATCCTGCTCGCGATTCTGCCGTGGCTGGGCTTGAGCGTGCTGGCGACATGGCTGCTCGTATTCGCCTTCCGGCGCGTATCTTCGCTGGCCGCGCTCATCGCCGCCGGTTTGGCGCCGATTTACGCCATCATCTTTTTTGGTTCCGGCGACGTAAGCGCCACTGTGCTGTTGCTCTCTGCAATGCTGGTCTGGCGGCACCGCACCAACATCAAAAAACTGATGGGCGGGACAGAAGCGGGGTTTGGCAAGGAAAAGGAAAACGACCGGGATTAACCCTTGCCGAGAATTATCGGCTTTGATCGTCTTTTCCAAATCCGGTGAAATGGCAAACCTGACTTACTGCGCACCCAGCTCCGCCAAATCCCAACGCGGCCTGACCGTAAATCCGTAATCCTCCGCTTTTCGGCCTTGCAAGCGCATGGCTCCGGCAAAGGCGATCATGGCGCCATTGTCGGTGCAGAATTCCAGACGTGGATAGAAAACCTCGCAGCCGTGTTCGCACGCGGTGTTGCCCAGCGACTCGCGCAGGCGTTGGTTGGCGCCCACTCCGCCGGAGACGATGAGCCGCTCCATGCCGCATTGTTGCAGAGCAGCAAGGCATTTTGCGGTGAGGACTTCAACGACAGATTCCTGAAAAGCACGGGCGATATCGGCTCTGGATTGTTCGTTCATTTCCGCGCTGTTCACGGCGGTCAATACGGCGGTTTTGAGGCCGCTGAAGCTGAAATTGAGATCGCCGCTGTTAAGCATGGGGCGTGGGAGTTTCAGCGCACCGGGCTTGCCGCGTTCGGCGAGTTTGGCGACCTCAGGCCCGCCGGGATAAGGCAGGCCGAGCAATTTGGCGGTTTTGTCGAAGGCCTCGCCCGCAGCGTCATCCAGTGTATCGCCGAGCAATTCATAGCGGCCGATGCCGGAAACGCGCATGAGTTGGGTGTGGCCGCCGGACACGAGCAGCGCCACAAAAGGGAAAGGCGGCGGATTTTCTTCCAGCAGCGGCGCGAGCAAGTGGCCTTCCAGATGATGCACGCCAATCGCAGGGATGCCGAGCGCGAAAGCGAGCGATTCCGCCACGCTGGTACCGACCAGCAGCGCTCCGGCAAGGCCGGGGCCTTGGGTATAGGCGATGGCATGGATCTCGCGCAGCGTTTTTCCGGCATCGCGCAACACGGCTTCGACCAGCGGAAGTATGCGCCGGATGTGGTCACGCGAAGCAAGCTCAGGCACCACGCCGCCGTATTCCGCGTGCATTTTGACTTGCGAGTGCAGCGCATGGGCAAGCAGGCCGGCTTCGGTGTCGTAGAGAGCGATGCCGGTTTCGTCACAGGAGGTTTCAATGCCGAGAACAATCATTTAAATGTCGGAAGTTATTGATAAAAAATGAATGGCTGGCTAGAATAGCAAACTTTTTCGCCGCCTCTCAAGGAGAAATGATTTCAATGACTACCGTCCGTGTTAAGGAAAACGAGCCGTTTGACGTGGCGCTGCGCCGCTTCAAACGCATTATGGAAAAGACCGGTCTGCTGACCGAACTGCGCGCGCGCGAGTTCTACGAAAAGCCGACCTGGGAGCGCAAGCGCAAAGCCGCTGCTGCCGTCAAGCGTCATTATCGCCGCATTCGCGGCCAAACCCTGCCGCCCAAGCTGTATTGATTCACGGTGTCGCTGAAACTCCGCATCACTGAGGACATGAAGTCCGCGATGCGCGCCAAGGATGCGCCTCGTCTGGGTGCGATTCGCCTGCTGCTGGCGGCCGTCAAACAGCGTGAGGTGGATGAGCGCATCGAGCTGGATGATGCGCAGGTAATGGAAGTGATCGAGAAGATGCTGAAGCAGCGCCGCGACTCGATCAGCCAGTATGAAGCGGCCAAGCGCACCGATCTCGCCGATGCCGAAAAATTTGAAGTCACGGTGCTGCAGGAATATTTGCCGCAGCCGCTCACGGAAGCGGAAGTAGCCACGCTGATAGCGAAAGCCATCACCGATCTTGGCGCGAACGGCATCAAAGACATGGGCAAGGTGGTCGCCGTCGTGAAGCCGCAAGTAACGGGACGCGCGGACATGGGCAAGGTGTCCGGGCAAATCAAGGCCAAGCTGGGTGGCTGATTTCCGCACAGTGTCCGGCCTGATCAAAAAGGAGCTTGAAGCTCCTTTTTTGTTTTTTTGCGGGCTGAACGATGGCGATTCCTGAGGTTTTCATTCAAGAATTGTTGAACCGCGTCGATATCGTGGACGTGATCGACAGCAGCGTTCCGCTCAAGAAAACAGGCGCGAATTACAGCGCATGCTGCCCCTTTCATAACGAAAAAACACCCTCGTTTACAGTCAGCCCGACCAAGCAGTTTTACCATTGTTTCGGTTGCGGCGCGCACGGCACTTCGATTGGTTTCCTCATGGAATATCAGGGGCTGGGTTTTGTTGATGCGGTGCACGAGCTCGCCAAGCGCGTCGGCATGGTCGTGCCGCAGGAAACACGCGTCATCGACAAAGCCGCCGAGCAAGCCGCGTCGGGAATGCAGGAGGTACTGCAACTCGCATTGCACTATTACCGCGCCGAACTGAAGAAATCCGACAATGCCATTGCCTACCTCAAGGGACGCGGATTAAGCGGCGAAATCGCAGCGCGTTTCCAGATCGGCTACGCGCCTTCCGGCTGGCAAAATCTCGCGGGCGTCATCACGAATTATCAATCCGAATCACTGGCCGCGGCGGGACTGGTAATTACCAATGATCAAGGGCGGCGCTATGATCGTTTTCGCGATCGCATCATGTTTCCCATCCATGATCAGCGCGGCCAGGTTATCGGTTTCGGCGGGCGCGTGCTGGAAGGCGGCGACGATGACGCGGGGCCAAAGTATCTTAACTCTCCCGAAACACCGCTGTTTCAAAAAGGTTACGAGCTGTACGGCCTGTTTCTCGCACGACGGGCGATACGCGAGGCAGGCAAGGTGCTGGTAGTCGAAGGTTATATGGATGTGGTCGCTCTCGCGCAACACGGCGTTGAATACGCGGTAGCGACGCTGGGCACCGCAACCACGCCGTATCACATTACCAAACTCATGCGGCAGACCGACAATATCGTGTTCTGTTTTGATGGCGACGCCGCCGGTCGCAAAGCTGCGTGGCGCGCGGCGATCAATGCCCTGCCCGCATTGACCGATGGATTGCAGTTAAGCTTTCTTTTTCTGCCGCCCGAGCACGATCCTGACAGCTACATCCGCGCATTTGGCAAGAGCGGTTTTGAAACGG
The DNA here is from genome assembly GCA_031277395.1 of Methylobacillus sp. Taxonomy (GTDB): domain Bacteria; phylum Pseudomonadota; class Gammaproteobacteria; order Burkholderiales; family Methylophilaceae; genus MM2. The sequence goes on along the minus strand of JAITML010000063.1, from coordinate 7,425 downwards.
CACTCACGGAAACGCTGCCGCTATCGCAATATCTGCTGCAAACACTCGCGGAAGAAAACGACATGCAAACACAGGAGGGCCGCGTGCGTTTTCTCAATGATGCCGAGCCTTTATTGAAGCAGATCGCCGCGCCCAAACTGGGTTTGCTGCTGCGTAATCGCGTGGCCGAGTTGGCGCAGATAGCGCCCGGCGAAATGGAATCGGTGATGAAATTGCCGCAACCCGGAAAGCCTCGCCCGCAAGCGCCTGCGCGCATTCCGCGCAAACCGCCGACGCTGGCGCGCAAATTGATCCGCATGGTTTTGTTGCGCCCGGACTTGGCGCAAAAGCTGCCGCGCTCCTGGATAGAGGGCAAAGGCGCCGAGTTTGATTTTCTGGATGCGTTGCTCCAGCTGGTTGCGGAAAACCCCGCGCTTGCAACCAATACGCTGCTGGAATTGCTCAAAAATCGCGTGCCGTTCGATTTGCTCAAGGAAGTCAGCGCCGAGGTGATGGAAGTCGATGAAGATTTCGAATTCGAGCAGGAATTTGAAGGCGCGTTGCAACAGTTGCGCGCCTCGGCTGAGCGGCGCGAATTGGACGTCGTGCTGCAAATCGCGCAGGAACGCGGTTTGCGAGCGCTTACACCGGAACAAAAGGCGCTGCTGCAAAAATTCCGCCGGTGAGCGCCCGAAAAAACAGGCAATATCTGGTATAATATACGGTTATCCCGTTAACCTATCGGATCCAGACTATGGCTAGCGAAAAGCAGAATGAAAAGCCGGAAATTCCAGCGGACACGGACAACGAAGATCCCCGCACGCGATTGAAGTCGCTGATTGTCCTCGGCAAGGAGCGCGGCTACCTCACTTACGCCGAAATCAATGACCACCTGCCCGACGATGTGCAGGACAGCGAGCAAATCGACGGCATCATCGGCATGATCAACGACATGGGCGTGCAGGTGTATGAAGAAGCGCCCGATGCTGAATCCCTGCTGATGTCCGACGTCATCACGCCTGCCGTCGCGGACGAGGACGCGGTCGAGGAAGCTGAACAGGCGCTATCCACTGTTGATTCCGAATTCGGGCGCACCACCGACCCCGTGCGCATGTACATGCGCGAAATGGGTACCGTGGATCTGCTCACGCGCGAGGGCGAAATTGAAATCGCCAAACGCATTGAAGACGGCCTTAAACACATGGTGCAAGCCATTGCCGCCTGCCCCACCACGATTCACGAATTGCTCGCGATGATCGACAAGGTCGAGACGGACGAACTGCGCGTCGATGAAGTCGTGGATGGTTTGATCGATTCGGATGTCGGTCTCGACGAAGCGATGACGGCGTCCGAGGAAGGCGACGAGAGCGAAGTATCGGAAGACGAGGAGGAGGAAGACGACGAAGACGGCTCCAAAGCTTCCGCCGTTTCCGCCGCCGCGCTGGCCGCGCTCAAGGAAGAAGTACTCACGCGCTTCGCGGTGATCCGCAAGACCTTCGCCAAACAGCAGGAAGTGCTCAGAAAATACGGCTCGCAACACAAGAGCTACAAGGCGCGTCAGGAAGAAATTCTCAACGAGCTGATGGCTTTTCGTTTTTCCGCCAAACAGGTTGAAGCCTTGTGCGACCAGGTACGCACCATGGTCGAAGAAGTGCGCACGCACGAACGCAAAATCGTGGATTTCTGCGTTGAACAAGCCGGTATGCCGCGCATGCACTTCATCAAGGTGTTCCCCGGCAACGAAGGCAATCTGGAATGGTTTGAACACGAAGTCGCCTCCAAAAAACCCTATGTGGAAAAACTGCTGCGTCATCGCCATAACGTGCAGGACAGGCAACAGCGCCTGCTTGATCTGCAAGCCAAAGTCGGCCTGCCGATCAAGGAGATCAAGGAAATCAACAAGCAGATGTCCACCGGCGAAGCCCGCGCCCGCCGCGCCAAGCGCGAGATGATCGAAGCCAACCTGCGGCTCGTGATCTCCATCGCCAAGAAGTACACCAATCGCGGTCTTCAATTCCTCGACTTGATTCAGGAAGGCAACATCGGCCTCATGAAGGCGGTGGACAAATTCGAATACCGGCGCGGCTACAAATTTTCGACCTACGCGACCTGGTGGATTCGTCAGGCGATCACGCGCTCCATCGCGGATCAGGCGCGCACCATCCGCATCCCGGTGCACATGATCGAAACCATCAACAAGATGAATCGCATCAGTCGTCAGATTTTGCAGGAAACCGGACAGGAGCCGGATCCGGCCACGCTGGCGGTCAAGATGGAAATGCCGGAGGAAAAAATACGCAAGATCCTCAAGATTTCCAAGGAGCCGATCTCCATGGAAACCCCGATCGGCGACGACGACGATTCGCACCTCGGCGACTTCATTGAAGACCAATCGACGATGGCGCCGGTGGAAGCCGCCGAGTATGCCAGCTTGCGCGATGCGACCAAGGAAGTGCTGGAATCACTCACGCCGCGCGAAGCCAAAGTGTTGCGCATGCGCTTTGGCATCGAGATGAACACCGACCACACGCTGGAAGAAGTCGGCAAGCAGTTTGATGTCACGCGCGAGCGCATCCGCCAGATAGAAGCCAAAGCGCTGCGCAAGCTGCGTCATCCGACCCGCTCCGAACGGCTGCGCAGCTTCCTCGAAACCGGCAACGACTAGAGGAAAGTTTTCGGGCCTCTAGCTCATGCCTGGTTAGAGCAGCGGACTCATAATCCGTTGGTGCTCGGTTCGACTCCGAGGGGGCCCACCAAAACAAAGGGTTAGCTTTTTGGCTAACCCTTTTTTATTGCTGTCGGCGCTACACTGTCATGCACTGGAAGAACGGCGCGCATCCTGCTCGTTGCGCAGTCGCAGCGCCATGGAGCGCAAAAGTTTCATCGCGATTCTCGGCTCTTCGAGCAGCAGGGTTTCCAGATTGTCGGCAGGAATATTGATGGTTTCGGCTACTTCGGAGACAACCACGGCGCTTACATAACGCTGCGTGTTGGTCAGCAGGGCGACTTCGCCGAAATAATCTCCAGGATGCAATTCACGCGCAGGTTTGCCTTGCTGCTGAATTTCCACGTGACCGGAGAGCAGATAAAACATTTCTTCGCTGGCTTCGCCCGCCTGAAAAATAAAATCGCCCTTGCGGTATTGGCGGCCAAAAAGTTTCGTCAGCCGGTCGAGATAAGCCGTCTTGTGCGTAGCGTTGCCGAACAAATTCTTGATGAGCAGCGCGTCCTTTTTCCGCAGCGTCGCGATCAGCTCCGTGCCCAACAGAAATGCGACGAAGTTGTAGTACAGCCAGCCGATGGCGATGAACATGTTTTTCATGCCGCCGAACATGGTGCCGTAGGATTGCTTGAGCACCAGAAACAACTCGAACGCGGGGCGCATTGCCATCCACAGCAATACCGTCACCAGCGAGCCAATCACGATATGGCGCAAACTCACGCGCACAGGAAAGAATATCTTGTAGAAAATCGTGAGCATGGCTGTGCCGAGCGCGAGCGAGACCAGTGTTTTGGCCAGATAAACCGGCACGAAATCCGGGCGGATGACAGACATCAGTTTGCCCAACATGCTGCCGCTGAAGAAGAAAAGGAACAGCAGTATCAGCATGCCCAGTACAGCGAATGAATCGCCCGCGATGCGGCGCATGAACGAAGGCGGCAAGGCGCTGGCCGAGATGGTTTGAAACGAGGTACGCAATGCGCCCGCGAGCGGCGTGATTGCCCAGAACAGCGCGAGCAAACCGAATACGCCCCACACCGCCTTGTGATTTGCGAGATTGTAAACCTCGACCATGATGTGCTGGCTGAATTCCGGCAACAGATTGCTGACTAGCTGGGCGAGCCGGCTGGGCGCGCGTGTCGACGAAACAACCAAGTGACTGATCAGGAAAAGCAGCAGCACCATCAGCGGAATCATCGCGAACAACGCATAAAACGCGAGCGAGGCGGAAATGCCGAAGCCGTGATGCCGCTGAAAAGCACCCAGTGTTTCGCGCAGCACGAAGAAAGGCGTCCGGTAACTATGCCGGTGCAGGGCATCGCGGGTGCGGTTGACGGTACTTTTGATGAAGACAGCCATTTCAGGTGAGATACCGCAAATAAATATAGGCATGACACAGCACGATGCTGAGCAGCATAAGCGGAAAGGCGATCCGCATGAACGGCAGAAAATGTATCGGATGATCGGCGCGATCCGCGAGACCCGCGACGATGAGATTGGCGCTTGCGCCGATCAGGGTGCCGTTGCCTCCCAGACAAGCGCCGAGCGCGAGCGCCCACCATAGCGGCTCAAGATTTTCGGCGCCGAATACGGGAGCCATGTTCTGAATCACGGGAATCATCGTCGCGACAAAGGGAATGTTGTCCACCAGCGCGGAGAGTATCGCCGATACCCACAGTATGGCGAGTGTGGTCATCCGGTAGTTGCCTTGCGTGATGTCTATCATGGCGTCCGACAGCCATTTGAGCGCACCCGCATGTTCAATACCGGTCACGACAATGAACAGTCCGATAAAGAAAAAGATCGTGCCCCATTCCAGTTCGGACAGCGTGCGTTGCACCTGATGCGACTGCTCTTCGCCAGACATGTTCCAGACGCGCAGCAGCAACAAAATGGCCGCACCAAACAACGCGATGGTGGCTGGTTCGAGATGCAGTTCGCGGGAGAGCGTGAATCCGGCAATCACCAGCGCGAGTATGCTGAGCGATTGTTTGAGCAGGCGCGCATCCTGTATCGTTTCCCGGGCGTTGATCTGCATCACCTGCGCGCGGTTATCAGGTGCTGCCTGCAATTTCCGCCCCCAGATGAAATAGATGGGGATCAGGGTTGTGAACAGTATGATGATCGCAATGGGCGCGAGATTGGTAAGAAAATCCATGAAGCTCAGCCCCGCGGCGGAGCCTATCATGATGTTGGGCGGATCGCCGATCAGCGTGGATGTGCCGCCGATGTTCGAGGCGAAGATGATCGTGAACAGAAAAGGATAAGGCGAGATGCGCAGCCCCTGCGTAATGAGCAGCGTGACAGGCGTGACCAGCATCACGGTCGTCACGTTGTCGAGCAGCGCGGAAAAGACTGCGGTAACAATGCCGAACATGACCAGCAGCCACCAGGGATCGGCTTTGACGGCCTTGGCTGCGACCACGGCGACATACTGGAATACGCCGCTTTTCTGGGTCAGCACGACGATGACCATCATCCCGGTGAGCAGTCCTATCGTATTGAAGTCTATGCCCGCCACCGCTTGCTGCTGGGTGATGACGCCGCTCAGTATCATGAGACCGGCTCCGATCAGCGCGATGACGGCGCGATGGATTTTTTCGGTAAGAATCGCTGCGTAGGTCAACGCAAAGATCACAATCGAAACAGTCAGCAGGCCGAAATTGGAAGAAAGAGACATCATCATTTGAAAGCGGTGAAAGCGAAAAAGTCCGTGCGGGGTCGGCTGATTACAATGCGCTGACGGCTTCGCACAGCGCCCGAACGATACCGGGCTCCATCGCGGAATGACCGGCATCCGGCACCATGGTAAACCCGGCTTCGGGCCAGCAGCGATGCAATTCGTAAGCAGTGGCGGGAGGACATACCATATCATACCGGCCTTGCACGATATGCGCAGGTATATGGCGTATCCGGTTGATATCCGCCAGCATCTCATCACCGGAGATAAATCCTTGATGGGCAAGATAGTGCAGTTGGACGCGCGCGCGGGCAATACTGGCGGCAGGATCAAGCGTCATATTCGCGACAGGCGGAGGTGGCAATAAACTCACGATCTCGGCTTCAAAACCGTTCCAGCAATTCGCAGCGGCCAACGCAAGATCGGGATCATCTGAAAAAATGCGACGGCGATAGGCAGTGAGCAACTCCCCGCGCTCGCTTTCGGGTAAAAACCCCGAAAATTTTTGCCAGGCCTCGGGGAAAAACAACCGTACCTCACGAAAGAACCAGTCCAGTTCCTGCGGGCAACACAGGAATATCCCGCGCAAAAGCAGGCTGCTCACCGCCTGCGGATGGCGCAGCGCATACGCCAGCGCGAGTGTGCTGCCCCACGATCCGCCAAACACCATCCAGCGCGTGATGCCCAACTCGACGCGCAACGCTTCAATATCCGCGATCAGATGCTGTGTCGTGTTCTCCTCAACGCAACCCAGGGGCAGGCTGCGTTTGCAGCCGCGCTGGTCGAACAGCACCACCCGGAATCGCGCGGGATCAAAAAATCGCCGTTGCAACGGCGTGCATCCGCTCCCCGGTCCGCCGTGCAGCACCACAACCGGAATACCGTCGGGGTTGCCACACTGCTCGTAGTAAATCTTGTGTATGGCGGAAACATCCAGCATTCCCTGCTGGAAAGGATCAATCGGCGGATGAAGCAGCTCGTCCGGAGTCAGCATGAGTAAAACCTCTTGGCTCTGTGGAATATAAATAAATTGTAACAAAGTGTAATTTGGGCTTATGATGGTCCCGCTGTTTGTTTGGCATTTTAACGTTGAAAAAATTTGCGGTATGCCTATTGCAAATGGATTTGACCTGTTCTACTATGCCCCTAGCACACAGTTTAGTGTTGCGAAAAGTGTCGGTAACAAAAACGTTACAACTCGATACAAGAGTGGTTGCGTGGCTGATTACCGATGCTTTATTTACCCTTAGTTGTAATTACTATGGAGATTGAACATGGAGATGAGCAAACTCAAGATCGCTCTGGGTCTTGCCGCTGGTATTACCGTTGCTATGCCTCTGGCAGCAATGGCAGCAGCAGATCAAGAGAAAGCTATGGCCGATGCCAACAACTGGGCGCACCCGCGCGGACAGTTTGACAATTCCGGCTACAGCAAACTGGATCAAATCAATGCAGGTAACGCCAAGAACCTGAAGGCAGCCTGGACGTTCGCGACCGGTGTTAACCGCGGTCACGAAGGTTCCCCGGTTGTCGTCGACGGCGTTATGTACGTTCACACCGCGTTCCCGAACAATGTGTACGCGCTCGACCTGAATGACAACCAAAAAATCATTTGGGCCTACTTCCCGAAACAAGATCCGTCCGTTCAAGCAGTTCTGTGCTGCGACAACGTGAGCCGTGGTCTGGGCTTCGGTGACGGCAAGATCTTCCTGCAACAGAACGACGGTATGCTGGTCGCTCTGGATGCGAAGACCGGCGCCAAAGTTTGGGACGTCAAGAACACCGACCCGAAAGTCGGCGCGACCAACACCAACGCTCCGCACGTCATCAAGGACAAGGTTCTGACCGGTTGCTCCGGCGCTGAATTCGGCGTTCGTTGCTTCCTCGCTGCTTACAACATCAAAGACGGCTCGCTGGCATGGAAGGCTTATTCCACCGGCCCGGACGCTGAAGTTTTGATCGGCAAGGATTTCAACAAGGACAATCCCCACTACAGCGCTCTTTCCGTCTATCAAGACGTGAACGGCGGTAACAAGCAAGGTGG
>JAITML010000033.1 GCA_031277395.1 Methylobacillus sp. | reverse complement strand
TGTTTCTCGCCATTGCGCTGATGAATCTGAAGTTGTGGGATTTGGCCGGATTGGCGCTGCCACTGGTGATAATACTGATCGCGCAGATTGCGCTCGTAGCGCTGGGTACGCTTTTCGTGTTTGCATGGATGGGACGCGATTACGAATCGGCGGTGATGGGTGGCGGCTTCATCGGTTTCATGCTGGGCACGATGGCCAACGCAATGGCGGTGATGCGCGCGCTGGCGGATCGTTACGGGCCCGCGCCGCGCGCCTTTCTCGTCGCGCCACTGGTCGGCGCGTTCTTCATCGACTTCATCAACGCGCTGCTGATTACTGCGGGAATCAATCTGCTCAAGTAAACATTGCGTGTTCGCTCGCTCGGATTTGTTCAGAGATTTCTTAATTACCACTTAGGTGTAATTGCCTGCCATTACGCCAAAATATCAAATGGGCGTTCACACTCTGGTCAGCCAGCACTAGGAGAACGCCATGTCGGACGCCACAGAAACCATACTGACAACTTGCCCGCGCGATTGTTACGACACCTGCGGCCTCATGGTGACCAAGCGCAACGGCGCCATCCACCGCGTCCGCGGAGACCCCGCGCATTCGCTCGCCCGCGGCAGGCTGTGCGCGAAATGCTCGGTCGGTTATAACCGCGAGTGGCGCGACCCGCAGGCGCGGCTGACCCGTCCGCTGCGGCGTGTCGGCCCCAAGGGAGAAGGCCGGTTCGAGCCGGTGTCATGGGATACGGCGATTACGGATATCGCCGGACGCCTCAAGCAGATCGTGGCTGCGAACGGCTCGCAAACCATCTTCAGCGCGCACTACACGGGAACGATTTCGCTGCTGGCTTTTTTCTTCCCGATGCGTTTTTTCCATCGTCTTGGCGTCACCGAAGTCAGCCCCGACACCATCTGCAATATGGCCGGGCATGTCGCGCTCAACTATGTTTACGGCACTTCTCTGGATGGCTTTGATCCGCGCACGGCCAAGGATGCCGCCTGCATCTTTGTGTGGGGCGCGAACCCCTCGGCTTCGGCGCCGCATGTTCACGAACACTGGCTCGCCGAAGCGCCCGGCAAGATCGTGGTCATCGACCCGATACGCACCCCGACGGCGCAGGCCGCCGATCTCCATCTGCAACCTTTCCCGGGCAGCGATGCCGCTTTGGCCTTCGCTCTCCTGCATGTGTTGCGGCGCGATGGTTTCATCGACCACGACTTCATCAAAGCCCACACGCTGGGCTGGGAAGAACTGGAACCCAAACTGGCGGACTGTACCCCGACGTGGGGTGAACGCATGACCGGCGTTCCCGCCCGCCTCATTGAGGAAGCCGCCCGTCTCTATGGCCAAGGGCCGTCGTTGTTGTGGCTGGGACAAGGTCTCCAGCGGCAGACAACGGGCGGCAACGTGATGCGCGCCTGCGCCCTGCTACCGGCAGTTACCGGCAACATCGGCAAGCCGGGCACGGGGATACTGTATCTCAACTGGAATCTGGGGCAGCGTCACATTGATGATGGCTATCTGACAGCGCGGCACCTGTGTCCGGATGGCCTGCCCAGCGTGAGTCACATGGATCTCGCGGCCTGTCTCGCCGATCCGGCGCGCGCGCAGGCATTGATTACCTGGAACATCAATATCGCCGCCTCCAACCCACAACAGGCGCAACTGCGGCAGGCGCTCATGCGCGACGATCTTTTCACTGTCGCGCTTGATCTGTTCCCGACGGACACCACCGACTACGCCGACTATGTATTACCAGCAGCGAGTTTTCTCGAATTCGATGATCTGGTGGCGGGCTATTTTCAACTGACGCTGGCCGCCCAGGTCAAGGCAATGGAGCCTTTGGGAGAAGCCTTGCCCAATCAGGAGATTTTCCGGCGCCTCGCTCGCGCCATGGGCTATACCGAACCCGAGCTATACGAGAGCGACACTGCGATCCTGACCACCTTGTTGCAACACGCCAAACTGGGAGAAGATTTTGCATCCCTTGCCGCCAAGGGCGTTATTCCGGTTCCCCCGGAACCGCTCATCCAGTTCGCCGATTTCGCTTTTCCCACACCCAGCGGACATATCGAAATCGCCTCGGCGCGCGCCGAAGCAGACGGACTCCCGCGCGTACCGCAACCTCTCGCGGATTCCAAGCCCGCTTCAGGCCGTCTCCGTTTGCTGTCCCCCGCCTCGCCCTGGTATTTGAACGACAGCTTCGCCAATGTGGAAAAAATCGAATCGCGCATAGGCCCCGCCACCATTGCGATACACCCCGCGGATGCGTCCGAACGGGGACTTGCGGAAGGAAGCAACGCGCTTGTCGCCAACGAAACCGGCCAGATCACCCTGAGCGTCACACTGGATGAAACCTTGCCACGGGGAGTCGCGCTATCGCATAAAGGCCGCTGGCCCAAACGGGAAGATACCCGCGCGAATATCAACGTCTTGAATCCGGGTCACAAATCGGACATGGGAGAAGCCACCTGCGTGCATAGCGTCGAGGTGACGGCCAGGCCAGCGAGGTAACAAGGTCGCGACTTTGGCTGTCTGAATTCATCCGCCAAACTTCAGGTTTGCCTGGACAGAATTGAAGCTACTTCGCTTAAGGGTAGTATTGACTACATCTACAAGTTGGACGACACTGCCTTTTTCAAACTCAGTGGCCTAATTGTAGTTAGGTGATCTTGGCAATCATCCTCATTTAAGGAGTTTCGGAAATGAAAAAATTGGTATTGCTTGTCAGCTCTATAATTGTTCTTAGTGGCTGTGAGACAGTGGATTACATCACATCAGGCGGTCACCCGCTGCAGGCGGGGAGCTATGAAGACGCCGAAGCAAATTGCCCTAATGGCTACGAGGTCGAAAAAACACCCGAAGAAACCAGATACGGCAGCTTACTGTATCGTTGCAAGTAAATTCTCTTTGACCATTGCCTAACATTGCATTCAACCCGGACTGCTGCTACGCGGCAAGCCGGTTAATTTGAGCATTAGGCTTTCAGAAACGACTGAGCGGGTAACGTATGCTCTGGCAGAGTAACAATTCTGTCGCCTTGACATGGAACCGTTTTGGAACCAAAATGGAACCTTTATCGAGGAGCCGCCATGCCCACTACTTTGACCTTGAAAAACATCCCGAACACAGTGTATGAACGGCTCAAGATGTCTGCCGAAGCCAACCGCCGCAGCTTGAACAGCGAAGCCATTGTGTGCCTGGAATCGGCGCTTTTGCTGAACCAACTGACCGTAAGTGATCGTCTTGCCCGCGCTCGCGCACTGCGCGCCACTCTACCGAAAGGCGTCTTTCGGGCAGAAGATATCAGTGCCTACAAACAAGAAGGACGGCAATGATCGTCGTGGACAGCAACATTGTGGCGTACCTGTATTTGCCGGGCGACCACACTGCAAAGGTGGAATCCTTGCTCCAGCGAGATGCGGATTGGGCGGCACCGCTGCTCTGGAGAAGCGAGTTTCGCAACATTCTTGCCGGCTACATGCGCCGCAACACACTCACATTTCAAGCCGCACTCAATCTGCAATCGGAGGCTGAAAGTCTGTTGGCTGGTGCGGAGTATGAAGTGGATTCGCGTCAGGTTCTTGAACTCGTGCGTGATAGCAACTGTTCTGCCTACGATTGCGAATTCATCGCGCTCGCGATGACGCTTGGTGTCAAACTGGCAACGATGGACGGAAAACTTCTGAAAGCGTTCCCCAAGTACGTAGTTGATCTGGCAACCACAACAACATGAGTTCCACCCAAGAGAAAAACATGGAAACCATCCGCTTTGACGACTTCCTGAAAGTCGAACTGCGCGTCGGGAAAATCGTTGGCGCATCGGTCTTTGAGAAAGCCAGAAAACCCGCCTACATCCTGAACGTTGATTTTGGTGCAGAGCTTGGCGTCAAGAAATCCAGCGCCCAGATAACCGCGCTTTACAAGCCCGATGAACTGGTAGGAAAGTTGGTGGTCGCCGTTGTGAATTTTCCTCCCAAGCAGGTTGGCTCAATTATGTCCGAGTGTTTGGTCACCGGATTCCATAATGAAAATGGAGAGGTTGCCCTATGCGTTCCAGATCAGCCCGTCCCTCTTGGAACAAGGCTGCTGTGAGCAGCCCAATCCATAAAATAGTCCCACCAACTCTGATCGCCATCAGCATCTTGTTCGGCGCTTGCTTCAATGACGCTCACGCCGCCGAGTTGGACGAGTCGGCCATTCTTCAAGCCGTTGAAAAAGTCGTCTCTGATTACAGGGTGTTGGTGACGTGCCAATCACTTGAACCATTCGGCTATGAAGTTGCGCAGGAAGCCTGGGCACGCCAAGTCGAATCAGGAGCGGAAACCCTCAAGAGTCTCAAGCCATCTGCAACGCTCATTGCCCGCTTTGCAGCCGCTGTTCAACCGTCTCGATTGCTGGATAAAAGCATGCCTCTTGCCGACGCCATGACGTATTGCCACCAGAAGCAGAATCAGGAGTTGGTGAAAAATTTCATGGCCTTCGATTTTCCTGATTTATCCGAGGCAATAAAAAAGGCGGCAAATATAAAACAGCCGGGGAAATGATTTTTGACGGAGTGGAGCTTTAATAAAACGACCGGCTGAACGGCGACGCGCAACTGCGTGATTCCGCCTGGACGGAAAGTTCGCTCAGCAAATCCTTGCGCTTGCCGTTGTCATTCTGTTTTTCGAGATAATCGCGGATTTCGGCCAGTGATACCATTCCGTCATGGTCTTTGTCCATTTTGCGGATATTCTCCTCGACGCCGGATGCAGGCGCATCGGCCTCCGCTGCCAGTGAAGGCGCGGAAAGCAGCAGTCCCAACAATAAAAAGTGGCGAATATTCACAAGCGCATTATAGACGCACAAGGCTCCCAATAGTTTGCCTTAAAAGGTAAAATCATGAAACGCTCAAACATCCCGGTTTTTTGACCATGAATCTTACCGCGCTAAATGCTCTTTCCCCTCTTGATGGCCGTTATCAATCCAGGCTGGATGCGTTGCGTCCGTTTTTCAGCGAGTATGCGCTGATTCATTATCGCGCCAAGGTTGAAGTTGAATGGCTCAAGGCGCTGGCGGAGGAACCGGCGATTTCCGAAGTGGCGGCGTTTTCGCCCAGGACAATCAAGGAACTGGATGCGGCAATGGCAACGTTTGGCGAGACGCAGGCCGCCGAAGTCAAGGCGATTGAAACCCGCACCAACCATGATGTAAAGGCGCTGGAATATTGGCTCAAGGAACGTTTCCGCGACAATGCGGAAATCCGCAAGGCGAGCGAGTTCATCCATTTCGCCTGCACCTCGGAGGACATCAACAATCTGGCGTACGCGCTCATGCTCAAGTCTGCGCGCGAGGCGGTGCTGTTGCCCGCGCTGGACAAATTGATCGCCGGTCTTGTCGCGCAGGCGCACGATCTCGCTGATGCGGCCATGCTCGCACGCACGCACGGGCAACCGGCCTCGCCCACCACGCTCGGCAAGGAGCTCGCCAATGTCGTCCATCGTTTGCGTCGTCAGCGTCACCAGATTGCAGGAACGGAAATCCTCGGCAAGATCAACGGCGCGGTCGGCAATTTCAACGCGCATTTGTCAGCGTACCCCGATGTTGACTGGGTCGCTTTCGCGCAACGTTTCGTGAATGAGCTGGGGCTGACCTACAACCCCTACACCATCCAGATCGAGCCGCATGATTACATGGCTGAACTCTACAACAGCATTGCGCGCGCCAACACCATCCTCATCGACTTTGATCGCGATGTCTGGGGCTACATTTCACTCGGCTACTTCAAGCAAAAGATCAAGGAAGGCGAAGTCGGCTCATCGACCATGCCGCACAAGGTCAATCCGATAGACTTTGAAAATTCCGAAGGCAATCTGGGTATCGCGAATGCGCTCCTGACTCACCTCGCCGAAAAGTTGCCAATCTCGCGCTGGCAGCGTGACCTCACCGATTCCACCGTGCTGCGCAACATAGGCGTCGCTTTCGGCTATTCGCTGCTTGGCTATGATTCCTGTCTCAAGGGTTTGGGCAAGCTGGAAGCCAATCGCGCGCGCCTCGCGGAAGATCTGAACAATGCGTGGGAAGTGCTGGCCGAACCGATCCAAACCGTCATGCGTCGCTACGGCGTGGAAAATCCCTATGAGCAACTCAAGGCGCTCACACGCGGCAAAGGCGGCATCACGCGCGAAGCGTTGCACGAATTCATAATCACGTTGCCCATTCCGCAGGATGCCAAACAGCAGTTGCTGGCAATGACGCCGGCAAGCTATATCGGCAAAGCGGAAGAGTTGGCGAAGCGGATTTGATTTAGGAGAGGCAAAAAACCGCGCGTAGCGCACGACCCCGCCTTTCATTCCCTTCTGCCGCGCCGAGCAGCGCAGGGAAGCGCGCAGCGCCGCGGAAGCAGGGTGCTCTTTTCTTTGGATACTTTCTTTTGAGCACGCAAAAGAAAGTATCTCGCCTGTCGGGGCGAGTCCCGACTAAAGCAAGGTTGGTTTGCTGTGATGTTCGTTTATTCTTCGGCAGGCTCGGGACGCGAATGCCCCCTCTCCCCTACCCCTCTCCCACAAGGGGCGAGGGGCTTCCTCACACGATGGTATTGACTCTCGCCACGCTCTCCCATCCAAGGAGAGAGGCTTTGGATGCTTGGCAATTCAATTTTCACTTAAAATACCCTCATGACTGAAATCCTCATTCTCTATTACTCACATGGCGGTGCGGTGCGCGAGATGGCGCAGCATATCGCGTGTGGCGTGGAAAGTGTGGCGGGCGCTCACGCGCGCTTGCGCACGGTGCCGCGCGTTTCCGCGGTGTGTGAGGCGACCGAACCTGATATTCCTGAACAGGGTGCGCCCTATGCGGAGTTGCGTGATCTGGAAGAGTGCGCGGGGCTGGCGCTTGGCAGCCCCACACGCTTCGGCAACATGGCCGCTCCGCTCAAATATTTTCTCGACGGCACTTCCGGGTTGTGGCTCAAGGGTGCGCTCATCGGCAAGCCCGCTGCGGTGTTTACATCCACCGCTTCCCTGCATGGCGGTCAGGAAACGACGCTGTTGACGATGATGATGCCGCTGCTGCACCACGGCATGTTGTTACTGGGAATTCCCTATTCGCAGCCGGAACTCGCCACCACGACATCGGGCGGCACGCCTTATGGCGCAAGCCATTTCGCAGGAACAACGAGCGATAAACCGCTGACGGATGAAGAGCGCGTACTGTGTGTCGCGCTCGGCCGACGTCTCGCGGAAACCGTGCTCAAGCTGGTGAAATGACGCGCATATTGCGATTTTCGGCGAGCGTGAGCCTGATTTCATTGATCATGCTGTGCATCGCATGGGAAGGCTGGCTCGCGCCGCTCCGCCCCGGCGGATCACTATTGATCCTCAAGGCGGTTCCGTTGCTGTTTCCCCTGTTCGGCATCTTGCGCGGCAAACGCTATACCTATCAGTGGTCGTCGATGTTTATCCTGCTTTGGTTCATCGAAGGCATTGTGCGCGCATGGTCGGATGCCGGCATCGCCGCGCACCTGGCTATCGCCGAAATTGTGCTGGTGCTGACCTTCTTTTTCAGCGCCATTTTTTATGCCCGCTTGAGCCGGTCTTGAAAAAGGCGCGACTCCCAAACGCCGCACCCGTCAGCACATCAGGACAAGAGGTCTTTCGCAGGGATTACATAAGCTATAATTCAGGTAATTCGCTATTCCTGAATTCATAAATGCGTATTCTGCTTTCCAATGACGATGGTTATTTCGCGCCCGGCCTGGCGGCGCTTGCCAAGGCGCTGGCTCCACTGGCCGATATTACCGTGGTCGCGCCTGAACGCAATTGCAGCGGTGCGAGCAATTCGCTGACGCTGGACAGGCCACTGTCGGTACACACCGCTCCCAATGGTTTTCGCTATGTCAACGGCACACCCACCGATTGCGTGCATCTGGCCGTCACCGGGTTGCTGGATGAATTGCCAGACATGGTGATCTCCGGTATCAACGACGGCGCAAACATGGGCGATGACACCATTTATTCCGGTACAGTCGCTGCCGCAATGGAAGGCTATCTGCTCGGCCTGCCTTCGCTCGCGGTGTCGATGGCGCAAAGTCGGCCACAGCATTTCGAAACCGCCGCGCGCGTGGTGGTGGAAATGGTCGAGCGTTTTCGCGGCAATACTTCCCTGCCGCCCATGCTGCTGAATATCAATGTTCCCGATTTGCCTTATGAGCAGATCAAGGGACGCAAGGTTGTGCGCCTCGGCAAACGCCACAAGGCGGAACCGGCGGTCAAGTCAATGACGCCGCGCAATGAGGTCGTGTATTGGGTGGGTGCCGCGGGCTCCGCGCAGGATGCGGGCGAAGGCACGGATTTTCACGCGACGGAAAATGGCATGGTTTCAATCACGCCTCTGCAGATTGACCTCACGCAACACGCGCAACTTGATGCGTTGAATCGGTGGATTGAACGATGAGCTTGCTGAACCCCAATTCCCCGCTCGCCGGCATCGGCATGACTTCGCAGCGTACGCGCGACCGCATGGTGCAGCGTCTGCGCAAACAAGGCATCAAGGATGAGGCGGTGCTGGATGCGATGAATGCGATTCCGCGCCATATTTTTGTGGATGAGGCGCTGTCGATCCGTGCGTATGAAGATGTTTCGTTGCCCATAGGTTACGGGCAAACCATTTCGCAGCCGTACATCGTCGCGCGCATGACAGAAATTTTGCGCGGCGAACGCCCTTCCATGGGGCGCGTGCTGGAAATCGGCACCGGCTGCGGTTACCAGACCGCCGTGTTGTCGAAATTGTCGCAGGAAGTTTATTCAGTCGAACGCATCAGCCCGCTGCTGATGAAGGCTCGCGCCAATCTGCGCGAACTGCGCACGCGCAACGTCAAGGTCAAACACGCGGACGGAAATTACGGGCTGCCCGATCTTGCGCCGTTTGACGGCATCATGGTCACCGCGGGCGCATCGCACATTCCCGATGAATTATTGAATCAGATGGCAGTTGGCGGACGCATGGTGATTCCGGTCGGCGCGCAGGAACAGGCGCTGGTGCTGGTTGAGCATCTGCCGGATGAATACCGTCAAACTCGGCTGGAAGCCGTAAAATTTGTACCGCTACTTGGAGGAACAAGTTGAAAAATCGCTCCTGGATTTTCTGGATACTCGCGCTATCACTGGCCGCCTGCGGCACCACCCGCGCTCCTGCGCCCGTCGTGGACAGAACACCCGGCAAAACCACCTCGTCGCCTGCCGCGCAAACACCAACCGCCGGAAAGGATTGGCGGCCGGATAGTTACATCGTCAAAAAGGGCGACACGCTCTACAGTCTGGGGCTGGAGTTCGGCCTTGACTACAAGGAAATCGCGCAGTGGAACAACATTGCGCCGCCTTACGGCATCAATGTCGGTCAGGTATTGACGCTCAAATCCTCGGACCCTGCCGCGACAACTGCGACAACGCCGCCCGCCGAGGAAGAAGTCGCCGTCATCACGCCGCTCAATACCGAATCCGCACCCGTCGCTCAACCGCTGGGAACATCACAAACTGCGCCGCAGACCGAGCCGCAAACTGTATCCTCTTCCGGTACCGTGCCGCTCATCACTGAGCCCAAGGCGATCAAGGAGCCATATAGCGAGCAGGCAATGATCGTTGTCGAACCTGCACCGCAGCCCGTGGCAAAATCATCAACCGAACCGGGCAAAACAACACCGCCTGTGGCTACAGCAGATAACAAACCCGCCGCGACCACGGACACCAAACCAAGCACTCAGGATAAACCCACCGCTTCCGCCAACAACGAAGGCATCAACTGGTCATGGCCGGTCAAGGGCAAGATGCTCGCCGGCTACAGCGACGGCGGCAACAAAGGTATTGATATCGCAGGCACGCAAGGCCAACCCGTCTATGCCGCCGCTCCGGGCAAAGTCATCTACACCGGTACCAGTGTGCGCGGTTATGGCAAGCTGATCGTCATCCGGCACAATGAAACCTATCTGTCGGCTTATGCACACAACAGCGCCATCCTCGTCAAGGAAGGCCAGACGGTCACCAAGGGTCAGAAGATCGCGGAGATGGGCAACAGTGACACCGATCAGGTCAAGCTGCATTTTGAAATCCGCAAACTGGGTCAGGCCGTTGACCCGGCAGGCTATTTGCCGAAAGATCAAAATTAGTTTGTAATTGGCAATACGCATTCCGTCAGGATGGATGGAACGGGCGCGAAATCACGAAGGGGAAAAGGGCATGGCAACCAAAGCAAGGCAACAAGTCAAGCAACGCGAACCGGCTCCCAGGGGCAAAGCGGAATCGCTGTTTACCACGATCAAGGCGATGGTGCTGTTCGGCCTGGTCGGGCTGGGCATTATCGGCCTCGCGATTACCTTGTTCGGCGAAAACGGCATAGCCGAAGATCTCGTTGACCGATTGTTCGACCCGAAAAGCAGTGTCAGCATCGTTTCGCTGGTCGTGCCGGTAATACTTTTTCTGCTATTGGCTTACATCATCAAAGGCCAGATCCAGCGCAACAGCAAAAAAAGTCTGGCTGAAGTTGTCGGCAGCATGGCGCTGTACGCGATGATGCTGGTAGGTCTGTACTACCTCTACCGTCTGCTTACCGTAGGCACATTTACGTAACAGTCGCCACGCAGCACTTTATTTAGCCTGTTTCTGCTCGCTCGCGTAATACTCGCGCACAGTTGTCATGTCGTGATTGCGCGCCCAGGTGATGATTTCCTCCAGCGCAGGTGCGCCAAGCTCGCCGACTTGCGCGAGTAACCCAGCTTGTTCGCGCACCACAAGTATGCCGGGAATTTTTTCAACGCTGAAGTATTCGGCGATTTCCTCGTCCACCTCGGTATTGACCATGCCAAACACGATGTCGGGATGATTTTCAGCAACCTGTTTAAAGGTATCGGTAAAGGCCAAACAAGGCGTGCACCACGGCGCCCAGAAATCGACGATGACCATCTCGTTTTT
Source organism: Methylobacillus sp. (assembly GCA_031277395.1). GTDB lineage: Bacteria > Pseudomonadota > Gammaproteobacteria > Burkholderiales > Methylophilaceae > MM2. Next base: position 58,547 of record JAITML010000033.1, on the reverse strand, counting down.
CTCGATGGTTTCCTTGAAATTAGCTTTGGTCAGTTCCACGACGGCCATGTGCGATATCCCGCTTGAATGAATAAAACCGGCATTTTATCAGATGACCGGCTTGCCCCACGCGCCTGCAAAAAACAGCTCGCCCAACGCGCGCCGCTGACGCGGCGTATTTTCGCGTTCACGCACTTCGGCGCTGAAGGTCGCGGGGTCGGCAGGATGACCAACCGCAATCATGGTCATGATCGCATAACGCTCCGGCACTGCGAATGTGACACGCGCCTTGTCCGCATCAAAGCCACCCATCTGGTGCGCCATTAAACCAAGCGCCTCGGCTTGCAAACACAGATTTTCCGCTGCCGCGCCGGTGTCGTACTGCGCCCAGCGGTTGGCTGCGTTGTTATGGTTGAACAGCGTATCCGCCGTCACCAGCAACAACACTGCCGCATCCTGCACCCACGCCTGATTGCCCGGCACAAGGCATTCAAATGCGCGCTGCCAGGCATCGGCATTTTCATTGCGCTGACACACCACAAAACGCCAGGGCTGATCACCGTAACACGAAGGCGCCCAACGCGCGGCTTCCAGTAGTGAAATCACCTGCTCGCGCGTCACGGCGCGGTTCGCGTCATAAGCGCGACCGCTCCAGCGTCCAGCCAGAAGTTCATGGATGGGTGTTTGGGTAATGGCAGGTTTTTTCATGATTTTTCCTTGGGTTATGAGAGTTGCTGAAAATCTTCGGGGCGATCAATATCAAATAAAATTCCCGGGTTATCGGTGGCGATGCGCTGCAATTTTTCCACATCGCGCTCCAGAATTTTCCGCGCTCCCGCGTCGCCGTCGAGCGCCAGCAGATCATCCAGATAACATGCCGAAAAACCCACTGGATGACCACGCTTTTCATGGAAAAATGGAGCCGTGAGCGGCGCTCCTGCGTCAATCGCCGTCGCCACCGCGATGATGATTTCACCCGGCACCATCGGCATATCCGCCAAACCGATCAGCCACCCGCTTGCATCGCGATGCCGGGATACTCCCGCGATCAAACTGGCCGACATGCCCGAATCAGCATCCGCGCATGGCTGCCAGTGTATCCGCGCCGCACGCTCCATTCCAAGCGCCTGCGTCACCGCATTTTGCAATTGCCCGCTATCCGCGCGCGTAATCACCGTGACTTGCTCAAACACCTGCAACCACGGCAGCAAACTTCGCGCCGCGAGCGGCATGCCATCGACCAGATGCAGCAGCTTATCCGAGCCGAATCGGGATGAAGAACCGGCAGCGAGAACAATGGGGGCAATGGTATGCATGGAGTTACAGGGACGGGTTTGCAACCCGCCCCTGCGTCTGTCTCCTTATCGCGATGCGACAGGGAGTTCAGTCATCAAGCCAGTTTTTCCAGATCAAACGGCATCTTGCGCAACCGTTTGCCCGTGAGCGCGAATACCGCATTGGCAACCGCAGGTGCAATCGGCGGCGTACCGGGCTCACCTATGCCGGTGGGGGCTTCGTTGCTGGGCACGGTATAGACCTCGACTTGCGGCATCCGCGACAAACGCAACGGCGGATAATCGAGAAAGTTGGATTGTTGCGCACGCCCTCTTTCGAGTGTGATCTGACCCTGCAGTGCGGCGGAAAGTCCATAGACCACGGCGCTTTCGACCTGCTGGCGTACACCATCCGGATTGACCACCATGCCGCAATCGACGGCGCACACAACTTTATGCACGCGAATGCGACCATCTTCGAGCGAGACTTCGGCGATCTCGGCGGCATAGCTGTTGAAGGATTCGTGCACCGCGACACCGTAAGCATGACCTGCCGGAAGTTTGGTTTTGCCCCAGCCTGCTTTTTCCGCCGCGAGCTTGAGCACGCCCGCGTGACGCGGCGCTTTTTGCAGAAGCGCCAAACGGTATTGCACCGGGTCTTGTCCGGCCATGTGCGCGAGTTCATCCATCATGGTTTCAACGATGAAGGCCGTGTGCGAATGACCAACCGAGCGCCACCATTGCACCGGCACCGAGTTTTTCGGACTGTGCAGATCAACCTGCAAATTGGGAATTGCATACGGCAGGGTCGCTGCGCCCTCAACCGAAGTGACATCAATGCCATCCTTGACCATAAAGGCTTCGAATGGCGTGTCAGCGGTGATGGATTGGCCGACGATGGTGTGTTGCCAGGCCGCCGGTTTGCCGTCTTTGCCAACGGCGACCGCAATGCGATCCACCCACATCGGGCGATAGTTACCGCCTTGCGTATCATCTTCGCGCGTCCACACCACCTTGATCGGTTTACCGATGACCTTGGCAGCCTGCACCGCGTCCGTCATGAAATCGGAACGTGGATTGCCGCGACGTCCAAAACCGCCGCCAAGATAGGTCGTGTGTATTTTCACTTGCTCCGGCTTGAGGCCGGTAATTTTCACTGCCGCTGCGTGATCCATGGTTTGCGATTGCGTGCCGCACCAGATGGTGCACGCATCCGCCTTGAGATCAACCACGACATTGAGCGGCTCCATCGTGGCGTGCGCGAGATACGGAACTTCATATTCAGCCACCACCATGGAGTTCGCGTTTTTCGCCAGTGCAGCGGCGGGATCACCTTCCTTGCGCGCAACCAAGCCCGGAGTTTTCGCGAGATCCAGATAATCGGCGCGCATCTTCGCCGTGGAAAGCGCCGCATCGGGGCCTTCATCCCACTCAATCCTGAGCAAATCACGCGCGGTTTTGGCCGGCCAGAAACCGGATGCAGCTACGGCTACACCGGTCGGCACCAGATAAACGCCTTCCACACCCTTGACCTGCATCGCATCCTTCGCGTCGAAACTCTTGACCTTGCCGCCAAATACCGGGCTGCGCGCGATAAGCACGGTGAGCATATTGGGCAGATACACATCCAAGCCGAACAGCGCGCTGCCGTTGATTTTTTCCGGTGTGTCTATACGTTTGACGGATGTGCCGATGATTTTGAAATCCTTGGCATCCTTGAGCGGCACATTTTCCGGCATAGGCAGTTGCGCAGCCGCAGCGGCGAGCTCGCCATAGCCCAGAGATTTTCCGCCGGAGTGTTTGACCACGCCGTTCTCCGCGCGGCATTCGCTCACGGGCACGCCCCACTGCTGCGCGGCAGCTTGCACCAGCATCACGCGCGCGGTCGCGCCGACGCGACGCAATTGTTCCCATGACGACGGAATGCTGCTGCTGCCGCCGGTGATCTGCATGCCGAAACCGGTGTGATTGTAAATCGCGCCGACCGGAGCCGATTCGACGCGTATGGTATTCCAGTCCGCTTCCAGTTCTTCGGCAATCAGCATCGGCAGCGAGGTGTAAACGCCCTGCCCCATTTCGGATTTGTTGACGATCACCGTCACCACGCCATCGGGGGAAATGCGAATGAAGGCATTGGGCGGATAAACTTGCGGAGCCGCGCCCTCGGCGGCCAATGCACGACCGCCTTTAACGGGAAGATAGAAACTGATAATCAGCCCGCCCACAAGCGCGGCGGAGCCTTTGAGAAAGTTGCGGCGACCTGAATCATGTTCGCCGGATTTGTTTTCGATAATGGCGCTCATCATGCAGCTCCCATTTCTGCCGCTTTGTGTATCGCGGCGCGTATGCGATTGTAGGTGCCGCAACGGCAAAGATTTCCATCCATCGCCGCCGTGATCGCAGCATCGCTGGGATTGGGATTTTGTTTGAGCAGCGCGACAGCGGACATGATCTGGCCGGATTGGCAGTAACCGCATTGAGGCACGTCCACTTCCTGCCAGGCTTTTTGCACATTGCGACCGAGCGCCTGCTCGGCGAGACCTTCGATGGTGGTGATCTGCTTGCCTCCCGCGGCCATGGAAACCGGCGTCACGCATGAGCGCACCGCCTGACCATCCAGATGCACGGTACACGAGCCGCACTGGGAAATACCACAGCCATATTTGGTGCCGGTGAGATTGAGATGGTCACGCAGCACCCAAAGTAGCGGCGTGCCGGGGTCAACATCAACCTCAACGGTTGTGTTGTTGACGTTCAGGGAAATCATGGTGTACTCCTCATGATGGTGGTTCGTAAAAATTGATTATACGGCACAAGCCGTACCCTGTTGCGTTTGATCCTGGGCTTGTTTCTGCTGCCGTCCCGAACGCACTTGTATCAGTTGCGCGAGGATGGCGACCGCGATCTCCGGCGGCGTGCGGCTGCCGATGGACAGCCCGACCGGACCGTGCAGCCGGGCGATTTCCTCGGGCGCGAGATCAAACATCGCAAGTCTTTCGCGTCGCTTGGCATTGTTCGCTTTTGAGCCCAGCGCGCCGATATAAAACGCGCGCGATTTCAGGGCTTCCAGCAATGCCATATCGTCAAGTTTGGGATCATGCGTGAGCGCGACGATCGCGGTACGGGCATCCACATCAAGCGCGAGAACCGCATCGTCCGGCATGTCCGCGATGAGTCGCGCGCCGGATACATTCCAGGTGGCGCGCATTTCCTCGCGCGGATCGCATACCGTCACTTCAAAATCAAGCGCCTGCGCCATCTGCGCGAGATAAGCGGAAGTTTGCCCCGCGCCTATGATGAGCAGCCGCCAGCGCGGGCCGTGCAAGGTCGCCAGCATGTCGCCGTCATATGCAATATCAATATCGCGCGAGCCGACATCTTCCAAAGTGACTTGCAGCGTGGCAAGGTTCAAACGGCGACGCACGATACGGTGCTCACGTATGCGTTCCAGCAATTCACCCGCCCACTTCACGCCATGCGCCGGTTCAATCACAAGCCGCAAGGTGCCGCCGCACGGCAAACCGAAACGCCGCGCTTCTTCGGCAGTCACGCCGTAAACCACTTTCTCGGCGCGATCGGCCAGCAATTCACCGGACTGCGCGCGTCGCACAAGGTCATCTTCGATGCAACCGCCGGAGACCGAACCGACCGCGTGGCCATCCGCACGCAACACCAGCATGGCGCCGGGCGGGCGCGGGCTGGAACCGAAAGTTTCCACCACGGTAACCAGCCACACCGGATGCGCTTCATGTTGCCACGCCTCCAGTGCTTTCAATACCGAAAGATCGACGCTATCCATAACTCTTGAATCCCATGTTTTGATTCTCCTTCGCAAAAAAGAATCAAATCTGCATCCTCATCCCATCCTCGGATAATCGGTATAACCTTTTTCCGTGCCGCCGTAAAAGCTGTCCGGGTCGGCCTGATTGAGCGGCGCATCGGCTTTGAAACGCTCAACCAGATCGGGGTTGGCTATGAACGGTACGCCATAAGCGACGCAATCCGCGTGCCCGCTTGCGATGGCTGCGTTGCCACGCGTCTTGTCGTAGCCGCCATTGGTCATGTAGTTGCCCTTGTAGCAGCGGCGCAGTTGCACGAAATCAAACGCCTGCTCCGCCGAACCCATTTCGGTCACGTGCAAATAGGACAAACCATAAAGGCTTAACGCTTCCGCGACATGATTAAACAGCGCCTGCGGATTGGAGTCGTGCATATCGTTGAAAGCATTGACCGGCGAAAGCCGCACACCCACGCGATCCGCGCCCCACACATCACACACAGCGGTGGTGACTTCCAGCGTCAAGCGCGCGCGGTTTTCAATGGAGCCGCCGTATTGATCCACGCGGTGATTGCTGCCGTCGCGCAAAAATTGATCCAGCAAATAACCATTGGCGGAATGCACTTCGACGCCGTCGAATCCCGCATCCAGCGCATATTGCGCCGCCTTGCGATAATCTTCGATCACGCCGGGAATTTCATCGGTTTCCAGCACGCGCGGCGTCGTAAAATCCTGCAAACCGGTGTAGGTGAATGCCTGTCCGGCCGGGCGAATCGCGGAAGGCGCAACCGGCTGGGCATTGTTCGGCAGCAGCGACGGATGCGAGATGCGCCCCACATGCCACAATTGCAGATAAATCTTGCCGTCCTTCGCATGAACGGCATCACTCACCCTTTTCCATCCGGCCGCTTGCTCATGCGTGTAAATTCCGGCAAGCGCCGGATAGCCATGCGCCATCACGGAAATGGGTACCGCTTCGGTGATAATCAGTCCGGCAGAAGCGCGTTGCGCGTAGTATTCAGCCATGAGCGGCGTCGGCACATTGTTTTCGCCCGCGCGATTGCGGGTCATGGGCGCCATCACGATGCGATTCCTTAATTCGGTGCCTCCCAGGAAAACGGGAGTGTACAAATCGGCCATGACTTCTCCTTAAAGACTGTTGTTAGGGTAATGAGCCAGAGACATGCAAACAAGCCCTCGTGTAATTTTTATAGTTTGACAGTTTCTTAAATCGGGATAAAGATAAAAAAGACAGATTGTTTCCCCCGTCTTTCGCAACAAATAATTTTATTAAATTTTTAGTGAAGATTATCTATGGACAGACTACAAGCCATGCGCGTATTTACCGCCGTTGTCGATAACGGCTCCTTCGCGCGCGCTGCCGAGCAGCTTCGCCTTTCCCCTACCGCCACCTCGCGCCATGTGGCCGATCTGGAAAAACATCTCGGCGCGCAATTGCTGCAACGTTCCACGCGCCGCATCAACCTCACTGAAATCGGCGTCAACTACTACGACCGTTGCTGCGCGATTCTCGCCGACGTGGAAGAAGCCGAAGCCCTGGCTGTCACCAGCGAAAGCCAACCACGCGGCATATCGCGCGTCAGCCTGCCGACTACTTTCGGCATGCTATACATCGCGCCCGCGATCCCCGAATTTTGCAGACGCTATCCCGACCTGCAACTCGAACTCAGCTTCAACGACCGCATCGTGGATCTGGTCGAAGAAGGCATGGACATGGCCGTGCGCATTACGAGCGAGCCAAAAACCAGCCTCATCGCGCGCAAACTCGCGGAGGTCAGCCTCGTCTGCTGCGCCTCGCCAGCCTATCTGAAACAGTACGGCACACCGCAACACCCCGAAGATTTGCGCAACCACAACTGCCTCACCTACAGCTACTCCCCCACAGCCAGTATCTGGAAATTCCAGCGCGACGGGCGCGAATATCACGTCCCCGTCAAAGGCCGCATCGTCACCAACAATGGCGACATGAGCCGCATTGCCATCACCCACAATCTCGGCGTCGATCTGCTGCCCAGCTTCCTTGTCTGCAAGGAACTCCGCGCCGGAAAACTGCACCCCATCCTGCAAGACTACGCCACGCCTCCTCTCGGCGTTTACGCCGTTTATCTCTCCGGTGCCCGCCGCGCTGCCCGCGTCAAGGCAATGGTGGAATATTTATGGGAAGTGCTCGGACAAGGAAATCCGCCGTGGAAGATGCATGACTAAAACAAGTCAACGCTCCGGCATCTGAAATCCCGATCAAACGCTTAACAGCACCTGTCGCGGCGGCGTATCCACAATGCGGCGCAAACCCAGCCATGCCGCAAGTGGCACCAGCAACAGGCCGCCGCAGATTGTTGCGAGGCCGACCAGCGGACTGAAGCTGTAGGGAATGTGCAGCACTTGCAGGCTGACGAGGCTGGCAGTCGCTTCCGCGCCGATCGCGGCGACGATGCCGGCAAGCAGGCCGATGCCCGCGAATTCGGCGAGTATGGCGGCGCGCACCTGTTGGCGGCTTGCACCAAATACACGCAGCAGGGCGACTTCATCGGTGCGTTCATCACGCGTGGCGGCAAGCGCGGCGTAGAGCACGGCGAGTCCGGCCAGCATGCAGAAAGCAAAGACAAACTGGATTGCAAGCGCCATGCGATCCATGATGGCGCGCACTTGCGATAAAACAGCTTCAATATCAACCACGGTCAAATTGGAAAAATTTCGCACGAGCCGGTTGAGCACATCCTCGCGCCCCGCCGCGAGATGAAAACTCATGATGGAACTGGACGGATGTTTTTCCAGCACGCCGGGCGGCGTCACGGCGAAAAAATTGGCGCGCATGGTATCCCACTCGACCTTGCGCAGACTTTGTATCGTCAACGTGATCCGCTCGCCCGCGATATCGTAAGTGAGCCGGTCGCCAAGATGCAGTTCCAGCGTTTTGGCGATGCCCTCCTCCAGCGACAACAACGGTTGTCCTCGCTCGTCATCGCGCCACCAGCGACCCTCGACGATTTTGTTGTCCTGCTGCATGACATCCGCAATCGACAGGTTGAACTCGCGTTCCGCAAGCCGCCGCGCGCGCGCGTCAACGTAGCGCGATGTATCCAGCGGTTTGCCGTTAATTTCGACCAAACGCCCGCGTATCATCGGAAAAATTTCCGGAACCGCCAGATTTTCCTTCCGGAAAAAATCGCGGATGGAAGGAATCTGTTCCGGCAGAATATTGATCACAAAACGATTGGGCGCATCCGGCGGCAATGTGGATTGCCAGTTGTGCATGAGATCACCGCGCACCAGCGTGAGCAGCGCCATCGCCATCAATCCCAGGCTGAAGCCCGCCACCTGCGCGATACTCGCACCCGGCCGTCGCAACACGCTTGCCATGCCGATACGCCACACGCCGCCCGCTGCTGCCGACACGCGCCGCAGCACGCGCCCCAAACCGAGCGCGACCATGCCGGCCACCAGCGCAAGCGCCGCCAATCCACCCAAAACAATACCGCCCAGTTTGGCATCGCGCGCGCTCAAAAATACCAGCGCGAGCATGACGATAACGCCCGGCATCCATGCTAGCCACGATACCGCGCTTTGTTCGCCGAGATCGCGCCGCAAAATCCGCAGCGCAGGCACATCGCGCAAACGCAAAAGATGCGGCAACATCACGCCGAGCATGGTGGCCATGCCCGCCAATAATCCGCTCATTGCGGGAACCCATCCCGGCAACGGCAACTGTTCCAGAAACAGGCTGCCCGCGAGTCGCGCCAATACCTCTTGTCCGCTGTAGCCGATCGCGCTGCCGACCACGCTGCCAAGCAAACCGAGCATGAGCGCCTGCAACAAAAACACGCGCAGTATCAACGATTGCGAAGCGCCGAAACAACGCATGAGCGCGCAAGTATCAAGATGCCGCCGCGCGAAGCGCAGCGCCGCGAGCGACATGGCGACCATGGAAAGAATCACGCTCGCCATCGAAGCCAGTCCGAGAAATTGTCGCGCCTTGTCGAGCGCGGAGCGTATCTCCGGCCGCGCATCCTGCACATCCTCGATGCGCGTTCCGCGTTGCAGCATTGGTTTGACGGCATCACGATAGCGAGTCAAAGCATCCGGCTCACCCGCGAGCAGCAAACGATAACGCACGCGGCTGCCATATTGAACAAGATTGGTGGAAGCCACGTCATCCGCATTCATCATCAAACGCGGCGCGATGTTGAACATATTGCCGCCGCGCGCCGGGTCCTGTTGCAGGATGCTCGCAACCCTGAGTTCGCGCTCGCCCAGCATGAGCATGTCGCCGATTTTGAGATCGAGCATTCCGGCGAGGCGAGGTTCGATCCACACCTCACCTGCCTGCGGCACGCCTTCGGCAATACGCTCCGCGCCGTAAGGCTGATCGGAAATTTTCATCTGGCCGAGCAAGGGATAGGTCGCGCTGACCGCCTTGATATCCGCAAGCTGGCTTTGCTCGCCGTGCATCGCCATGCTGGGAAATTCCAGCGTGGTCGCGATGCGAAGGTTCAGTTCACGCGCTTTTTCGCTGTAGCTTGCCGGCAACGGCTGATCGGAAATCACCGCCAGATCGCCTCCCAGCAACTGCCCGCCCTGCCGCGCGAGAGCATTCTGTATGCGATCGGCGAAAAATCCCACTGAAGTCATCGCCGCGACCGCGAGAACGAGTGCGAACAACAGCACGCGCACCTCGCCCGAGCGCCAGGAACTCAGCAGTTGTTGTCGCGCAAGTTGCCAGGCGATCATGGTTGCAATCTTCCGCCTTCAAGTTGCAGTCGCCGTTTGCAACGTTGCGCCAATGTTGCATCGTGCGTCACGAGCACGAGCGTGGTTCCCGCTTCGGCATTGAGATTGAACAACAACTCAACAATGCGCGATCCGGTCGCGGCATCAAGATTGCCGGTAGGCTCATCGGCGAACAGCACGGCAGGCTGCGGCGCAAATGCGCGCGCAATCGCAACGCGCTGCTGCTCGCCGCCAGAAAGCTGGCGCGGATAATGACGCAAACGCGCCGTCAATCCGACACGCTCCAGCGCGTGCGTCGCGCGCTCTTTCGCACCGGAAATTCCGGCCAGCTCCAGCGGCAGCAACACATTTTCAAACGCCGTCAGTGAAGGCAGCAACTGAAATGATTGAAATACAAAACCCATGTGCCGCCCGCGCAACGCCGCGCGCCCGTCCTCGTTCAAGTCCGCCAGATTCTGTCCGCGAAACGTGACTGTGCCCGCACTGGGCACATCCAGCCCTGCCAACAGGCCAAGCAAAGTAGATTTGCCCGAGCCCGAAGTGCCGGTAACCGCGACCGTTTCGCCCGCGTGAATCGCGCAACTGAAATCCGAAAGAATCGCAAGTTCGCCTTCGCTGCTGGTAACATGCTTGCTTAAATTCGCTGCTTCTATTTCGATATTTTGATTGGAATCGGAAATCATGTTGTCCAGAGTTTTCCTGTTGTTAAGTCTGAGTTTACCAATTATGGCTGTCGCCGCACCCGCTGATACCCCGACCATACTCGTCTATGGCGACAGTTTATCCGCCGCCTACGGTATTCCCAAGGAGCAAGGCTGGGTCGCGCTGATGCAGCATCGGTTAAACAAGGAAGGCTACAGCTATCATGTTGCCAACGCCAGCATCAGCGGCGAAACCACCGGCGGCGGCCTCGTGCGCTTCAGCGCAACGCTGGATGAAACGCGCCCCGCTCTTGTCATCCTCGAACTCGGCCCCAACGACGGTCTGCGCGGCCTGCCCATTACCGACATGAAACGCAATCTCGCTGCCATGATAATCGCCGCGCAAAAGAAAAATGCAAAAGTCCTGCTGATCGGCATGCGTATCCCGCCGAATTACGGCCCGGTTTACACGCGCGATTTCGCGAATGTTTATTATCAATTGTCCAAAGAACACAAACTGCCTGTCGTGCCTTTTCTGCTGGATGGCGTGGCTGGCCATCGCGGATTGATTCAAGATGATGGCCTGCATCCGACAGCCGCCGCGCAGGAAAAGTTGCTGGAGAATGTTTGGAAGGTGCTGGAGGGAATGCTGGTAAAGCCGCGCTGACAAAAATCAATCCGGCATGTTGACGGGCGGCTTCACCAGCCATTCACGCCCGCGCAGCAAAATATTCCAGTAAAAAAACGGTAGCACATGCGTCTTGAGCATCCAGGCCAGACGTGTCGCTCGCGTGCCTTCGTTGAGCAACGGAAATGAAGGCGCGAGCTTGCCGCCGTAAAGAAATTCAGCCAGCACGACGCGACCCCGTTCCACCGTAAGCGGACAGGCTCCATAACCATCATAGATCGCCGCGCCCCGTGCCTTGCCGAGCGCAGCCAGCACATTGTGCGCGACTACGGGAGCCTGCTTGCGTACCGCGCCTGCGGTCTTGGAATTGGTGGTGTTGATCGCATCACCCAGTGCGTGAATATTCGCGTAGCGTTTGTGCGCGAGTGTATCCGGGTTGACGTCTATCCAGCCGACCGCATCCGCCAGCGGGCTTGCGCGTACAAATGCGGGCGCGCGTTGCGGCGGCGTCACATGCAGCATGTCGAAATCGCGCGTGAAGCGCTCAACCGTATTGTCCGCGGCGGAGCGGGTAAAGGTCGCGCGTTTCGCATCGCCATCCACCGCCACCAGTTTCGTGCCGAGATTGAGATCAACATTGTAGCGCTGGATGTATTCCATCAATGCCGGGATATAAGCCGCCACGCTGAACAGCGCGGGCGCCGCCGAATAAAACGCGATTTCAATATTCTTGAGACAGCCCATGCGACGCCAGTGGTCGGCGGATAAATACATCGCTTTCTGCGGCGCTCCGGCGCACTTGATCGGGATGGGCGGTTGCGTAAACACGGCGCTTCCCCGTTTCATTTGCTGCACGAGTTGCCAGGTATAAGGTGCGAGATCGTATCGATAATTCGAGGTCACGCCATTGCGACCCAGCGTTTCCGTCAAACCTTCGATGCCGTTCCAGTCCAGCTCAATGCCGGGGCAAACGATAAGTTGCCGGTATTCCACCGCGCGCCCGTCGGCGAGACGCACTGTATTCACCTCCGGCTCAAACGCAATCGCCGCTTCCGCGATATGCGTGACGCCGCGCGGCAAGACCGAAGCCATCGGTCGCGCTGTCGTCTCCGCCCGGAAAACGCCGCCGCCCACCAGCGTCCAACCGGGCTGGTAGTAATGGGTTGTGGCCGGATCAATCAGCGCAATATCGAGCGCATGACTCCGCGCGAGCAAACCGGCAGCCACGCTGATACCGGCCGCTCCGGCGCCGACGATGACAATTTCATGGCGGGCGACATTCTGCATGCTGAAAATACTCCTGTTGATTCTGCGGCTGCGTCGGAAGATTGCTTAAGGTATGAGTGGCGTGTACTCGCACTGACACACAGTTTATCAGGCTGCCGGCAAATCTCTTTTAAATTCGATCATCCAACCGTCTTCGTCCGGCGCGGCTTGCAAATCACACGCCACGCCGATACCGGGAATGGCGACAAGCTGGTCGCCCGCATAAACCAGCGGAAGCATGGCGCGTTGCCACGGCGGGATGGCAGCCTCCTGCAGCAGATTGCGCAGGCTGCGTGTCGGACGATTGGCATTCGGACGAAAATATTCTCCGCCGGAACGAATGCGAATTTCAAGGTGATCGGGAATTTTGTGCGCGGCCAAGCCGCGTCCTTTTTGGCATGTGAAAGTCAGAGTTCCGTGTGGCAGATGCAACTCGGCAGGCTGGGGTGAGCGCAACGCTACCAAGCACAATTTCGATTCGTTGTTGAGGCTTGCAAGCTCATCTCTATCTGCAGAATTCACGAAAACGGCGTGCTCGCGATAACGATGCACCGCGCCGCTGCCGACCGTTACACATAGTTGCGCATCGGAACGTGAAGTGAGGAGTTGGCGGTAAAGCTCGCGCAACCGACGCGTGCTGGGCAACTCCGGCAAATGGTGCGCGAGCCAGTAGCGCAGCAGATTGCAGCCACGCGCGGGAGAAAGATCGCGCAATGCTGCAATCTTGAGACCGGCGTCGTCGATATAATGCACCGCATCTTCCTCTGCGATTTCATCCAGCAAATTCGCAGCTTCAGCAAAATGTCCGGCGCTGCGCGCAAGCGTGGTTTTTGCTGCGGGAAAACGCTGTTCGATTTCCGGCAGTACGTGATGGCGCAAAAAATTCCGGTCATAAGCGAGGTCGAGATTGCTTTCGTCTTCTATCCAATTGAGATCATGGATTTGCGCGTAGGCTTCCAGCTCCTTGCGCGGAATATCCAGCAAGGGACGCAGCACAGACAGGCCGTTGAGATCGGCAACGGCGGGCATCGCGGCCAAACCCTTGACGCCGGAACCACGCAGCAATTGCAACAACACAGTTTCCGCCTGATCGTCGCGATGGTGCGCGAGTACGAGTGCGTCGGCTTTGTGTTGCAGCAACGCTGCATAGCGTGCCTCGCGCGCGGCGGCTTCTATGCCGAGGCCGCTGTCGCGCGGCACATTGACGGTCTCGGTCACAAACGGAACATTATTCGCCACACATAAATCCGCGCAAAATTGCGCCCAGTTTCGTGCGTGCGGGCTGATGCCGTGATTGACGTGCACGGCTTTTAGATGCAAGGAATATTGCGCGCGTGCCGCAACCAGCAGGTGCAGCAACACGCAGGAATCAAGCCCACCTGAGAGGCCGATGAGCAGGGTTTGATTGGGACGAACGTGCGCGTCGAGGAATTGCTTCAGACGTTGCGACAGCTCACTTGGCCGTGGCTTCTTTGAACTTGCCATAGCTCATGAGGCGATCCAGACGCGCTTCGAGCAAATGAGCGGTGGATTTAACCTTCAAGGTTTCCAGCTCATCCTGAAGAGTGCGGCGCAAGGTCTGCATCATCGCCTCCGGCTCGCGGTGCGCGCCGCCCAGCGGTTCGTTGACGATACGATCAACCAGCCCCAAGGTCTTGAGGCGATTGGCGGTGATTGCGAGCGTTTCTGCAGCTTCCGGCGCCTTATCCGCGCTCTTCCACAAAATGGAAGCGCAGCCTTCCGGCGAAATCACGGAGTAGGTGGAATATTGCAGCATCATGAGATGATCGACTACACCCAATGCCAATGCGCCGCCGGAGCCGCCTTCGCCTATGATGACGCCGATGATGGGCGTTTCCAGTTCGGCCATCACATACAGATTGCGCGCGATCGCTTCCGATTGACCGCGCTCTTCCGCGCCTATGCCGGGATAGGCGCCTGGCGTGTCGATGAAGGTGATGATGGGTAATTTGAATTTTTCGGCGAGATGAAACAAGCGCAATGCCTTGCGATAGCCTTCCGGGCGCGGCATACCGAAATTGCGATAAATTTTTTCCTTGGTGTCGCGACCTTTCTGATGGCCGATCACCATCACCGGCTGGCCCTCGAAACGCGCCATGCCGCCAACGATGGCCGGATCATCCGCATACGCGCGGTCGCCGTGCAATTCCTCAAAATCGGTGAACAGTTCGTTGATGTAATCCAGCGTGTAAGGCCGCTGCGGATGGCGTGACACCTGCGAAATCTGCCACGCGCCCAGCTTGCTGTAAATGCTCTTGGTCAGCGTCTGACTCTTTTTTTGCAGCCGCTCGATTTCCTCGGAAATATCCAGCGCGGAATCATCCTGCACATAGCGCAGTTCTTCGATTTTCGCCTCAAGCTCGGCGATGGGTTGTTCAAAATCCAGAAAGCTGGTTTTCATAAGCGCAATAGGTCACAAGGTTTTGTGGGGAAACTGATGGCGTTCAATGATACAGGATTTTCACGTTTTCTTCGGAAAGCCATGCGCGCAGGCCGTTGAGCAGTTCATCGCGCAGTTCCACGCGCCAGCAGTCGCCAAGCGCGAGTTCACAATGCGCGTCGGCATTGCGGTAGTTGATTTGCACGCGACAGCCGGAAATTTCTTCGGTGGCTTCCCGGCGATACGGCGCAAGCAATTCACCCAGTTTGCGCGCATCCGCCTGCCCGTTGCAGGAAATCTTGAGCAGGCTCGCATATGCGCCTCGCGCGGCGACGATGTCGAACAAACGCCGCGCATTGACGCGCAAACCGCCACTGAAATCGTCGTTGCTGACCTTGCCTTCGACGAACAGCAACTGGTCTTCCTTGAGCAGTGCGGCGCGCGCGATCAAAAGTTCGCTGCCCACCATCACTTCGATCTGCGCGCTGCCGTCATCTATCGTTACGAAAGCCATTTTGCCACGACTGCTCATGCGCGCGCGCAAGCCGACCACGATACCGGCCAGCAGTTGCGGCTGTTCCTGCGGTTTCAAGGCCGCGAGGCTGGTACGCACAAAGGCAGACAACTCCTTTCGATACGCAGCATACGGATGGCCGCTAAAGTAATAGCCGAGCGCGATTTTTTCGTGCTGCAATTTGTCCTGCTCCGACCAGCACGGCGCAGCGGGTAATTTGTGTTGCACCACTTCCGGCATTCCGCCGAACAAGCTGTTTTGTCCGCTCGCTGCCCCGCTCTGCTCTGCCGCTTCTATCGCCATGCCGACACCGGCGAGCAACGCCGCGCGATTGGGTTCCAGTTGATCGAATGCGCCCGCGCGTATGAGCGACTCGATCACGCGGCGATTTACCTTGCGCAGATCGAGGCGCTGGCAAAAATCGAACAAATCCTTGAATGGCCCGTCTTGTTCGCGCGCGGCGAGTATCACTTCCACCGCCGCTTCACCCGTGCCCTTGATCGCGCCGAGGCCATATAAAACATGCTTGTCGTCGAGCGGACGGAAACGGTAGGCGCTACGATTGATGTCGGGCGCGAGCACTTCAACGCCGTTGGCAATGCAATCATCGTGGAAGACGTGGATGTTGTCGGTGTTGTTCATGTCCGCCGACATGGTTGCGGCAAGAAAGGCCGCCGGATAATGTTTTTTGAGATAAGCCGTGTGATAGGCCACGAGTGCATAGGCCGCCGCGTGCGACTTGTTGAAGCCGTAGCTTGCGAATTTTTCCATGAGGTCAAACAAAAATTCGGCGTCTTTGGGACGGGTACCGTTTTTCTGTGAGCCTTCAACGAATACCGCACGTTGTTGCGCCATCTCCTCGGGCTTTTTCTTGCCCATCGCGCGCCGCAGCATGTCCGCGCCGCCGAGACTGTAGCCCGCGACCACCTGCGCGATCTGCATCACCTGTTCCTGATACACCATGATGCCGTAGGTTTCCTTGAGGATGGACACGGTCACGGGATGCGGGTATTCCACTTTTTGCCTGCCGTGTTTGCGGCGGCAGAAATCGGGAATCAGATCCATGGGGCCGGGCCGGTACAGCGCGACCAGTGCGATGACATCCTCGAACACATCAGGCGCAGCCTGCTTGAGCATATCCTTCATGCCGCGCGATTCCAACTGGAACACGGCGGTGGTATTCGCCGCCTTGAGCAGATCGAAAGTGGGCTTGTCGTCGAGCGGCAAAGTTTCAAACGCCAGCGGCTCCAGCCCTTGTGACGCGCGTTGCGCATTGACATCGGCAAGCGCCATGTCGAGTATGGTCAGCGTGCGCAAGCCGAGAAAGTCGAACTTCACGAGGCCGACCAATTCCACATCATCCTTGTCATATTGACTGATGACGTTCTCACCGCCGGGCTGGCAATACACAGGCGAGAAATCGGTAATCTTGCCGGGAGAAATTAGCACGCCGCCTGCGTGCATGCCGATGTTGCGCGTGAGGCCCTCAAGCCGCAACGCCAGCTCCAGCAATTCGCGCACTTCTTCTTCCTGCGCACGCCGCTCCGCGAGCTGCGGTTCTTTTTCGAGCGCGTCGGAAAGCGAAATTCCGAGTTCATTGGGTATGAGTTTGGCGATGCCATCAACAAAATTAAACGGCAGATCAAGCACGCGACCGACGTCGCGTATGACCGCCTTGGCCGCCATGGTGCCGAAGGTGGCGATCTGCGAAACCGCGTCGAGACCATATTTGTGGCGCACATACTCAATCACGCGGTCACGCCCTTCCTGACAGAAATCAATGTCGAAGTCAGGCATGGATACACGCTCGGGATTCAAAAAACGCTCGAACAGCAGGTTGTAGCGCAGCGGATCGAGATCGGTGATGCCGAGGCTGTAAGCCACCAGCGAGCCAGCTCCTGAACCGCGCCCCGGCCCGACCGGAACGCCATTGTTTTTGGCCCAGTTGATGAAGTCCGCCACAATGAGAAAGTAACCCGCAAAACCCATCTGCGAAATGATGCCGACCTCGAAATCAAGCCGCTGTTCATATTCCGCGCGTTTGCTCTCGCGCACCTGTGCATCGGGATACAACACTTCCAGCCGTTGTTTCAAGCCGATATGCGCCTGCGTAGCGAGATAGTCATCCAGACTTTCGTTATTCGGCGTGGGAAATTGCGGCAGATAATTTTTGCCGAGTGTGAGCGTGAGATTGCAACGCTTGGCGATTTCGACGCTGTTGGCGAGCGCCTCGGGAATATCCGCGAACAACTCCGCCATTTCGGTCTGCGCATGAAAATATTGTTGCTCGGTAAAATGACGCGGACGGCGACGGTCGGCGAGCACATAGCCTTCGGCGATGCAGACGCGCGCCTCGTGCGCCTTGTAATCTTCGGGATCGAGAAACTGGATCGGATGCGTCGCCACCACGGGAATGTGCAAACGCCCCGCAAGATCAAGCGCGCGCGCGATATAGACTTTCTGCTGCGGCTGTCCTGCACGTTGCAGCTCAATATAAAAACGGTTGGGGAAGAGTTGATTCCATTGTCGCGCAAGCGTTTCGGCAAGCGCCATATTCTCCTGCAACAATGCCTGCCCGATGTCGCCCATCATCGCGCCAGACAACAGGATAAGCCCCTCGCTGCCGCCTGCGGAAATCCACTCGCGCCGGATCTCCGCGCGCCCACGATGCTGGTTTTCGAGAAACGCGCGCGACACGAGTTCGCACAAGCGCAAATAACCCGCATGATTTTGACACAGCAGCAACGCCCGATATGGCTGATCGCGATTGCCCTCATTCTCCAACCATACATCCGCGCCGAGAATCGCCTTGACACCCTTTTCTCGCGCCGCCTTGTAAAACTTCACCGCACCGAACAGATTGGAAAGATCAGTGAGCGCGAGCGCAGGCATTTGGTCGCTCACGGCGCGTTTGACGTAATCGTTGATACGCACCATGCCATCCACGACGGAAAACTCGCTGTGACAACGCAGATGGATAAAAACGGGGGAGGACATGGGGTAAATTTTACCGCAATCTCGGGATGGCTTGGATGAAGTTAATCACCCTCAGCATTTTCGACTTCCAGCGTATCAGGGATCAGCAAAACCAAAAGTCCGTGCGGCACAGCCGCACGATACTGATTCCTGATCCCCGAAACCTGATTCCTGATTACATATGTTCGTCGTGGTTGGCGCCGCCGGTGAGATCGGCGATATCCGGGGTGATCTCGCTGAATGCGTATACCTTGCCGCCATACTGCGTAGCAAAGGCATCGGCATCCGCGCGTTCGGCAAACGAGGCAATGGTGTGTCCCATGGATCCTTGCCGGCTGCTGCCGACCACGAACCACGCCTGTTTTGCATCTATCCAGTGTCCTTCGGGCTTGTCCCAGTTTTCCTTGGCCATGTCCTGCGTGAAGATGCCGGTGATGCGTTTTTGCTGTTCCGGTTGCAGATAAATGGAGAACATCTCCATCGTGTCACAGAAGAAATCAGGTTCGCCGCTCGCATAATGAATCTGCGCCTTGGGGCCGGGAAAGTCGGCGAGTATCATCCCGTCCAGCGAGCAGGCTGTGCCCGACTGTATCGCGAGCGGTTCGACCGCCGTGGTTTCAGGTTTGCCGCAAGCGGTGACGAGGATGGCGAGTACGAGCGCGGGAACGAGGCGTATCAAGGTCATTTGAATCTCCATTGAGCGACGGCGAGCGGGGCGATAATCCATGCAACCATCATGCTACCCAGCAGCCAGGGGTTGGACAGGCTGGCCGGAAATACAGTGGCCAGCCCGTAGAAAGTTTTGAGATCTTCCAGACTGAAGATGTTGAGCAAACGGAAAATATCCGCCGGATTGAACAGCAGCAGCAGCGGGAACAGGTCCTCTCCGAATTCTCCGCCGGAGAGCACCAGCACGCCGAGCAGGATGAGGTCGTACACCAGCACGAACAAAAACCATACTCCGATCGCGGCGCCGCTCGCTCGCGCGCGGTCACGCGCGAGCACCGAAACCATAACCGCGAGGCTGAGAAACACCAAGCCAAGCAGAATCGCGCTGAACATGAAACCCGCGTAGTGATAGAGCGCCTCGGCGTCCGTCTGGCCTGCGAGCAACAGGCCGACCAGACCGAAGCCGAGCAGCGTGGAGCAAGTGAGCGCGAGCGACAGGCCGAGGAACTTGCCGAGCAGCAATTCGAGTCGCGTGATAGGCATGGACAGCAGCAGATCAAGCGA
This sequence comes from Methylobacillus sp., assembly GCA_031277395.1. GTDB lineage: Bacteria > Pseudomonadota > Gammaproteobacteria > Burkholderiales > Methylophilaceae > MM2. Next base: position 39,108 of record JAITML010000033.1, on the reverse strand, counting down.
GCCACGCTCGCGTTCGCCCACAATCGCGTCGTAGCCGAGGATGAGTGCGATGAGCGGAATTAAATAGATCACGAGACTCACAAGACTCGCGATGGTGAGTTCGATGTTGCGGAAGCCGACCTCACCCTGTTGCGCCGCGCCGAAATAGACGATGGCGAGGGCGAACAGCGTAAAGATGATCGCCACCGCGATCACCCAGCGATTACGGATGCGGTCGCGAAATTCCTTGGCGGTAACCGTGCGTATCTGTTTCGCTTCAAGCATGCCGCTGTCCTCGGCAAAGTTGCCAAAATATTTTCATGCCGCGTACCCCAGAAAGATGTCTTCGAGCGAAGGCTCGCGCACGGTGATGTCGTCCAACCCTTCCAGCGCGTAAAGACGGCGCAGCAGTTCCATTCTGTGCTGATGCATGCAACGAATCATCACATGCCCGTCCTGCGCTTCCAGACTTTCAAGCGGTATGCCTGCAAGCGCATCCCGCACGCGCTGCGGCGAACCGGAGAGGCGCAGATGAACCGTCAGCGGCAGATTCACTTCCTCGCGCAACTGTTGCACCGTGCCAAGCGCGTGCAGCTTGCCGGATTTCATGACCGCGAGGCGTTGCACGCGCTCCTGAATCTCAAACAAAATGTGCGAAGTAATGATGACCGTGACGCCGGTCTGCTTGAGTTCTCCGAGAATGTCGTAAAACTCGCGTATGCCTTCTGGATCGAGCCCGTTGGTCGGCTCGTCGAGAAACAAAATGCGCGGGCTGCCAAGCAACGCCTGAGCGAAACCGAGGCGCTGACGCATGCCTTTGGAATAACCGTCCACGCGCCGGTTCGCCGCGTGTTCGAGGCCGAGTTTTTTGAGCAGCGCCATGCATTGTTCCTGACCGCAGCCTTTGAGCCGCGCGAAGAAACGCAGCGTTTCAAGACCGGTGAGGTTTTCGTAGAATGCAAGATTTTCCGGCAGATAACCGATGGCGCGGCGCAGGGCGCGAAAAGCCGCGCCGTGAACCTGTGTGCCCTGAATAAGTATCTGGCCGGAGGAAGGCGGAATCAGTCCCAGCATCATCTTGAACAGCGTGCTCTTGCCCGCGCCGTTATGCCCGATAAGACCCAGCGTTTCGCCTTCGAAAATATCCAGGCTCACTCCGTCCACCGCGCACACGGGGCCGAAGCGGCGTGAAACCTCACGGATTTCAATGGCGTTGCTTGCCAATCCATTCCCTCCAATCAGTATTGAACGGACGCATGCGCGGATGCTGGTCCACCACGCTGGTAGCGCGCAGCAGCGGAAACTGGCGCGAGACCAGACGCAAGGTCTGCACTGCGGGGCTGTTCAGCAGCAATTTGAACGCCGGATATTTCCAGGTAAGACGATCCACCAGATCACTCGCCTCGTAGGGCACGTCTCCGATGCCGTCACCGTTGCGATCCCAGCCGAGATAGTTGCTCCAGTAATTGCCGGTCTTGCCGCCCCATTGTTCGTCGCGGCTCGCCACGTAGCGTATCTGCTCGCGGTTATGAATGATATCGTTGCCTTCAACATCGTTGTGAATGGAGCCGGCCCACAGATGTACGCCGACACGGTTGTCAATAATGAGATTGCCCTTGAGCGTATTGTATTCCGCGTCGTAGATGAAAAAACCGCGCGCATTGCCCGCGACGATATTGTTCTCGATGACCGAATCCTGAATCGTGCGCAACATGATGCCGTGATCGGAATTGCCCCAGGCGCGGTTGTTGCGCACGATCAGGCTGCGCACCTCCATGAGCGCGAGGCCGCCGCGATTGAGATAGCTCTCGTTGTTCTCCCACAGGTTGTGGTTGGAGTTCATGTAGTGCGTTCCATAGCGCAGGTGATGCAGACGGTTGCCGCGAAACACCGCGTGGTCGGAGACATCCACATAGATGCCGTCGCGCGTGAAACTGATCTCGTTGCCCGCGATGATCGCATGATGCGAATTGTAGAGCAGGATGCCGTTGCCGCGCTGCGCCGAAGCCAGATCGCGCATGCCGGTGATGTTGTTGTCGAGCACCTGCGCGTAATTCGCTTTTTCGATCCAGAGACCGAACAGCGTGTTGTTGATGACATTGTCGCGCACGATCACCCGGTCGCTGCGCGGTTCAATATAGATGCCCGCGTTCTGCGCCGTGAGGTTGTTCCCGCTGTTGCGCACGATAAAACCTTCGATGATGACATCAGGCGATTTGATGCGAATCACATCGTCCTTGAGTTCGCCGTCGAGCGTGGGCCGATCAAGGCCCTTGAGCGTGAGCGGCTTGTCGATCACAAGACGTTCGCGATAATACCCGCGCTCTACCCGTATCGTGTCACCGGGCGCCGCTCCGGTGATCGCCGCCGCGATGGATGCTCCAGGCTGCACGGTGATTTCAGCGGCGCAGGCGGGAGCGCAGCCGAGCGCCATTGCCAGCGCGATAAAAGCCGCCTGCCTCATGCCGGATTGGCATCCTTGCGCGGCGGGCGGCCTATGCTTTCCACCGGAATGTAGTAGCCCTGCGGCGAAATCGGTGTCAGCGGCAAACCTTCCTTGACGCGACGTTTCCGTTCCTTGGACAGCGGCGGGCAGGCATGTTCGTCGTAGTACAACACCATGCAATCCAGACACAGCAAACATTCGCGATGATCAATGCGTCCTTGCGCGTCAATCGCCTGCGAACCGCAACCCGACGCGCAGGCATGGCAGGTGGTGCATTCGGCTTTGCGTTTGAGGCCGATGCGGCGCAGGGTTCCGGGAATCGCAAGCCCTGCGCCGAGCGGGCACAGGTATTTGCAGAACGGTCGCTCCATGAACGCTGACAACACAAACAGCACGAGCCAGAACGTAACGAAAGGCCAGGTGCGGTTCCACACGCCGACGAGGAAGGTGGTCTTGAACGGCTCGACCTCGGCCAGTTTTTCGGCCATGCCCATGGAGTAAAACGACACCGCGAGCAGCGCGAAGAAGATCGCATACTTGAGCCATTTGAGCTTGTCGTGCAGCGCCTTCGACGGCATGAACTGGAAGCGGCGCAGCGGCGTGGCGCGGACGATTTTGTACAGCAGTTCCGTCATCGAACCATAGGGGCAAAGCCAGCCGCAGAACAGACCGCGTCCCCAGACCAGCACGGTGATGATGATGAACCACCAGAACACGAAGATGTAAGGGTCGGACAGGAACAACTCCCACTTCCACTGGAATACCAGCGAGTGCACCCAGGTCAGCACATGCGTGATGCTGGGCTGTGCCATAAGTCCGAAGCCGACAATCGCGATGCTGATGATCCAGATCGTGTATTTGGGGATGGAAACCCAGCGTTTGTCCTTGTGGTTGGAGCGCCGCACGAGCTTGTCGCGGAAAATGTGCAACAGCGCCGTGGCGGCAAGCAGCAGCGTGAACAGCGTAATGCCGAGGCGCTTGTCTTTCCATATCTTGAGCCAGGTCGGATCGGACTTGACGATTTTTGGCCGCCCGCCTTGCAGCATGGATTCCGGCAGCCAGTATTCACGGTCGAAATTGGCGAAGGTTTTGGCGCCGGTCTGCTTGTCAATGCGATTGCCGAGGAACACCAGACTCCACGGATAGGCGGCGCTGAAAGCGGAGCTGCGCAGAATGAAAATCGCCGATTCATTATAAACAGGCGCGCCTGCGGCTTTCATGTTGTAGAGATTGAGATAGTCGGTATCACGGAAGGTAAAGGTATCCATGTCCTGCGTGATTTGCACGCGATCATAGATGCCGCCGCGCACAAAACCCGAACCCTTGAACGAGGCACTGCCGTTACCGATGATGAATATGGCGTGTTCTCCGGGCTTGAGATCGGCCATGAGTCGTTCATAGTCGTGGTCGCCGAGTATGCTGCGGCCGATATCCGGGGGATTGAGGTATCCGAAATACGCATCGAGATAAGGCTGGCCGGTATCCGCGACGCCGACATCGTCGGGCGTAACGGTAAGTCGCTGCACCATGCCTTGATCCAGCAACTCACTCCAGGTTTTCTTGCCCGTGAACGGAGTGAACTCCGCCTGCGGGCGCGGCTTGGAGCGCACGATGCCCACCTGTTTCGCAATTTCGAGCGCGCTGCGCATCACTACCTGATTTTCCGCGATCACGGTGACGGTCGCGCCGCTGATCGCGTCTATGCCGATGTAACCGTCATCGGCGCGCGCCTTGCCGATCTCGATCTTGTCCGAGGCATGCTTGCCGATGAACTGATGAATGAACTTGATGAGCTCGCTTTCCGGAATACCGACCAGCAGAATGGGTTCGCTGTGTTTGAGGATGCGCACTCCGACTATTTTGCCGTGAGTGTCCATGCCGATCAGGGTGACGATGGGCTTGCCGGAATAGGCCGGAATATCGACGATATCAGTCGAGAGAAAGACGTAACCCAGCAATTTGTGATGACCGCCCTCATGCTCATGCTCGTGCTTGCGCTCCGCATAAGCCTCGACATAGGCCGGGCGTCCCTTGCGCACCGAAAAACTATCGGCCTCGGGGAACACCTCGCGGCAAGGCGCGTAGGCGCACAGGTCAGGATCACTGGTGAGTCCGGCGGGTAGCGGCGCTTCGTAGGAGGCGGCTTGACGAATGGGCGCATGCGGCTCATCAGCCCAGCCGGTGACCGGGTACAGAAACACTGACAGCAACGCGGGAATAAGGAGGCGGCAAACGGGCAAACGACGCAGCAAGCCACGTATGCATGCGAGGAGATGATGGTTGTTTTTCACAGCTCGATCCTCTCTTTGCAACGAACAACAAAAACAATAAAAAGGGCGAGGGGTGAATCTCGCCCGAAATACTGCCGCTCTCTTTAAAACAAAATTTTACTTCTCGACGATCAGGCGGCTACGCATTTCCAAGTGCAATGCATGGCAGAAATGCGTGCAGTATATCCAGAACACGCCCAGCTTGTCAGCCTTGAATGTTACCGAATGTGTTTCCTGCGGATTGACGATGAAATTGACATCGTAGCGCTCGATGCCGAAGCCGTGGGTCAGATCCTCCACCTTGTCGTGATTGGTGAGAGTAATGGTCACTTCGTCGCCGAGCTTGACCTTGATTTCCTGGAGGCCGTAGTTCGGCGCCTGCGAGGTCATGTACACATTGACCTTCTTGCCGTTGCGCTCCACGCGGTTGTCCTCAATTGCTTTCACCGCGTTCGGGAAGTCCTCCATGGCATAGATCTGCTTGGTCTTGACCACGTCGGCGCGCACGATGATCGCGTCGTGCGGCTCGGGATATGCAGTGTGATCGTGGATCAGCCGCATCTTGTCGCTGCTGATATCAACGAGCTGCTCGGTCTCGACATGCAACGGGCCTACCGGCAGGAAGCGATCCTTGGAGAACTTGTTGCCCACGTTGAGGAATTTGCCGTCGGCTTCCTTGGTCTCGCCCATGGAAGAATAGGTGTGACCCGGCTGATAGTGCACGTCGATACGGTCAACCACCGGCTTGGCGTTCTTGTCGCCCTTGAAGTGCGCGATGGCCGCGTCCACGTTCCATTTGACGATCTGGCTGTCGAGGAACAGCGAAGTGTAGGCGTTGCCGCGTCCGTCAAAAGCGGTATGCAACGGGCCCAAGCCGATTTCCGGCTCGGCCACCACGGTTTCGCGCGGATCCGCGACCTCTCCCGCGAACCACTTGTGCACGAGCTCGGTGGCGATCACGGTGGCGGTCGGCGAGAGCTTGCCGGAGCAGACGAAATACTTGTTGTCCGGCGATACATTCACACCGTGCGGATTCTTGGGCACGGGAACATAGCAGGTCAGCGCGGTTTTGGGATCGCTGTTGGCTGCTTTTGTGCCATCCACAACCGGAACCCTGGAATCACCTATGGTGAAGCTCTTGCCGGCCTTGATCGCGGCTTCGATACGCTCGATGTTGAAGAACACACAGGCGTCATGCTCGGCAGACATCATGTCGGCCAGCACCGCACCGTTTTCCGTGTTGTACTGGTTCGCCGCAGCGAGCTTGCCGTCATAAGAGGTCGCGACCAGATCCATGTTGCCGTCAACCTTGACCTGCCAGCGCACTTCCATGCTTTCCGCGTCTATGCAGGTAAATACCGTGTACCACTTGGCCGGATCATCCACGTCGCGTCCGTCATCGGGTTGCGGAATATGGAACTCGCAACCACAGAACACGCGCGTGGTGTAATTGATGGCGGCATCCACCGGATCGCACTTGTCCGGGAATATGCCGTGGAAGCCCTGCACATTGGGAATGTCGGTGATCTTGTCGCACTCCATGTAGTCCATGCGGATGCGCGCGAGCCGGTTGTTGAGTTTGTCGTTGACCCACAGATACTTGCTGTCGTAGGTGCCGTCCTTGTACGAACCATGCACATGGTGCGTATCGCCCGTGATGTATTTGAGGCTGCCGTCCGCTTTCGTGCCCATGATGGCCTTGGACTCGTTGGTGATGCCCCAACCCACCATGGGGTCGATATTGAATACCGGAATGCGCTTGATGGTGCGACCGGAAGGCAGGCCGTAAACGCGGACTTCGCCATTGTGACCGGCGCTGGAGAAAATATAGTATTGATCAAGCTTGCCGGGCGGAACTTCAAATTCCCCCGCATGCGCCTCGCGACCCGCTCCGGCGCCCGCCGCACTGCCGGCAGATGAGGATGAACCATCTTCTTTTTTGCAGGCGCTCAGACCCATCACCATGCCGGCACCCGCCAGCGTGACCATGGCCGTGGTTCCAAGAAAATTTCGTCGGCTTTCGTCCTGCGGGTTTTCCTGGTTGCTATTGATTTCGGGCTCGTGGTTTTTCATGGTGTCGTTCCTCCATTTATTTAGCTTGCTGGCAAGGGGATGCGACAAATTGTCGCAGCTATTGAGTATTGTTGTCCAGCGTGAATTCAGGAACCTTGATCTCGATCAAGATGGGATCATTTTTAACACCTTCGTGAAGCAAATTGTCCGGCACGCTTGCCGCGCGAGGAACGAGAGACTAGTCCTTCATCACCCGTATCTCCGCCAGATTTCGCCACCAGCCGTGTATGTCCATGCCGCAACCAAAAACATAACGGTCGGGAACAGTCAATCCGACGAAATCAGCGCGCACAGGCTTGTCACATCCGGTATCTTTTTCCGTCAGCGCAGCGATCAAAATACGCGATGCGCCGGCTTCCCGGCATTTTTTGCTGATCTCCGCCAACGTGTGCCCCTGATCGAGAATGTCATCAAACAGCAGCACGGTGCGGCCGCGCATGTCAGCATCGGGGAACATTTTCCAGAGGATTTCGCCGCCTGTGGTGGCATTGTGGTAACGAGTGGCTCGCGCGCAATCAAATTCCAGCGGGAAATTGAGCAGCGGCAGCAGCTTGCCTGCAAATACTGCCGCGCCGTTCATCACACACAAGACCAATGGTTTGCTGTCGGCCAGGGTTTGCGTGATTTCCTGCGCGACCCGCGCTATCGCCGCATCCACTTCATCCGCGGAAAACAGTACTGCGGATTCATCCAGATACCGCTGCGCGTCGCTCACGCTTTGAATTGCTTGAGATACGCGCTGAACTCCGCGCCTATCGCGGGATGACGCATGGCGAGCTCGACATTGGCTTTCATGTAGCCGAGCTTGCTGCCGCAGTCATAGCGTTTGCCTTCAAAACGATAAGCCAGCACGCGCTCCTTGCGCATGAGCGCAGCAATGCCGTCGGTGAGTTGTATTTCGCCACCCTTGCCGGGCTGCACGGTTTTGAGATGCTCGAAAATATGCGGCGTGAAAAGATAACGCCCCACAACCGCGAGATTGGAAGGAGCTTCGCTGGGCTGCGGCTTTTCGACAATGCCGTTGACTTGCAATATGCCGGGACCGATATCCGCGGCATCGACGATGCCATAGCTCGCGGTTTCCGAAGGATCAATATTTTCCACGCCCAGTATCGAGTTGCCGTATATGCGGTAGCGTTCCAGCATTTGTTTCATCGCGCCGGGTTTGCCGTCGATAAAGTCGTCGGCGAGTATGACGGCGAAGGGTTCATTGCCGACGATGGGATGCGCGCACAGCACCGCGTGACCAAGCCCAAGCGCCTCCGACTGGCGCATGTAGATGCAATTAATGCCGCGCGGAATCATCGCGCGCAACTCTTCCAGCAGTTGCGTGCGACCGCGCGTTTCCAGCTCGACTTCAAGCTCATAGGCTTTGTCAAAATGATCTTCAATCGCGCGTTTGGTGCGACCTGTGATGAAGATCATCTCTGTGATCCCCGCTTCCGCCGCCTCCTCCACCGCATACTGAATCAACGGCTTGTCAACGATGGGCAGCATTTCCTTGGGGCTGGCCTTGGTGGCCGGGAGAAATCGGGTGCCGAGACCGGCAACGGGGAAAACGGCTTTGGTAGGTTGAGTCATGGCTTCTGCTTTTTCAATGTACGGTTATGAAAGAAGAGGATGACGGGTGAGAGGGCGATGACTCGCCCGAATATTCTTCCACCCATTGTTTGAGGTCTTGCTTGACGGCATGTTCATCTTGCTTGACCGCGGATTCCACCCAGCGCAACAAACCGGCCACCCATGCGCCATCCACGGAACGCGCGCGCGCGATGCGCAGCTTGGCGTGCGGCGTGGGCAGGCTCTGTTCGTCGCCCGCGAGCAATTCCTCGTAAAGCTTTTCACCTGGCCGCAGGCCGGTATAGACGATCTTGATTTCATCCAGCTCAAAGCCGGAGAGACGTATCATTTCCTCCGCGAGGCTCGCAATCCTGATCGGCTCGCCCATGTCGAGCACGAAAATTTCACCGCCCTGCCCCATGAGACCCGCCTGCAACACAAGCTGCGACGCCTCGGGAATGGACATGAAATAGCGCGTGACTTCCGGGTGCGTTACCGTCACCGGTCCGCCCTTGGCGATCTGCTCGCGGAACTTTGGAATGACGCTGCCGGAAGACCCAAGCACATTACCGAAACGCACCATCACGAAGCGTGTACCTGAAGCATCCTGCAAGCCCTGGCAGACAAGCTCCGCAAGCCGCTTGCTTGCGCCCATTACATTGACCGGATTGACCGCCTTGTCGGTCGAAACCAGTATGAATTTTTGCACACCCGCCGCCTTGCAGGCTGCCGCCAGTGTATGCGTGCCAAGCACGTTGTTGGTGAGCGCCTCGCTCACATTGCCCCACTCCATGAGCGGAACGTGCTTGTAAGCCGCCGCGTGAAACACCAGCGAAGGACGATAACGATGCAGCACACTCGTAACGCGGTCGGCATTCTTCACATCGCCGATCACGCACACAATGCGCAACTGCGGCAAAACCTCGCGGAACTCCTGTTCCAGTTGATACAGCGCGTACTCGCTCAACTCGAACATCACCAGCATCTCCGGCTCGTAGCGCGCGATCTGGCGGCAAAGCTCGGAACCTATGGAACCGCCCGCGCCGGTCACCATCACCACCTGCCCGCCGATAAGCCCGTGCAAACCGGCGTCATCCAGCGCGACCGGATCGCGCCCGAGCAAATCTTCCACCTCCACATGCCGCACCTGCGAAATGCTCACGCGGCCGCTCGTAAGATCGTCAAACGACGGCACCGTAAGCGCCTCGATCCCGGCCGCTGCGCAGATGTCTATCGCCCGCCGCCGCTCCGTATGTGCTGCGGAAGGCATCGCGATGATGGCATGACGCGCGCCGGTCTTCCGCGCGAAACCAGCCAGTTCATCCGGTTTTCCGAGCACGCGCACGCCATGTACCTGGCGGCCGCGCAACTCCTCCTGATCGTCGAGCAGACCCACTACTTGCCAATCCTGATGTCGCGCGAGTTCACGGATCAGAAGCGTGGCGGCTTCTCCTCCCCCGATAATCAGCACCGGCTTGCCCTGCTCCTGCAACAAGCCGTAGAGTCGGTGCTCCTTCCACCAGCGATAGGCAAAACGACTGCCGCCCATGATGAGCAGCAGCAGGATGGGATCAAGCACCAACACGGAACGCGGAACCAGCACGCGTCCCGATTGCAGCATAAGCAGCACGACAGGTACCGCCAGCGCCGCGACACCCACGGCAAGCAATATGCGCTTGAGATCGGGCAGACTGGCGAAACGCCACAGCCCGCGATAAAGCCCGAACCGCCAGAAAATCAGCGCTTGCAATGGCACGACCCAAAGCAGAGCCTGCCACATATTGGCGATATATTCAGGTGCAATCGCAAAATTGAAACGGAGCAGAAACGCAGCCACCCACGCAATCGCCGCAACAGCGGCGTCATGTGCGAACACGGCAACGCTTCTTGAATTTTTTATTCCCAGCATTCGATAAAATTCTCTGTTCGAATGCGGCATTATGCACGATTCAGAGGTTCCTTAGGGCACGTTTACGCAGGTTTGCTTTATTGCAACGGGCTTGGTAGCATTCCGCAACAGCAGGATCGCCTCATACTGAACACCGCATTTTCCCCGCCATTTCGGCGGTGATGGCTGGAGCATCCAAACAGGCAACCGATGGATATGATCGTAAAAGCAGGCGAAATCTACGGCAAGCGCCGCGCCGGTAAACTCAGCATGTACAACGTGCTCAAGGTCACGAAAAAAAGCGTGACCCTGCAAAATATCGACAACCCTCTCAGCCTGTTCGAGACCTCGGCTGAAAAGCTGCGGCAATCGGGTTACGAACTCATCAGCGAACGCCCTTTTGTAAGCATCGGTCGTCAAACCAAAAAACGCGCGGGCATCCGCCCCAATCGCTGTCCCTACACTCTGGATTTTCTCGAAGGTCGCGCCGACTGCGAAAAACCTGTCAGGATACAGGTTTCAGGGATCAGTAAACCCAAACACCAGCGCGGCACAGCCGTACAGCGACTGTAAGCTGTAGTCTGAAACCTGCTTCATGCAGGTCCGGCGAACAAATCATGTTCGTCGGCATCAATAATTTTTACCTCAACCAGATCACCCGGAAACAACCCTGCGCCGCCCTCCAGATATACCACGCCGTCGATTTCCGGCGCGTCTGCGGCGCTGCGGCCCACGACATTTTCCTCGTCCGCCGCATCGACCAGCACCTGCATGGTCTGGCCGATCTTGTCCTGCAACTTTTGTTTGCTGATGCCGGATTGCAATTCCATGAAACGCGCGAGGCGTTCCTGTTTTACCTCCTCCGGTACCGCACCCGGCAAGGCATTGGCTACAGCACCCTCGACCGGCGAATAGGCGAAACAGCCGACGCGATCCAGTTGCGCCTCCTGCATGAAATCCAGCAATTCACAAAAATCTTCCTCGGTCTCGCCGGGAAAACCGACAATAAAGGTGCTGCGCAACGTGATCTCAGGGCAGATCTCACGCCAGGCACGGATGCGCGCGAGATTGTTCTCGCCGCTGGCCGGACGTTTCATCGCACGCAGCACGCGCGGACTCGCGTGCTGGAACGGCACATCGAGATAGGGCAGTATTTTTCCGTCCGCCATGAGTGGAATCACCTCATCCACGTGCGGATACGGATACACATAATGCAGACGCACCCACACGCCAAAATCCGCGAGCGCGTTCACCAGTTCGGTCATGCGCGTCTTGAGCGGCCGCCCGTCCCAGAAACCGGTACGATATTTCACATCGACACCGTAAGCGGAAGTATCCTGCGAAATCACCAGCAGTTCGCGCACGCCCGCGTTCACAAGATTTTCTGCCTCGCGCATGACATCACCGATGGGCCGGCTGACCAGATCGCCACGCAGACTTGGAATGATGCAGAAGGTGCAGCGATGATTGCAGCCTTCGGAAATCTTGAGATACGCGTAATGCTGCGGTGTGAGACGCACACCTTGCGGCGGAACCAGATCGCTGTATGGATCATGCGGTTTGGGGCTGTGTGCGTGCACGGCCGCCATCACCTCCTCCAGCGCATGCGGACCGGTGACCGCAAGCACGCCGGGATGCGCATCGCGCACCACCTCGCGCTTGGCGCCGAGGCAGCCCGTCACGATCACCTTGCCATTTTCCGCGAGCGCCTCACCGATGGCATCGAGAGATTCTTCCACCGCGGAATCAATGAAACCGCAAGTATTGACCACCACCAGATCGGCATCGTGATAGCTGCCGGTGATCGCATAACCCTCGGCGCGCAACTGCGTCAGGATGCGCTCGGAATCGGAAGACGCCTTGGGGCAACCGAGAGAAACAAAACCGACTTGGGGAATAGGTTTAGCCATACTGAATTGCGGAAAAAGCGTGGATTATACCGCTGACCCATGATCGGAGACGAGTTTCCCTGATTCAGGCTCGTCGGCCTGCGCGGTGCGGCATCAACCTGACAATATGGCCTAGCCTGAAAGGATTATTGCATGTTTCAATTTATTGGTGATAATCACAAAATATCAGGATTAGATTTATATTTTTCAATTATATGGGGGAGTATCATGGGCTTTTGGACAAGATTATTCGGCCTTGAACAAGAGGCGAAGGGAACAAAGACCTTTTCGGACAAGACTCCGCCACCACAACCATCGGCATCACCACACTACGCACCGGGAACGCGCATTGCCTATGACGACCATCTCATTGAGCGCTTGCTGGCCGATCATCGCAAACTGCTCGCGCTGTTTACCGCGACCCGCAATGCCTTTGTGGCAGGCGACACGGCGCATACCACGGAAAACCTGGACCAGTTCAAAAAGGAAATTCAAGCGCACCTGCTGACGGAAGAAATCCGGCTTTATGTTTATCTGGAAAACGCGCTCGCCAATAATGACTTCAACCATACCATGATGCGCAACATGCATAAGGAAATGGCCTCAATCGGCCATGATGTGCTGGGTTTTCTGGATAAGTACAACGCGCTGGGAAAAAATCACGCGCTGAGCTCAAGCTTTATCGCCGATCTCGACCAGTTGGGGAAAGTGCTGATCGAGCGCATTCAGCAGGAAGAATCGACCTTGTATCCCCTGTATATCGCTCCGGCAGAACTGGGAAAAGCGCACGTCGAGTAACAGTAACTTCGTCGAAGATAACCGATATTCTTACGCATACTCCCCGAGCAGAATTTCGGTGAACCAGATTGAAGCGATACCGAGCGCGATCAAACTTACCTGCTGCACGGTAGCGCGCAATTCCGGGCGTTTATGCAAGCCGGGGATAAGGTCGGCAACCGCAACATAAATCATGCTCGCCGCCGCAAAACCGAGAATGATGGGTATCCAGCCCTGCACGGACTTGAGCGCGAAGTACGCGATCACGCCGCCCAGCACCGTCGCGAGACTGGAAAGCAGATTGAACACCAGCGCCTGCCGCTTGGTGTAACCGGAATGCAGCAGGATGAGAAAATCACCCACTTCCTGCGGAATTTCGTGCGCGATGATCGCCAGCGCCGTCACTGCGCCCAGCTTGAAATCCGTCATGAACGCGGCTGCGATGAGGATGCCGTCCACAAAATTATGAAAGGTATCGCCTATCATGATCATGAGACCGCTGCGGCCATGATCATTTCCGTGATCGTGCGCGGGCACCGCATGCGCCTCGCAATCGTCGCCGTGACAATGGCGCCACAACACCAGTTTTTCCAGCACGAAAAACAGCAGTATGCCGAACAATACCGTGGTCGCCACCGCCTTCACATCGCCGGAATGCTCAAACGCATGCGGCAAAATCTCCAGAAACACCGCCCCCAGCAGCGCGCCTATCGCATAACTGACAAGCATGGAAACCCAGTTGGCGCGCGCGTTGAGCGCCACCAACCCGGCCAAAGCCACACTGAGAAAGCCGCCGAACAGGCTTGCGACAAGTATCCAGCTTAAAACGGACATGACATATTCTGGAGGATGAAAATCGTGAACATTATACGGTGCCTGTCAACCAAATCAGCGAAGCCATGCGCCCCGTGCGACCATCGCGACGATAGGAGAAAAAACGTTCAGCATCGGTAAAGGTGCAGAAATCGCCACCGTAAATACGCGTGATCCCCAGCGCTTGCAGGCGTTGTCGCGTGAGCAGATAAATGTCGGCCAGATATTTTTCGCCGCGCGCGGCAAAGGCGGATTCGGCATTCGCGCTGTGCTGCAAAAAAATTTCACGCACTTCCGCGCCGACTTCGAAGGCTTGCACGCCGATGGCGGGCCCCAGCCAGGCCATGAGCGATGATGGCGTAACATTCATCGCGCTCACGGTTTTTTCTATAACACCCGAGGCAAGGCCGCGCCAGCCTGCGTGGGCAATGCCTGCGACGGCGCCTGCGTCATCGCACAGAAACACCGGCAGGCAATCCGCCGTCATCACGGCGCAAACAGTGTTGGTCGTGCGCGTGATGCAGGCATCGGCTTGCGGAACACATCCGGCGGTTTCCGCAAGCACCACGGTCGTGCCGTGCACTTGTTCCAGCCAGACCGGTTCGCTCGGACAAATCGTGTTGAGCAGATTGCGATTTTTCGCGACCGTGTGGGGATCGTCACCCACATGCAGGCCGAAGTTGAGGCTGTCGCAAGGCGGCTTGCTCAGTCCGCCCTGCCGCGTGGTCTGGATCGCGCGAACCCGCGTTGGCGCAGGCCAATCGGGGATGATGAAATTCATTCTTCTTCATCCTCGAAATCTTCGTCATCCTCTTCGGCATCATTCCAGGCCAACTCGAAATCTTCCTCAATAGCCGCTTCATCATCCCCGTGGCGCATGGCTTCAAGCAGCATCTTCATGTCGGCAGGCAGTTCCGTCTGCCATTCCATCATCTCACCCGTTGCGGGATGAACAAGGCCGAGGCGAACGGCATGGAGTGCCTGACGTTTAAAATTTTTGAGAATATCGCGCAGTGTTTGCGTCATTACGCGATGCGGGATGATGCCCTTCATGCCATAAACCGGATCGCCGACCAGCGGCGCACCAATGTGCTGCATGTGGACGCGAATCTGGTGCGTGCGACCGGTTTCGAGACGGCAGCGCAGATACGTGTGCGTGGCGAAACGTTCCAGCACTTCATAGTGCGTGATTGCGGATTTGCCGCCTGTGCGCGTGACCGCCATGCGCGTCCGCGCGCGCGGATCGCGGCCAATTTCGGTTTCCACCTTGCCGTTTTTCCACACCTCACCCCAAACAATCGCGCGGTATTCACGCTTGACCGTGCGCGCCTGCAACTGGCGCACGAGACTGGTTTGCGCGGCAATGGTTTTGGTCGCGACCAGCAGCCCGCTGGTTTCCTTGTCGAGGCGATGAACTATGCCCGCGCGCGGCAGATCCCTGACCTGCGGTGCGTGATGCAGCAAGGCGTTGAGCAGCGTTCCCTGCCAGTTGCCTGCTGCCGGATGCACCACCATCCCCGCCGGTTTGTTGATGACGATGATGTGATCATCCTCGTAAACAATATCAAGCGCGATATCTTCGGGGGAAAACGCCATCTCCTCCGGCGCGGCTTGCGGCTGCACGGCAATGTTTTCTCCGCCCCAGACCTTTTGTTTGGCAATCGCGGTTTCGCCGTCCATGCGCACAAGACCTTCCTTGATCCAGGCTTGCAAACGCGCGCGGGAATAGTCGGGCAACAGTTTGGGCAAAGCCTGATCCAGCCGCGAGCCAGCGAGGTCGGACGGGATGGTCAGGGTAATAGGCTGTGTCTGGGTCATCGGTTATAATCGCTGAAATCTTTTGGGAATCACTTCCATGAAACGTAGTGTAGCTTTAATTCTGCTTCTGTTCCTCTGCGGTTGCGCCCTTTTCGGCGATCCGACCGAAGTGGATGAAACCCGTGGCTGGTCAGCGGAACGTCTGAGCAGCGAGGCGGAATTGGCCTTGAATTCGCGTGATTACGACAAAGCCATCGAGCTTTACCAAAAGCTGGGATCACGCTACCCGCATGGCCGCTACGCGCTTCAGGCCGAGCTCGAAATCGCCTATGCCTATTACAAAAAAGGCGAAGTCGCTTCCGCCGTATCCGCCGCCGACCGCTTTATCAAGCTGCACCCCAATCATCCCAATGTGGATTACTTGTATTATCTCAAAGGCCTCGCCACCTTCAACGAGCGCGGGACCGTGGAAAAACTGACCCATCAGGAAATCGCCGACCGCGACCCCAATACCCTGCGTACCTCCTTCATGTCGTTCAAGGAGCTCGTGACCCGCTTCCCCAACAGCCGCTACGTCAAGGACGCGACCCTGCGCATGACCTATCTGGTCAATACGCTCGCCGCACATGAAATGTACGTCGCCCGCTACTACATGAAACGCGAAGCCTACGTCGCCGCCGTTAACCGCTGCAAATATGTGATCGAAACCTATCCGCAAACTCCGGCCGTCGAAGAAGCTCTGGTCACCATGATCAGCGCCTATGATTTGCTCGGTATTGAGGATCTCAAGCAAGACGCGCTGCGCGTGCTCAAAACCAATTACCCCAACAGCAAATTCAGCGGCAAAGCCGCTCCGCCGGAAGAAAAATCATGGTGGAAATTCTGGGAGAGTTTGTAAGCGCCCTCCTCCTTCGCTCTGAACATCCAGGCTTCGCTCTCACCAAAAATGAGAGCGATGAACTTCCTTAATCTCCCATCGCGCCACGCAGTTTGCCCGCCGCCTGAACCACCAGCAATACCATGCCGCCAGCGATGATACCGACGGTGACATCAAACGCCAACTTTGCGATGCTGCCGAGAAAGCCTGTGCCGCTGGCTAATGTGGCGATTCCGTGATGCAGAAAAGGCAGGCCGTGCGTGAGAATGCCGCCGCCAACCATGAACATCGCCGCCGTGCCGACCACAGCCAGCGTTTTCATCAACCACGGCGCCGCCAGCAGCAAGCCTCTTCCCAGAGCTTGAGTCAGCGCGTTGGAGCGTCGCTGCAAACTCAATCCGGCATCATCCATTTTGATGATGGCAGCGACCAAACCATAAACACCCACAGTCATCAGCAGGCCGATACCGGCCAGCACAATCAACCGAGTGATGAATGGCTGCCCGGCCACCGTACCCAAGGTAATCACGATGATTTCGGCGGAAAGCACAAAATCCGTGCGTATCGCGCCCTTGATTTTTTTCGCCTCGAATGTCGCCATATCGGACGTGGTATTAACAGCCTCTTCCGTTTTTCCGTCAGTGGTTTCTCCATGCGGCAGCCAGCGGTGGGTAAGTTTTTCGACGCCTTCAAAGCATAGATAAAGACCTCCCAGCATCAGCAAAGGCGTCACTGCCCAAGGGATAAATGCGCTGATCGCGAGCGCTGCCGGCACCAGGATCAGCTTGTTTTTCAATGAACCGACTGCGACCGCCCATACCACCGGCAACTCGCGCTCAGCACGGACACCGGCCACTTGTTGCGCATTCAGCGCGAGATCGTCGCCGAGCACGCCGGTTGTTTTCTTCGCCGCGACCTTGGTCATGGTCGCCACATCGTCGAGAACGCTGGTAATGTCGTCAAGCAAAGCAAGCAGGCTGGCACCGGCCATAAGAAAAGTCTCCGGAAAATTCAGATTATTGACAGATTATTTTCGCATCCCTGCGAAGGCAGGAATGCGTGATGCGTTGATTTCAATTGCCTTCCGCCAATATCGCCTGCATTGCTTCCAGAAAACGCGCGTTTTCTTGCGGCAGTCCTATGCTCACACGCAGCCAGTCCGGCATTTCATAAGCGAAAATCGGGCGCACGATCACACCGCGTTGCAGCAGCTTTTGATTCACGGCAGCGGCATTCGCCACGTAAAAACTCACGAAGTTGCCGAAAGACGGAATGTAGCGCAGCCCGAGTTGACTCAAGCCATCCGTGATCTGACGCATGCCCGCGTCGTTGAGATCGCGACTGCGGCGCACGAAATCGTCGTCCTTCAGCGCGGCAATCGCGGCAGCTTGCGCGAGGCTGTTGACGTTGAAGGGCTGGCGCACGCGATTCATCATGTCCGCCACCGCCGGATGCGCAAGCGCGAAGCCGACGCGCAAACCTGCGAGCCCGTAAGCCTTGGACAAGGTTCGCGTCACGATGAGATTATCAAACTCGCGCAGCCAGGCAATGCTGTCTGACTTTTTGTCATCCGGCAGATATTCATCATAGGCTTCATCCAGCACCACCAGCACATGTTCCGGCAAGTCGCGCAGAAAATCATGCAGCGCCAGTTTTTCCAGCAGTGTGCCGGTCGGATTATTGGGGTTCGCGATGAACAGCACGCGCGTTTTTGTTGTAACGGCGGCGCGCATCTCATGCAAATCATGACCAAAATTTTTGGCTGGAACACTGATGCCGCTCGCGCCTGTCGCCTGCGTCACCAGCGGATACACGGCAAACGCATGTTGCGAATAAACAGCCTCCACACCCGGCGCGAGAAAAGCGCGCGCGGCGATTTCCAGCACATCGTTGGAACCGTTGCCCGGCACGATTTGCGCGGCGCTCACGCCGAATTTCGCGCAAATCACCTGCTTCAATTCAAAGGCATTGCCATCGGGATAAAGCGCGGCCTCTGCCATCGCATCTGCAATTGCCTGCTTCGCGAGCGGGCTGATGCCAAGCGGGTTTTCATTGGATGCGAGCTTGATGATGTTCGCTTCGTCCAGACCCAGTTCACGCGCGAGTTCCGAAATCGGCTTGCCAGGCTGATAGGGAGCGATGGAGCGAATGTAGTCGGGAGCGAATTCTGCGAAATTCATGATGAACCTTGTACTTAGAAAACCTGCTCCCCCTCCCTTGAGGGGAGAGAGGATGCTGTAATCAAGTTGCCGTCGGATAGGAGCCGAGTATTTTCAAAAATGCCGCTGCCTGTTGCAACTCGGCCAGCGCGGTTGCCACTTTCGTATCTTGTCGATGGCCTTCGATATCCACAAAGAACGCGTATTCCCACAGACCGGAACGCGCGGGACGCGATTCCAGTTTGGTCATGGAGACACCGTGTTTCGCGAGCGGCGACAGCAAATCATGCACGGCACCAGGGCGGTTTGCGGTGGACATGACCAGCGAGGTTTTATCGCGACCACTGGGCGCGACCTCCTGATTGCCGATCACGAGAAAGCGCGTGGTATTGCGCGCGTCATCTTCAATGTTCGCGGCGAGCACAGGCAGCGCAAAACGCTCGGCAGCCTGCTGACCCGCGACGGCGGCGCTACCGGGTTGTTCGGCGGCGAGGCGTGCGGCTTCCGCATTGCTTGCGACGGCTACACGTTCGGCATTCTGCAAATTTGCATTGAGCCAGTTTTGGCATTGCCCGAGCGATTGTGGATGCGAATAAACGCGCTTGATGTCTTTCATGTCGGCCACAGACGACAGCAGACATTGATGCACAGGCAACATGACTTCGCCGCAAATTCCAAGCGGGCTTTGCAGCAGCAAATCCAGGGTACGGCCTATTGCGCCTTCGGTGGAATTTTCCACAGGCACCACACCATAATCGGCCTGGCCGGTTTCCGTTGCGTGGAATACTTCGTCTATGGACGCGCAAGCCACGCCATTGCTTGCATGGCCGAAACGCTTGAGCGCGGCGGCTTCGCTGAATGTGCCCGCCGGCCCGAGATAGGCGACCGACACCGGCGCTTCCTGCGCGCGGCAGTGCGACATGATTTCCGTATAAAGCTGCGCCACCGATTCTGCCGACAAGGGGCCGGGATTATCCGCCTGCATGCGGCGCAACACCTGTGCTTCACGCTCGGGACGCAGCACTGCGGCATCACCCTTGATCTGCCCGATGGCGCGCGCGATCCGGGCGCGCTCACTCACCAGCTTGAGTATCTGGTCGTCGATCGCGTCGATCTGGTCGCGCAGTTCCTTGAGAGCCTTATCCATTGCGGTTCGCAAAATCCTTCATGAAATCAACCAACGCCTGCACACCTTCGAGCGGTGTTGCATTGTAAATCGAGGCGCGCATGCCGCCCACGGTTTTATGGCCTCTTAACGCCACAAGTCCGGCTTGCTCGGCTTCGGCCAGAAACTTGTCATCCAGCGCACCGTCATGCAGCGTGAATGGCACGTTCATGCGCGAACGGCTCCGCGCTTCCACCGGATTATGATAGAAACCGCCGCTTTCGGCTATGCAGCGGTACAGCAATCCGGATTTCTGAATATTGATTTTTTCCATCGCCGCGACGCCGCCCTGACGCTTGAGCCACTGGAACACGAGCCCTGCGATATAGATGGAATAAGTCGGCGGCGTGTTGGGCATGGAGCCGTGCTCGACCATGACCGAAAAATCCTGGATACTCGCCATCGCGGGAATCGCCCTGCCGAGCAAATCCGAACGCACGATGCACAACACCAAACCGGCCGGGCCGATATTTTTCTGCGCGCCCGCATAAATAAGGCCGTAGCGGCTGACATTCACGGGGCGCGACAAAATATGCGAGCTCATGTCCGCGACCAGCGGCACTTTTCCGGCGAGTCCGGTCAGATGCGCGCAATCATCCTGCACCTCCACGCCGTAGATGGTCTCGTTGGTGCATAGATGCAAAAACGCGGCGTTCGGATCGAGATCGAGTTCGTCATCGCGCAGGAAACGGGTGTAACCATCCGAGACAGCGCCCTTGGTTTCCGTACTTCCGGCCACGCGCACCGCGCCTGCAATGGGCGCGACACGCCGCGCTTCGTCCACGGCTTTTTTCGACCAGGAACCGGTAACCAGATAATCGACGGAACGACCGGCGGCCAGATTCATCGGTATCTGCGAGAACAACTGCGTCGCACCGCCTTGCAGAAACAACACCTTGTATTCGGGCGGAATCGCCAGCAACTCGCGCACGTCGGCCTCGGCGGCCTTGATGATGGAGTCATACGCCTTGCCGCGATGGCTCATTTCCATCACGCTCATGCCTGCGCCGCGCCAGTCGAGCATTTCCTCGCGAGCCTGCTCCAGCACCTCAACCGGCAAGGCGGCAGGACCCGCGCTGAAATTCCACGCGCGCGCCATCAATCCTCGCCTTCGTCCTCGTCGGATTCGACCACTTTTTCAAGGCCGGAGAGTTTTTCACCTTCACCCAGATTAATGAGCGTCACGCCTTGCGTGGCGCGACCCAGTTCGCGGATTTCCTTGACGCGGGTGCGTATCAGCACGCCACCGGTAGTGATCAGCATGATCTCGTCTTCGTCGCTCACCAGCTTGGCGGCGACCACCTTGCCGTTGCGCGCCGAGGTCGCGATTGCGATCACGCCCTGCGTGCCGCGCCCCGAATGGCGGAAATCCGCGAGCACGGTGCGTTTGCCGTAACCGTTTTCCGTCGCGACCAGCACGGTCTGCTTGTCGTCCTCGGCGATCAGCAGCGACAGCACGCTTTGCTTGGCTTGCAGCTTCATGCCGCGCACGCCGCGCGTGGCGCGACCCATGGGACGCACGTCCTCCTCGTCAAACCAGACGGCCTTGCCCGCGTCGGAAACCAGCACGATATCGTTGCCGCCATTGGTTACTTCGGCGCCTACCAGATAATCGCCATCGTCGAGATTGATCGCGATGATGCCGGCGCGGCGCGGATTGGAGAATTCGGTCAGCGCGGTCTTTTTCACGGTGCCCTGCGCGGTCGCCATGAACACGAAATGCTTCTCGTCGAATTCCTTGACCGCGAGAATCGCATTGATCTTTTCGCCTTCTTCCAGCGGGAACAGGTTGACGATGGGCTTGCCACGACTCACGCGGCTGCCTTGCGGCACTTCATAGACCTTGAGCCAGTAAACGCGGCCACGGCTCGAAAAACACAGAATATAGTCATGCGTATTGGCGACGAACATCTTGTCGATGAAATCGTCTTCCTTGGTCGCCGCCGCCTGCTTGCCGCGTCCGCCACGCCGCTGCGCGCGATATTCAGCAAGCGGCTGGGATTTGACATAGCCGGTATGCGACAGCGTCACCACCACGTCTTCCGGCGTGATAAGGTCTTCGAGCGAAATATCCTGCGCGTTGTGCTCGATCTCGCTACGGCGCTTGTCGCCGAACTGCGACTTGATCGCGGTCAACTCGGTGACGATGATCTGCGTCACGCGCTCGGGTTTGGCGAGAATGTCGAGCAGATCGGCGATGAGATCCATCACTTCCTTGTACTCGGTGACGATCTTGTCCTGTTCCAGTCCGGTCAGGCGCTGCAAGCGCATTTGCAGGATTTCCTGCGCCTGTACGTCGGACAGTTTGTAGCCTTTTTTCGTGAGACCGTAAGCTTCGTCCAGACCTTCGGGACGCGCGGCTTCCATCGCGGCGCGCTTGAGCATTTCCTCCACCACCGGCGATTTCCAGGTACGCTCCATCAACGCAACCTTTGCATCCGGCGGCGTGGGCGCGGCCTTGATAAGCGCGATCATCTCGTCCACATTGGCGAGCGCGACGGCGAGACCTTCCAGCACATGGCCGCGCGCGCGCGCCTTGCGCAACTCGAACGCGGTGCGCCGCGTCACCACTTCGCGGCGATGGCGCAGGAAGGCTTCCAGCATCTGCTTGAGATTGAGCAAACGCGGCTGGCCGTCCATGAGCGCGACCATGTTCATGCCAAACGTGTCCTGCAACTGGGTCTGCTTGTAGAGATTGTTGAGCACCACCTCCGGCATTTCGCCGCGCTTGAGCTCGATCACCATGCGCATGCCGGATTTGTCGGATTCGTCGCGCAGATCGGAAATGCCCTCGATCTTTTTCTCGTTGACGAGCTCGGCGATCTTCTCGATGAGCGATTTCTTGTTCACCTGATAGGGTAATTCATCAACGATAATCGCCTGACGCTCGCCCTTGCCGATATCCTCAAAATGCGTGCGCGCGCGCATCACCACGCGACCGCGCCCGGTGCGATAGCCTTCCTTGACGCCGGCAGTACCGTAGATGATGCCCGCGGTCGGGAAATCCGGTGCGGGAATGATGTCGATCAACTCATCAATGGAAATTTCGGCGTTTTCCAGCACTGCGAGACAGGCGTTTATGACCTCGCCCAGATTGTGCGGCGGAATATTGGTCGCCATGCCCACCGCGATGCCGGAAGAACCGTTGATGAGCAGATTGGGAATGCGCGCCGGCATGATGAGCGGCTCCTGCTCGGAGCCGTCGTAGTTGGGGCCGAAATCGACCGTTTCCTTGTCGAGATCGGCCAGCAGTTCGTGCGCAATGCGCGCCATGCGGATCTCGGTATAACGCATCGCGGCGGCATTGTCGCCGTCCACCGAACCGAAGTTGCCCTGCCCGTCCACCAGCATGTAACGCAGCGAGAAATCCTGCGCCATGCGCACTATGGTGTCATACACCGCCGTGTCGCCGTGCGGATGGTATTTACCGATCACGTCACCGACGATACGCGCCGATTTCTTGTAGGGGCGGTTCCAGTCATTGGAGAGCTCATACATCGCGTAAAGAACACGGCGATGCACCGGTTTAAGACCGTCACGCACATCAGGAAGCGCGCGCCCCACAATCACGCTCATCGCGTAATCAAGATAAGAACGGCGCATTTCTTCTTCGAGGCTGACGGGGAGTGTTTCTTTGGCGAATTGATCCATAAAATTCTTCTAGTTCAATGGCAGCATAAAAGCCGTGATTTTACCATGAGATGGCGCTCGCCCTCACCTCCGTTATTCCCGCGCGTTTTTAGCGGAAATCCATGGTTTTATCAGCATCAAAACCCATCGCTCCCGCCTACGCGGGAGCGATGGGTTTTTTTGGGTTTTACTGAATCCTGTAACCCGAACCCTGAACCCTGACACCTAAACCCCTCTTTTCCTCATTGTTGAATTACCCTGCGCTCTGCCGCATGATAACCACCGGTTCCCACATCAATCGCTCAAGGAGATTCAACATGGCAAGCACCGTCACCCTCAAAGGCAACCCCGTCAACGTCGGCGGCAACTTTCCTCAACCCGGCCAGAACGGCCCCGATTTCACGCTGGTCAATCAGGACCTGCAAAACGTCACCCTCGCCGACTTCGCAGGCAAGCGCAAAGTGCTGAATATTTTCCCCAGCATAGACACGCCCACTTGCGCCACCTCCGTGCGCAAATTCAACGAGTCCGCGAGCCAGCTCGCCAACACCGTCGTACTGTGCGTCTCCGCCGACCTCCCCTTCGCGCAAAAACGCTTCTGCGGCGCGGAAAACATCACCAACGTCACCACGCTCTCCACCCTGCGCGACCACAAATTTGCTGAAAATTACGGCGTGCGCATCACCAGCAGCAAACTCGAAGGCCTCACCACCCGCGCCGTGATCGTGCTGGACGAAAACAACAAGGTTCTGCACAGCGAACTGGTGGCGGAAATTACCATGGAACCAAATTACGACGCAGCAATCGCAGCGCTCAAGTAAGATAAACAGACAAGCCCCTCGCCATCAATGGGAGAGGGGTTGGGGAGAGCGAAGCGAGGGGCTGGGTGCAAAAAAGAACCGCGCGTAGCGCACAACTCTGCCTTTCACTCCCTTCTGCCGCGCCGAGCAGCGCAGTCAAGACGGGGGATTTCGGCTCGCAACTGTTTGAGCACTGACTAAAGTCAGTGCGAGTTTTTGCGAGACGCCCGGCTTGATGGGCAGCACAGGGAAGCGCGCAGCGCCGCGGGAGCAGGGGGTCTTTTTCTTTGGGTTCTTTCTTTTGGTCAAGCAAAAGAAAGAACCTCGCCCGTCGGGGCGAGACCCGACCAGAGCAAGGTCGCTTTGGTGGGATGTTCGATCAATTTTCAACAGATTCGGGACGCGAATGCCCCCTCTCCCCCACCCCTCTCCCACAAGGGGAGAGGGAGCAAGGCGGCAAGCACCTCGCTATGCAACAGGGAGAATCTCGCACCGTCTAGCGTCCCAACCCCCGCGCCAAATCCGCCTTGATATCCTCAATATGCTCCAGCCCCACTGCGATACGCACCAAGCCGTCGCCGATTCCGGCAGCGGCGCGGGCTTCGGGAGTGACGCGACTGTGGGTGGTGGTTGCCGGGTGCGTGACGGTGGATTTGGTGTCGCCCAAGTTCGCGGTAATGGAGATCATCTGCATCGCGTCCATGAATGCCCAAGCGGCTTCTTTGCCGCCTTTGACATCAAAGGACACAATCCCGCCGCCCGTGCGCTGCTGTCGTTTGGCAAGCTCGTGCTGCGGGTGCGACTTCAATCCGGGATAATAAACGCGCTCGATACCAGGCTGGCCTTCCAGCCATTGCGCCAATTCCAGCGCGTTGCGCGAGTGCGCTTCCATGCGCAGCGCGAGGGTTTCCAGGCCTTTCAAAAATACCCAGGCGTTGAACGCGCTCAGTGCCGGGCCGGCGGTGCGCAAAAAACCGTACACCGGTTCCAGCGTGTCTTTTTTGCCGAGCACTGCGCCGCCGAGACAACGGCCCTGGCCGTCGATGAATTTGGTTGCGGAATGCACGACGATATCCGCGCCCAGTTTGAGCGGCTGTTGCAGCGCGGGCGTGCAGAAACAGTTATCCACCACAAGCTGCGCGCCCGATTTGTGCGCGAGCGCCGCAAGCGCGGCAATATCGCAGATTTCGGTCAGCGGGTTGGACGGCGTTTCGACAAAGAAAAGCTTGGTGTTCGGCTTGACCGCCGCCGCCCATGCGGCCTCGTCGGTCAGCGAAACAAACGTGGTTTCCAGTCCCCAACGCTGCAAAATATTGCCGAACAACTGCACGCTGGTGCCGAAAATGCTGCGCGAAGCCACCACATGATCGCCCGCCGAACACAGCCCCATCACGCAGGCAAGTATCGCGGACATGCCGCTTGCGGTCGCCACACAGCGTTCTGCGCCTTCCAGCGCCGCGAGCTTGTCCTGAAACATGGTGACGGTGGGATTGGTGAAGCGCGAGTAAACATTGCCCGGCTCCTCTCCGCTGAAGCGCGCCGCCGCTTGCGCCGCGCTTTTGTACTGAAAGCTGGAAGTAAGAAACAACGCCTCGGAATTTTCACCGAATTCGGTATGCAAACTCCCGGCGCGCACGCCCAGCGTTTCGGGATATTGGGATGATTCTGCCATGGGGTAGAGCCTTTCAACAAAAAACCCGTTTCAGCATAAGCTAAAACGGGCTTGGGCACGCTTTAGCTGCATTTATAACGCGCCCGCAAGCTGAAACTCAAATCGGCGCAGGCTGTACAGTAAAACCATGCAGCGGCTTTGTCAACTGTTGCGGGCGCCTACATCGCCTCTTCTTCTTCAAGATCGCCCGCGCTCACCAGATTCAAATCCAGTTGCGTGCTGGAGTTGGCGGGCTTGTTGATTTTTTCCACATCAATGCGCGCGGATTCGATTTCGGCGAGGTAGCTTTCGGTGATGTCACCGGTAACATAGCAACCGTCGAAGCAGGAATTATCGAATTGCTTGATCGCGGGATTGCTGCGCTGAATGCCGCGCACGAGGTCGTCGAGATCCTGGTAAATCAGGGCATCCGCGCCGATTTCCCTGCAGATTTCCTCGTCATTGCGGCCGGTCGCGAGCAGTTCGGATCGTGTGGGCATGTCAATGCCGTAAACATTGGGAAAGCGCACGGGCGGCGCGGCGGAGGCGAAGAAAATCTTGTTCGCGCCCGCGTCGCGCGCCATCTGCACAATGCGCTGCGAAGTCGTGCCGCGCACGATGGAGTCATCGACCAGCAACACGTTTTTACCTTTGAATTCCATGCCTATGGGGTTGAGTTTCTGGCGCACGGATTTTTTGCGCAATGCCTGCCCCGGCATGATAAAGGTGCGACCAATGTAACGATTTTTGATAAAGCCTTCGCGGTAGGTAAGGTTGAGATCATTGGCGAGCTGAAGCGCGCTCGGGCGGCTGCTTTCGGGAATGGGTATCACCACATCAATGTTGAGATGCGCCCATTCGCGGCGAATTTTTTCGGCGAGACTTTCGCCCATGTACAGACGCGATTGATAGACCGAAACGCCGTCAATCACCGAATCGGGGCGCGCGAGATAAACATATTCGAAGATGCAGGGATTGAGCACCGGATTTTCCGCGCATATGCGCGCGTGGAAATTGCCATCCATGTCGATGAAGATGGCCTCGCCCGGCGCCACGTCGCGCACCAGTTGAAAACCAAGCACATCCAGCGCCACGCTCTCCGAGGCAACAACGTATTCCACGCCCTTGTCGGTTTCCGCCTTGCCGATCACAAGCGGACGTATGCCGAACGGGTCGCGGAACGCAAGCAAGCCGTAATTGGCAATCATCGCCACCACGCCATAAGCGCCACGGACGCGCTTGTGCACGGCGCGCACGGCGTCAAATATCATGTCAACGTCGAGCGCGGTGGTGCGGGCGCTGCTCTCGATTTCATGCGCGAGCACATTGAGCAGCACCTCGGAATCCGAAGTCGTGTTGATATGGCGCAGATCCTGGCGGAATATCTCGCGCTTGAGTTGCTGCGCATTGGTAAGGTTACCGTTGTGCCCGAGCACGATGCCAAACGGGGAATTGACGTAGAACGGCTGCGCTTCGGCAGCAGATGAAGAACCGGCGGTTGGATAGCGCACATGGCCGATGCCGACATTGCCGATGAGATTGCGCATGTGACGGGTTTGGAAAACATCCTGCACCAGACCGTTGTTCTTGTGCATGTAAAACGTACCGCCATCGCTGGTGACGATGCCCGCCGCATCCTGCCCGCGATGCTGCAATACCAGCAGCCCGTCATACAGCAGTTGATTGACGGGACTTCTGCCAACGATACCGATCACTCCGCACATGAATGTTGCGCTCCTGCTCTAATCATATTTGATATGCTTGGCAAACTCTTCCGGCAGCCACGGCAAGACATCCGTTACCGCCACTTCAAGCGGCCTGCTCGTCACCGCATCACGCCAGAACGGCTCTTGCGGCAATGTGGTCAGACCGCCCAGCAATACAATAATCGCGACAAACAATGCGCCGCGCGTCAAGCCAAACACCGCGCCCAGCAGCTTGTCCAGACCGCCCAGATGCACGAGCTTGAAAGCTTCGCTCAGCGCCATCGCAATCAGGCTGACTGCCAGCAAAGTCACCAAAAACAGCGCCAGAAACGCCGCCAATAGTCGCACCGGTTCATCCGTTATCGACGGCGGCAGCAATGGCGCCAATGCGGGCGCATACCACTTCGCCACAAAAAACGCGATCACCCAGCCTGCCAGCGAAAGCGTCTCGCGCACAAAGCCGCGCATCATACTCAACAACACTGAAACCGCAAGTATGGCAATGACGCTGTAATCAAAAACCGTCATCTATTTGGGAACGACCATGCCGTCCGTGCCCGCGGCCTTGAGTTTTTCCAGTACTTTTTCCGCTTCGGCACGCGTGGCGTAGGAACCAACGCGCAAGCGCGTGCCGCTGTTGCCGTTCAATTTTTCGGTATAGGATTTGTAGCCCGCATCCGTCAGCTTTTTCTGCATTTGTTTGAGATTGGCATCGGAGAACACACCAATCTGTATGGTGAAAGTCGTTGCCGCATTGGCCGCCGGTTTTTTATCCGGCTTTGCTGCTTCGGGCTTCGTCGGTTCCGGCTTTACCGGCGTCGGCGCGGGCTTGGTTTCCGCCGTGGATACAGGCGCGGCTTCGGAATCCGGAATGGTTTCCTCGGGCGTTACCGCCGTTTCAGGTGTTGCGGTTTGCGGTGGATTTTGGGTCGCCGTATTTTCCGTGGCTCCGTT
Source organism: Methylobacillus sp. (assembly GCA_031277395.1). Classification (GTDB taxonomy): domain Bacteria; phylum Pseudomonadota; class Gammaproteobacteria; order Burkholderiales; family Methylophilaceae; genus MM2. The sequence goes on along the minus strand of JAITML010000033.1, from coordinate 10,713 downwards.
TTCCGTGGCCGCGCCGACGCGAGAGGTAAAATCCTCCCCGTCCTGGGAGGGAATGCTTACGACAATTTCAGGCTGCGGCGCTTTTGTTTCGCGGTCATCCAGCACCATGGGCAGAATCACCACCATCGCCAGCACCAGGGCGATTGCGCCTACCAGGCGACGCCTGGCCCGTTTTCTCAACTGGATTTCCTGCTCGCTCAACTTTTCAATCGCCATACAAATTCCTATGATGCGGGACGGAAAACGGGCAATGCGCGCAGCACATCAGCCACGGTGTAGAAAGAACCAAAGGCTGCAATTCTATCATTTTCCTCCGCCGTCTTACAGGCTTCGCGAAATGCGGAAACAACATCGGGGAAGCGCCGGATCCCGGCAGCCGGCGCAACTTCCGCCAGATGCCGCGCCAGCAATTCCGCCGTTGCTCCGCGATTTTCGCGTATATCCGCGACGAACCAGAGCGCAACCTCGCCCGCCACTTCGCGCAGCACACCGGGAATATCCTTGTCCGCAAGCATGGCGAATACCGCCAGCGTGCGTTTGCCGTTGGCCGAGGCGCGCAGATTTTGCGCCAATCCTCGCGCTGCATGCGGGTTGTGCGCCACATCCAGAATGATTTCCGGCGATCCTGAAAATACTTGAAACCGCCCGGGCAAAACTGCGTGACTCAAGCCGTCGCGCATCGCCTGCGCGGAAACCGGCAAATCGGCTTGCAACCACCGTATCGCTTCAAGCGCGCAACTTGCGTTGCCGAGTTGAAATTCGCCGCTCAAGGCTGGCAGGGGAAGATCGGAAATACGTGTGTCACCCGAAACAAAATCCCAACCGCCGTCATGTTTTTCAACATATTTTTCAAAATAAAAATCACGATTGATCTGCCGATAATCAGCGGCAATTTCCCGCGCATAAGCAATGACGGACGCGGGCGGCTGCGACTCGCCGCAGATCGCGGGCACATGCGCGCGAAAAATGCCCGCTTTTTCGTGGCCTATGCTCTCGCGCGTGGAGCCGAGATAATCAATATGATCCAGAGCCACACTGGTTAAAACAGCGCAGGCCGGATTGAATATATTGACCGCATCAAGCCGCCCGCCGAGCCCCACTTCCAGAACCGCCACTTGCACCTTGTTCTCGATGAACAGCCACATCGCGGCCAGTGTGCCAAACTCGAAATAAGTCAACGGAGTATCGCCGCGCGCGGCTTCGACTGCGGCGAAGGCACGACACAGCGCGTCATCCGCAGCCTCCGCGCCATTGATGCGCACCCGCTCGTTGTAGCGCAAAAGATGCGGCGACGAATAACATCCGACATGGATTCCGGCGGCCTGATAAATATTTTCCAGCATCGCGCAGGTCGAGCCTTTGCCGTTGGTTCCGGCGACCGTGATAACGGGAAATGCGGGGTGCAGTTTGAGGCGGCGCGCGACTTCATCCACCCGGTCAAGTCCGAGCGCGATGGATTTGGGATGCAATTGTTCGAGCCAGGCCAGCCAGTCGGCAAGCGTTGTTGGCAAGGTGTCAGGCTGGGGTCGCGAGTCAGGCAACGGTGGTATGGTGCATCAAATGACCGAGCAGCCTGGCAAGCTGATCGCGCATTTCACGGCGATCAACAATCATGTCGATCGCACCGTGCTCCAGCAAAAATTCGGCACGCTGGAAACCTTCCGGCAGGGTTTCACGCACGGTCTGTTCGATCACACGCGGACCGGCGAAACCGATCAACGCCTGCGGCTCGGCGATGATGATGTCGCCCAGCATCGCAAAGCTCGCGGAAACACCGCCCATGGTCGGGTCAGTCAGCACGGAAATGAACGGTAATTTCGCCTTGCTCAACTGCGTCAGCGCGGCGCTGGTCTTGGCCATCTGCATGAGCGAGAACAAACCCTCCTGCATGCGCGCGCCGCCGCTCGCGGAGAATGTGATGAACGGACAATTGTGCTCAATGGCAACCTGCACACCGCGCGCAAAACGCTCACCCACCACCGAGCCCATGGAGCCGCCCTGAAACTTGAACTCGAACGCGGCTACCACCACCGGCAAGGTTTTGATCGCGCCCTGCACAACAACCAGCGCATCGGTCTCACCGGTTTCGCTCTGGCTCGCCTTGATGCGATCCGCATAGCGTTTGCTGTCCTTGAACTTGAGCGGATCGAGCGGCGTGACTTCCGAGCCGATCTCGAAGCGCCCTTCCTCGTCCAGTACAAAATCCAGCCGCGTGCGCGCGCTGATGCGATTGTGAAAACCGCACTTGGGACAAACTTCCTGATTGTTTTCAAGGTCGGTGCGATACAGCACGGCTTCGCACGAGGAGCACTTGCTCCACAGACCTTCCGGCACCGTTTTGCGGCTGCCGCTTTCGCGTTTGATCTTCGGGGGAAGAAGTTTCTGCAACCAGCTGCTCATATTCGCCTTGTGCTACTCATCAGTTTATGGAGTCCATCGCCACACGCAGCTCGCGAGTCAGCTTTGCAAGATTGGCGGCGACATTCTGTTCGGTGGATTTTTCAATTTCCTGCACCATGCGGCTGCCGACCACGACTGCGTCGGCGATGGCAGCAACGGCTTTTGCAGTTTCAGCATCACGCACGCCAAAACCAACACCAATCGGCAGCGTGGTTTTGCCGTGTATCGCAGCGACCTTGGATGCAACTTCCGCGAGATCAAGGTTGGCCGCGCCGGTAACGCCACGCAGCGAAACGTAATAGATGAAACCGCGCGCCGCAGCCACCACCGCATCAATGCGCTCGGGCGCAGAGGTCGGCGCAAGCAGGAAAATCGGATCAATAGCATGACGGGCGAGATGCTGAAACGCCTCGCCACTTTCTTCCGGCGGAAAATCCACGGTCAGCGCGCCATCCACGCCGACTTCCGCGCAACGCCTGGCAAATGCTTCCCAGCCCATCGCCTCAACCGGATTGCCGTAGCCCATGAGCACCACGGGCGTGGTCGTGTTCGTTTTGCGAAATTCCGCGACCATGTCGAGCACATTGCGCAGGCCGACTCCGTGCTTGAGAGCGCGCTCCGAAGCGCGTTGTATGGTGGGGCCGTCCGCCATCGGGTCGGAAAACGGCACACCCAGTTCTATGATGTCCGCACCGCCTTCGACCAGCGCCTTCATCATGGGTACGGTCGCTTGCGGATTCGGATCGCCTGCGGTGATAAACGGAACGAGCGCCTTGCGCCCTTGCTGCCTGAGTTGATCGAAAACGACGCGGATGCGACTCACAATGTAATTCCCTTGATGCGCGCCACGGTGTTCATGTCCTTGTCGCCGCGCCCGGAAAGATTGACCAATATCGCTTTATCCCTGCCCATGCCCGGCGCAATTTTGAGCGCATGCGCGAGCGCGTGGCTGGATTCCAGCGCGGGGATAATGCCTTCGAAACGGCACAGCGCATCGAAAGCGGCAATCGCTTCATCATCATCAATCGCGACATATTGCGCGCGCTGTATATCCTTGAGCAGACAATGTTCCGGGCCTACGCCGGGATAATCCAGGCCGGCAGAAATCGAATGGGTTTCGATGATCTGTCCATCCTTGTCCTGCATGAGATATACCTTGTTGCCATGCAGCACGCCTATCTTCGCGTTGGCGGTAAGCGGCGCGGCGTGCTGGCCGGTAGCGATGCCGTGACCGCCCGCCTCCACGCCTATGAGCTGCACGGAGGTTTCTTCGATATAAGGATAAAACATGCCGATCGCATTCGAGCCGCCGCCCACACAGGCAATCACCACATCCGGCTGGCGTCCGGTGAGTTCGGGCATCTGCTGTTTCGCTTCGTTGCCGATCACGCATTGAAAATCGCGCACCATCATCGGATAGGGATGCGGGCCGGCAGCGGTGCCGAAAATGTAAAACGTATTGTCGCAATTGGTCACCCAGTCGCGGATCGCCTCGTTGCAGGCATCCTTGAGTGTGCGCGAGCCGCTTTCCACGGGCACCACGGTCGCGCCGAGCAGCTTCATGCGAAACACATTGGGCGCCTGACGCTGCACGTCTTCGGCGCCCATGTACACTACGCATTCCATGCCGAAACGCGCCGCTACGGTAGCCGTCGCCACGCCGTGCATGCCCGCGCCGGTCTCGGCGATCACGCGCTTCTTGCCCATGCGTTTCGCGAGCAACGCCTGGCCGATGGCGTTGTTAATCTTGTGCGCGCCGGTGTGATTGAGGTCTTCGCGCTTGAGGTAGATATGCGCGCCGCCCAGATGTTCGGACAAGCGTTTGGCATAATAAATCGGGCTGGGGCGGCCAACGTAATGCGCCAACTCGTAGGCGAATTCGGCCTTGAAGTCGGGATCGTCGCGGAAATGCTCGTACTGCCGCCGCAACTCATCCACGGCGGGGATCAGCGTTTCTGCCATATAAATGCCGCCGAACGGGCCAAAATGACCGCGCGCGTCGGGAAAATCGTACTTACCCATTAACCGCTACTCCTCGCATGAACGCGGCTATTTTATCCGCATCCTTGATTCCTTTTTGTCGCTCCACACCGCCGCTCACATCCACCGCATAGGGGTGGCACTGACGGATTGCATCGCCCACATTATTCGCATCCAACCCGCCCGCCAGAATAATCGGCATGGGAAAATCCCGGGGGATCAACGTCCAGTCAAATGTTGCTCCGGTGCCGCCTGCCAGACCGGGAACACAGGCATCCAGCAACAACGCCTTCGCGTCCGCATAAGCCGCCGCGTATTGTAACAAATTTGTATTCGCACTGACGCGCACCGCTTTGAGATAGGGCTGCCCGAATTGACGGCAATACTCCGGCGTTTCGTCGCCATGAAACTGCAACAGATCGAGACGCATCTCGCGCAACACCGCCTGCACATGCTCCGGAGCGGCATCCACAAACAAGCCCACCGCGTTCACAAAAGGCGGCAGTTTCGCGACGATTTCCTTCGCCACAGCAGGCAACACATAACGCGGGCTCGGTTCGTAAAACACCAGCCCGATCGCATCGCAACCATGGCGGATGGCAATATCGGCATCTTCAGCGCGCGTGATGCCACAAATTTTGACGCGAGTACGCAAAAATGAAATTCCGGGAAAAACTCTAGCGTATCTGAAACCGCGCGGGCTGTCAGCCGATCAACACCGGCAAATCCGCCAGCCGTTGCTCGCAAGCAGGCAAGCCAAAAGCGCTGTCATATCCTACGCCGACCAGATACAACCCGTTTGCCGGGAATGTGGGCGGAGCCTGTGTGCGATCGCGTTGCGCGAGCAGTGTGGCAATCCATTCCGGCGGATATTCGCCTTTGCCGATGCAAACCAGCGCGCCGACCATGTTGCGGACTTGATGCTGCAAAAAGGCGTTTGCACAAAATTCGAACAGAATGGCGTCGCCTTGCCGGTTTACTTCGGCTTCATGCAAGGTTTTCACGGGCGATTTGGCCTGGCATTCCGCCGCGCGAAACGCGCTGAAATCATGTTCGCCGAGCAGTATTTTTGCGGCTGCATCCATCGCGCCCGAGTCGAGCGGCGCATGATGCCACCCGGCTTTACCGGATAGTATCGCCGGCGCAACGGGGCGATTGATGAGCAGATATTGATAACGGCGGCTGTACGCGGAGAATCGCGCGTGAAATTCGTCGGGGACAGGATGCGCCCAGATCACGCGCACGGTAGCGGGCAGGAGCGCATTGACACCTCTCACCCAGGCGCTCAAAGGACGTTGTGCGGAAACATCGAAGTGCGCGATTTGCGATAGCGCATGCACACCGGCATCGGTACGGCCAGCCGCATTAAGCGTGACATCATGTCCGGCGATTTGCGCAATGGCATTTCGCAGATAATCCTGCACGCCACAGCCATCCGGCTGGCTTTGCCAGCCACAAAAACCCGCGCCGTCATATTCAATTGCGACAACGATTCTCACGCAAAACTCCATCCCGCCAGCAGCAGCGCGGCCGTCAGTATCACCCAATCACGCACCAGAAAATGCGAAACTTCGAAGCGCACATGGCTGATTTCCTGTTGCTGCGTTTGCGATGCCCGCTCAAAACGTTGCCAGAACGGCACATGCTGCTGCGGGCGCTCCAGCTCGACATAGTGCAGCGTGAGCCACAAACGCGCGGCGAAGCGATCCGGTGAAATACCGAGATATTGCAGTGGGTAAATGAGTCGATAGATACCCGCCATGAGGTTGTCGCGCGGTGTTGTGCCCAGCAGCAACGCGAGCCCGGCCAGCATGACGGTAAGTCGCGCGGCTTGAAGCAGGCCGTGGTGCAGCCCTTCATAAGTCAGCGGCAGCGATTCCCAGCCGTGCAAATACTCACCTGGCGTGGTGCAAGCGTAGATCAACAACAGAGTGAGCAGCAGCCAGCGCGAACGCAGCAACAGCTTGCGCAGCAGCGTCACTTGCTGAAGCAACGCGAGCAGCAGCAAGGCGCAGCCCGCAAACGCCAGCAGCGGCAGACTGGCGTGCTGAACCACAATCGCCAGCAAGATCAACAGCAGGATTTTCAGAGTGGGATGCAAAAGCCTTGTTCCAAATAAAAAGGCCGGGCATGAGCCCGGCCATGTTTATCAGCAAACCAAAACCTCGTTCATCCCTCAGCAAGCTCAGGATGAACAGAGAAGTGTTATTTCAGCGAAGCCAGCACTTTTTGCGCGCGTTCGCGCTGTTTGGGGCTGCCTTCCTGCACAACCTCTTCCAGCAATTCACGCGCGCCTTCACTGTCGCCCATATCCATGTAGGCCGTCACAAGATCGAGTTTGGTGTTCACATCGGCGGATTCCTCACCATTTTCACCGGCATCATTGACGGCTTTGCCGACCTCGGGCTGGGCAATGTCGAGACTGATGCCGGATAAATCCAGATCGGAAACCGAAGTCGCGGCAGGCTTGGGCGCGGGAACTGCCTGCGGAGCCGGCTGCTGCGCGGCCGGTTGTTGCGCAGCTTCCTTGGGCGCATCGTCAAGACTGAGATCAAAATCCAGCGATGATTTTTCAGCATCGTTCGTCACTTGCTGGGAAGGCGCCTCCAATACGATGTCTTCGGCCGGCGGTGTGTCAAGCGACAAATCCAGCGACGGTATATCAAAGGGAATTTCCTCCGGCTTTTCCGCAGTCAAGCCCACATCTTGCGCGTCCAGTTGCGTCACACCTTGCGCGGGCGGCTCAGGCAGATCAGCAACTTCTTCCGTTGTCTCGATCACCGGCGGAGCGGCTTCTGCAGGCGTTTCTTCCGGCGCTTTGGTGATGATGGCGGATGTCGTCCATGCCGCGCCTGCGGCAGCGGACTGGGCTGGAGCCTCCTTGCCCGGCGCAGCGTACATCGGATTTTCCGGTTCCAGATCGCGCCCCATTGCGGCGACCTTGTGCCAAATCGGATCGTTGGTACCCAGCGTGGCATAAAGTTCGCTCGCGAGTGTTTCAAAGGAAGCGAGGCTCTTGCGGTTGGCGTAGATTTCGAGCAGCTTCACGTGATACTCATAACGATTGGGCTCCTTGGCGATGGCTTCCTTGAGAATTTCTTCCGCTTGCGCATCGCGACCATAGGTCAAATAAACCTCGGCATCGGAAATCGGATCGACATCACCCACGGCAATCGTGCCGTCGCCGGTGTGGAACGCGGTTGCCATGAAGGAAGCATCCTCGGCAGGGCCTTCGTCGGAGGCCGTGTCGGATTTCACCGCATCGCCGCCAGGAATCGGCATCTTGAATTCATCGTGCGCCGCGATATTCTGCTCAAACTTGTCAAGATTCTGGCGACGTTTGCGACGCAACAGGAACCAGCCGAGTATCAGCAGAATAAACGCGCCCAGACCACCCAGCATCATCGGATTCTGGAGTATATCGTCCACAAAGCTCGTCTCTACCGGAGGTGGAATCGGGGCGGGTTTGCTCACAGGTTGGGGCGGAGGTGGTGGCGGTGCCGCCTGATCGACAGGCGCCTCAGCCGGTGCGGTCTCAGCTCCCGCCGGTGCTGGCTCTGGTGCAGGCACCAGCGGTTGAGCGGCTTGCGTCGCCTCGGCCAGTTGCTGATTCTTGATCGTGATCAGATCCTGCTGCTGCTTGACCAGCCCTTCCAACTGGGTAATGCGCTCTGTGGCTTCCTTGATCGCATTGTCCTGCGCGGTGAGTTCTTCCTCCAGCACACGCTTCTGATCCTTGAATGAGCCTGTACCCGCCTGGCCGTCGGATGCGCCGCTCGACACTCTTACGACATCTTGCGAGCCGGTCGTGGCGCTGCTCTGATCTTCCGCCTTGGCCGTGATCTGCCCGTCGGATCTTTGCGACGAGGATTCGTCGGATTTTCCTTCGGAACGCGCGGCCGCTTCGGCAATCTGGTTGCGATAAGCGTTCCAGTTGGCCGTTTGCAGCTTGATTTCCTGCCGCGCCTCTTTCGCATCTATCGCGCGCAACTCTTCTTCGGACGGCTTGCGGATGATCTGCCCGACCTTGAGCCGGTTCATGTTGTCACCCGCAAAGGCATCGCGGTTGGCTTGATACAAACCCACCAGCATCTGGTCGAGCGATACGTCCGAAACCTTCATCTGACTCGCAATCTTGCTCAGCGTGTCGCCGCGCTTGACGACATACTCGTCAGGTGCGGATGCATACGTCCCCGTGCCAGTGCCAGTATCAGCGCCGGAACCGGAGCCACTTTCACTTGAAGTGCTGGTTGATGTAGAGGTAGTGGCTTCAGACGAAGAACTTGCTGCTGTCGTGGCCGGTTGTTTTATTTTTGTTTCGGTCTGGGGCACGGCGCTCTTGCGCTCGCCGTATCCGGGCGGATCCAGTAATGCGGTATATTCGCGCAGCAAACGCCCGCTTGCCCAATCGACCTGAATCAGCATGTCGAGGAACGGGTCATTAACCGGCTGTGCGCTGGTCAGTTTGAGTATTGGAGTTCCGTCGGCCTTGCTGGAAAGTTCAACGCGAATGGCGCCCAGCACCCCGGCGCGTTCAATATCCTGCGCTTCGTATACATCCGGAGGCGCGATACGCGCTGTCAGCGTGGAGAGTTCCTCCTTGCTGGCAGCCATTTCAATTTCCGCGCTAAACGGTTCGCCCAGCCCTGATCTGACGGTCATTTTCCCCAGCCCGGCGGCGTCTGCTGCCATGGGCAACAAGGCCAAAAGCACGGCCAAGGAGATTCGTGTTATTTTGAATTTACGCACCATCCCACCCCTATCGGAAGTTTTACCTGTAGCACTCTAACACCATTTAACTAGAAACATCAATAATCTAGGCATGAAACTTCATCTCAAGCACGAATTGAAGTTTTGAGCTTTCCGCCGCCTGATTATTTGAACATCTCCATCGACCATGCATTCAAGCCTCAGCCAGTATACGCACCATGCGGCGCAACGGCTCGGCTGCGCCCCACAGCAACTGGTCGCCTACGGTGAATGCGGAGAGGTATTGCCCGCCCATGCTCATCTTGCGCAAACGCCCCACCGGAACGGTCAGCTTGCCAGTCACGGCGGCCGGGGTCAACTCACGCATGCTTGCCTCACGCTCATTAGGGATCACCTTGACCCACTGGTTTGCAGAGGCAATGATGCCATGCAATTCGTCCAGCGGCACATCGCGCGTGAGCTTGATCGTCAGCGCCTGCGAATGGCAGCGCATCGCGCCTATGCGCACGCACAGGCCGTCTATCGGCGTGGGTTGCGCTTCGCGTCCGAGAATTTTGTTGGTCTCGGCGGCACCTTTCCACTCCTCCTTGCTCTGGCCGTTGCCAAGATCCTTGTCTATCCACGGAATCAAACTACCCGCGAGCGGCACGCCGAATTGGGAAGTGGGGAAACGCTCATCGCGCAGAATGCCGGCGACTTTGCGGTCAATATCGAGAATCGCGGAAGCCGGATTACGCAACAGATCTTCCGCGACCAGATGCGCTTCGCCCATTTGCATCAACAATTCGCGCATGTTCTGCGCGCCTGCACCGGAAGCGGCCTGATATGTCATGGAAGTTGCCCATTCGACCAGATTTTCGCGGAACAACCCGCCCAGCCCCATAAGCATGAGCGAAACGGTGCAGTTGCCGCCGATGAAATCTTTTTTGCCCTGCGCCAGCGCATTCTTGATGACGTCGAGATTGACCGGGTCGAGGATAATGGTCGCGTCTTTTTCCATGCGCAACGTGGAAGCAGCGTCTATCCAGTAACCGTTCCAGCCTGCCGCGCGCAATTTAGGGAAAATCTCGGTGGTGTAGTCGCCACCCTGACACGAGATGATCGCGTCCATAGCCTTCAGCGCGTCAAGGTCGCGCGCATCTTTCAGCGACACACCGCCGCTTTCTTCGGGCGCCGTGCCGCCGACATTCGAGGTGGTAAAGAACACCGGCTCGAACAAATCAAAGTCGCGCTCGGCGCGCATGCGCTGCATCAACACCGAACCGACCATACCACGCCAGCCTATAAGGCCTACTTGCATCTTTTTAACTCCTCACTGCATTAACTCCCTCTCCCCTCGTGGGAGAGGGCGGGGAGAGGGGGCTGTATCAGGCTTCATTTCCCGAATCAGAAGATGCGCCAGTTCCTCTCTCCCCAACCCCTCTCCCACAGGGGGAGAGGAGCTTTGTTTACAAGTTTTCTACAACCGCATCGCCCATCGCGGTGCAACCCACTTTGCGACAGCCATCCGTATAAATATCCGCCGTCCGATAACCCTTCGCCAGCGTTTTCTTCACCGCGTCTTCAACGCGCGTCGCGTTCGCTTCGTCGTTGAAAGAGTAACGCAGCATCATCGCCGCCGAC
>JAITML010000083.1 GCA_031277395.1 Methylobacillus sp. | reverse complement strand
CACGGCGGGCTTGCGTGTTCCGCCCAGCGCAAATTCCGGATTGGGCCGGACGAAAGCTGACACCGTATCGCCCGCTTGCAAGGTGTGCAACCAGGTCGAACATAATCCATTGGGAAATTTGCGCACACAGATTTCGACAAAGCCGTCGCGCCAGCCGCAAGCGAGCGAGTAGTAGCGCGGCACGGGGCTTTCCGGCGGAATGATGCCGATCAAATCGCCCGCCTCGAAGCGCGACAGCCCCGTCGATTGAAAGCGCAGGATGACCGAAGGTTCGCCCGCCGCGCCCGGAAATTGCTGGCGCGAAATCAGCGTCAGCACGGTCGTTGGAGGAAGTCGCGGCACATAGTTGAGCGTCAGGGATTCGTTGAGTGCTTGCGCCAGCGCCGCGCCCCAGCGCGCAAACTCTTGCGGCGACTGTTGATGAATTTTTTCCAGCGGCAGCAGTTGCGGCCATCCCCGCTCGCGCAAGGTTTGATCGAGCGCCTCGGCATAACCGCAGAAGGCGCCGAATTGCCGGTCGCCAAAGCCGAGCACCGTCACCGGCGTCGCGCCGACCGGCTGATTCTTGATGCGTTCAAGCGCTTTGGCTGCATGCGCCGGTGCTTGCCCGTCGCCATAGGTGGCGGCCAGTATGAAAATCTGCCGCGCCGCCGAGCCGGTTTGGAATTTTTCCAGACCGCCTGCGTACACGCGATGCCCGTTGCGCGTGAGCGCCTGATGCAAGGCTTGCGCGAAACCCCAGGTCGCGCCGCTTTCGCTGGCGACGAAAATCAGCATGTCGGCTTGGGACAGGGCGGCATTGTCGGCGATGCGCGGCGTCTGGCGGCGCGTCTGCCACCACATCAGCAAGCCGGTGACCCAGAACAGGGGAATGCATCCACCCGCGAGACCGAGCGGCACCGCCCAAAACCAGGCGCCTTCGCCGGTGTGCAACAGCGTAACTAAGTCGTTCATGCGCTGCGGCATGGCGATGGGTTCCCAAGCCAGCGTCTGGCCCGAGCGGCGATCAACCCAGCCTGCGCCCTGATCGGTTTCAACTTGCCAGACATCTTCCGGGTCATCGGGTGACGGAAAGCTCAGTCTGCGCAGATCGCCCGTTTGCAGCGAGAGCAGCAACGGCAATTGTTCCACCCGCATATCGGGTTGTGCGGAATCAACGGAAATCACATCCGGTTCGGTGTCGGCATCGGCGGGAATCAAACTAAACGTCACCGCGCTCATGTACAAGGCCGTGATCGAAGACAGCAGCAGCACTGCGACCGCGACGCGTCCCGTGACCACGTGGATGCGTTGCAACAGCGAGCCGCGCACTCGCGCCGTGAGCCGCCGCCAGCCACCGAGCCGCCGTGCTGTGAGCGTCAGTCCCGATATCGACAGCAGCAGCATCGTGAGCGCGATGACTGCCGCCGCAATGCGACCCGGATCGTCAAGCAAAAAGGAGCGATGCAGATTCTTGATCCAGCGAAACAGTGCCGAGGCTTCGTAGTCGCCCAGCACATGGCCATCCGCTGGATCAATGCGCGACGCGCGCGCCTGATTGCCGTCAAAGGAATAGGCAACGATGTCGCCCTCGGGCAGGCGGCGGATTTCTTCCATGCCCGGCACGTTGGCCGCGACCCGCTGCGCGAGTGTCGCAACCGGCAAATCATTCGCCGCCGGAACCGCCTGCCATGCGCTGCTTATCGGGTCGAGGGCGAGGATCGCTCCCGTGATGCCGAGCACCAGCGCCACGGCGCCCGCCACGAGGCCGAGCCAGCGATGCAACAGACGCCAGGTCATATTGCTTGCCGTTCCCGCTTACTGAAGTTGATAAGTAACGGACTGGATGTACTGCTTGCCGGGCTGCGCCTTGCCGGCGCCGGCCTTGGTCAGCGGCACACGGACTTCGGACGGGCTGTCACGCATGTCTTCGACCGCCGCGTCGATGCGAATTTCATAACCCGCGTCTATGAGCGCGTCGGCCAGATCGGCCGTCACCTTGAGCGTGCGACCCGCGCCTACGCTCGCGCCGGTCACGCCGTTGAGACGTTTGGCGTCGTTGGCCGACAACCGGTTCCAGTCGGCCAGATGCTTGTAATACTTGGCTTTGCCGCCGGACACCCAGAGCGTGCTGACGTATTCGCCTTTGGCGTTGGTGAGATAGACCGCCAGGTATGCGCCGTCGCCGCCGTAGTTGTTGAGCGTGGTCGTGAGCGTGACCGGGCGGCTGTGCGCGAGGGCAGGCAGCGCCAGCGCGCAAGCGGCGGCAGTGGCAGTAACCAGGGATTTGGTCAGAATTTTGGATTGGGACATGGTTAATTTCTCCTTTTTTGGTGATATTCAGTTTGCGTTTATTGGGTTGCAGTATCCGGCGCAGGATCCGTTTTGCGATGATCGCCGTGGTGGTCGTGATCGCGATCATCACGCTGCTTCATCTTCAGCACATTCAAGGTTTCGGGATCGAGCTTGGCCTTGAAAGCGCGGCCTTGGGCGTCGAGCCCGCGAATTTCATAGCAGCCGTCGTCGATCTTGAGACGTTGCACCTGCCAGCCTTGACGTGCCGCATGTTGCATCACCGCGTCGCGCGACTGCCAGCGCTGCACGGGCACGTCGCAATCCTTGCCTGCCAGCGCCGGTGCGGCTGCGAGCGCGAGGCACAGCGTTGTAAGAGAGAGTTGGAGTTTCATGGTGGTACGCATGTGAGTCTCCTTTGGTGAATCATGTTGAGCCATTTCGACAGCCCAGATGCCACAATTCGTGCGCGTCCATGCGCACCAGCAGTTCCACTTGCATGAATAATTATAGGCGACAAGGGAGCAAAATTTATTATGTATTTCTTAAAGCAAAAAACGCGCAAACCTGATAATCGCCAGCTCATCTCCATTCGTAATAGAATGTAGCCATTCGTTAACGGCGAAATTTATGACCATCCCTTCCAATAAAAAACTCATCGTAGGCATCACCGGCGGCATCGCGGCTTACAAGGCGGCGGAGCTGGTGCGGCTGTTGACGCGGCAAGGTGTGGATGTGCAGGTTGTAATGACCGAATCCGCCTGCCGTTTCATCACGCCCGTCACGCTGCAAGCCTTGTCGGGCAAGCCGGTATTCACCGATTTGTGGAGTGACAGCGCCGGTAGCGGCATGGCGCATATCGAGCTCGCGCGCGATGCCGACGCAATTTTGATTGCTCCGGCCAGCGCCAACTTTCTTGCCAAGCTCACGCACGGCATGGCGGATGATTTGCTCGCCAACATTTGTCTTGCGCGCTCCTGTCCTTTGCTGGTGGCTCCGGCAATGAATGTGCAGATGTGGGATAACCCGGCGACGCAACGCAACATCGCGCAACTCAAACGCGACGGCGTAATCGTGCTCGGCCCGGATAGCGGCGAGCAAGCCTGCGGCGATGTCGGCATGGGACGCATGCTGGAGCCGGAAACCTTGCTGGAACTGGTCATCGCGAGCCGGCAATCGAAATTGCTCAACGGCAAAAAAGTGCTGCTCACCGCCGGCCCCACATTTGAGGCCATGGACGCAGTGCGCGGCATCACCAATCTTTCTTCCGGCAAAATGGGTTACGCGCTTGCCCGCGCCGCGCTCGAAATGGGCGCGGAAGTCACGCTTGTGAGCGGGCCGGTCGCGCTGAACCCGCCGCACGGTGCCAAGGTCATTCATGTGACTTCAGCGCGACAAATGCTGGACGGCGTAATGGCGCATGTGAAAAGCTGCGATATTTTTATCGGCGTCGCCGCCGTGGCCGATTATCACGTGCGCAATCCGAACACGCAAAAAATCAAGAAAAATGCGAAGACACTCACGCTGGAATTGGTGCCCAACCCCGATATTCTGGCCAAGGTTGCCGCCTTGCCCAAGCCGCCGTTCTGCATCGGTTTTGCCGCCGAGAGCGAAAATCTGCGCGAATTTGCCGAGCAGAAACGTCAACGCAAAAATCTGCCGCTGCTCGCTGCCAATCGGGTGCAGGACGCTTTGGGCAGGGATGACAGCGAGTTGATTTTGCTCGACGACGATGGCGCGCACCTCCTGCCGCGCGCGCCCAAGCTGACGCTCGCGCGGCAGTTGCTGACGCATGCGGCGTCCATGCTTGCGAGGCGCAAAAAATCATCACGGAAAAAATCATGAGCCTCAAGGTTGATCTCAAAATTCTGGATGCGCGTTTGCACGGCCACCTGCCCACCTACGCTTCACCGGGTTCCGCCGGGCTGGATCTGCGCGCCTGTATCGAACATGTGCTGACCTTGCAGCCCGGCGAAACCGAACTCATTCCGACCGGCATGGCGATTCATATCGCTGATCCGGGTTATGCCGCAATGATATTGCCGCGCTCCGGCCTCGGCCACAAACACGGCATCGTGCTGGGCAATCTGGTCGGATTGATCGACTCGGATTATCAGGGGCAATTGTTCATCTCCTGCTGGAACCGGGGTCGCATCCCCTTTCTGCTCAATCCGATGGAGCGCATCGCGCAGCTTGTGATCGTGCCGGTCGTGCAGGCGCAATTCAATCTCGTCGAGGAATTTGTCGCCAGCGAACGCGGCGAAGGCGGATTCGGCAGCACAGGCAAGCATTGATTTGTTCCTGCTTTTCATGGTATAAAGTCGGTTTTTTGAAATTCGGAGAGCACCATGGCACGCGTCTGTCAGGTAACCGGCAAAAAGCCGATGGTGGGTAACAATGTTTCCCACGCCAACAACAAGACAAAGCGCCGTTTTCTGCCCAACCTGCAAAACCGCAAATTCTGGGTTGAAAGCGAAAACCGCTGGGTCACCATGCGCATCACCAATGCGGCATTGCGCACCATAGACAAGAACGGCATTGACGCCGTACTCGCCGACATGCGCGCCAACGGCGAAAAAATCTGAGGGATATGAATCATGCGTGAAAAGATCAAACTGGAATCCAGCGCCGGAACCGGCCATTTCTACACCACGACCAAAAACAAGCGCACCATGCCGGAAAAAATGGAAATCAAGAAATTCGACCCGGTCGCCCGCAAACACGTGATGTACAAGGAAGCCAAGCTCAAGTAATCCGCCTGGTCATTTCTGAACAAATAAAAAAGCCCGCATACGCGGGCTTTTTTGTATCAGGCTACAGGATTCATCTTCGTTAACCTTGCGGCGGTGCGTCGCTGACGATGCGAACATCGCGCGTCGGAGAAGAGGTCTTGATGCCTGCGGCGAGAAAGTCGTTCCATATTTCCAGATAAAGCGTCGATTTAAGGCTGCCCGATCCGGCTTCGGGGTCGGGAATCCAGACGACCAGCTGCAGATCAATACCGCATTCGCCGAAACCGAGTAATTGCGCGTCGGGTGCGGGATCTTTCAGTATGCGAGGATGCCGCTGCGCAACTTCCAGCAGTATTGCCAGGGCGAGTTCGGGACTGCTGTCATAGCTGATCTGAATCGGCAGGGGAACACGCGCGTTGCGATCACTGTAGGAGTGATTGATGACGGGCGAACTAATGAGCGTTTCATTGGGAATGACGACTTCGGTGCCGTCCAGTTTGCGCAATACCAGATAGCGTGAGCGAATCTGGCTGATGACGCCGTAATGCTCGCCTATTGTAACCACGTCGTTGATATGGACTGATTCATCCAGCAGGATGATGAAACCGCTCACATAATTGCTCGCGATTTTTTGCAGGCCGAACCCCAGCCCCACGCCCAACGCGCCACCGAATACCGACAACAGCGTGATATCGAAACCTATGGCCGACAAGGCGACCATCACGCCGACCACCGTGAGAATCACCCGCAACAGCTTGGCGAACACCACGCGCATATTCATGTTGATGTGCGTTGCGCGCATGATGCGATTTTCGAACAGACGGCTGACCCACAGCGCGGCGACGACTGCGGCCACCACAGTAATGATCGCCTGTAATACCAGCAACACGCTGACGCGTGTTTGACCCATCATGAAACTGACCGCATCCAGCCCGTCCAGCACTCGCGGCAAAAAACCGACCAGATGCAGCGCCACCAGTATCCAGACCACGCCGGCGATCACATTTTCAACGGTTGTGAGCCAGGCGCTCGGCGCGAAAATATAGCGCAGCGCATGAACGATCAGCCGACTCAGCGCGAACGCGATCAGCAATGCGATTGCAAGGCGGAGCAGGCCGACAGGCTGCCATTGATGCAAAATCAGCATGCCGAGATAAACAAAAACAAGCGCGCTTACCGGGAACAGCACCTGCTTGACAGGGCGCTGCCATTCTTCCGATACGCGGTGCATGAGGTCTTTGCGCAATATCAGTTTATTGACGGCGCCGGCCAGCAACAGGCTGAATGCAACCACAGCCAATTGCCACAGGCTGGCCGGAGTGCGGAGATCGGCAATAATTTCTGTCCAGGCTTGCATAAGATTGTTTATAACAGAAACAGGGTCGCAAGACCGAGGAAAATGAAAAATCCGCCGCTGTCGGTCACGGCGGTAATCATCACGCTGGAACCCACAGCAGGATCACGGTTCAGCTTGGTCATGATCAGTGGAATCATGACTCCCATAAAGGCTGCAAGCAGCAGATTAAGCGTCATCGCTGCCGTCATCACAAGACCCAGTGCGAAGTTGTGATATAACGCGAACGCCACCAATCCAAGCGCGCCGCCCCATACCAGCCCGTTGAGCAGCGCCACGGCCAATTCCTTCGTCAATAGCGCGCGCATGCTGTGCGTGCTGACCTGTCCAAGCGCGAGACCGCGCACGATCATGGTGATGGTTTGATTGCCCGAGTTGCCGCCTATGCCCGCAACGATGGGCATGAGCGCGGCGAGCGCCACGATTTTTTCAATCGAACCTTCAAACAAGCCAATGACACGCGAAGCGATGAAAGCGGTGCAAAGATTGATTAAAAGCCAGGCCCAACGGTTTTGCAGTGACTTCCAGACAGAGGCAAAAATATCTTCGTCCTCACGCAAACCGGCAAGTGACAGCGCTTCGCTTTCCGACTCCTTCTGCATGAAATCCATCACGGAATCGACGGTGAGGCGGCCAACCAGATTGTTGTCGGCATCCACCACCGGCGCGGTGACCAAATCGTAACGGCTGAATGCCTGCGCCGCATCGCTCGCTTCTTCCTCGGGGTGAAACACCACCGCATCGTCAGCCATTGCTTCTTCAACGCTGACTTCTGGATCATGCACCACCAGCCGTTTCAGCGGTAACACGCCGCGCAAGCGGTTTTCGCGATCCACGACAAACAGTTTATCGGTGAGGTCGGGCAATCTCCCGAGACGACGCAGATAGCGCAGCACGACTTCCAGCGCGATGTCTTCGCGTATCGTGACAATATCAAAATCCATGAGCGCGCCGACCGAGTGTTCGGGATAAGACATCGCCGATTCAAGGCGCTGACGATTCTGCAAATCCAGCGAGACCATCAACTCCTGCAACACGTCATGCGGCAGGTCGGGCGCGAGGTCGGCTATCTCATCGGTATCGAGTTGCTCGGCAGCAGCCAGCAACTCGTTGCTGTCCATCTCGGCGATCAGGGTCTGGCGGACGGCATCGGAAACTTCGAGCAGAATTTCCCCGTCGCGCGCGGCCTTGACCAGATCCCACACCAGCAGGCGCTCTTCGATCGGCAGCGCCTCCAGAACATAGGCCACGTCGGCAGGGTGCAGTTCGTCGAGCTTTTGTTGCAACTCGGCCAGGCTCTGCTTATGCGCCAGCATCTCGGTCAACGGACGTTGCGTATCCTGCTCGCGGTCAAGCTCATCCGCGAGGCCGTCCTTGGCCAGCAGATGGATTACCTGTTGCAGGCTTTCCTGCACGCTTTCTTTGGATTGTTCGTTTTCAGCCATCAGTCCGCAACCTTGTGAACAAGCTCCAGCTTTCCCCTAGCAAACCGCTATTTTAAGAAAATACCGCGCAAAACGGGGCATACGAGTAAAATTTTCTTTATTTTTTACATTTGAATCATGCCGCCAACTTTCACGCTTTTCGGTACCGAGCACTGTCACTTGTGCGAAGAAGCCCAGGCATTGCTTGACCATCTTGCCCTGCCCTACCGTCTCGTCGATATTGCCGAAAACGACGCGCTCCATGATCGTTACGAAATCCGCATTCCGGTTTTGCATCGCAGCGATACGCAACAGGAACTGGACTGGCCATTCACCCATGCGACTGTACTTTCTTTCGCCACTGAACGATAGAACCACATTCAGATTACAATTTGGCGAATTCGCAAAGTTCGTTCGGGATTATAAATGTTTCGCTGGCTGAAGCGACTGAAAATGGTTGGCAGTCTTCCAAAAACAAAAAGCCGGTCAGTTGACCGGCTTTTTTCATACTTGTGAAAGCGCTTACTCCGCTGCTACAGCTTCGGTAGCTTCCGGGCGATCCACGAGTTCGACCAGCGCCATGGGGGCGTTGTCACCATCGCGAAAGCCGCATTTCAAGATTCGCAGATAGCCGCCATTGCGGGTTTGGTAACGCGGGCCCAGTTCGTCAAACAGCTTGACGACGATTTCACGGTCGCGCAAGCGATCAAACGCAAGACGGCGGTTGGCGAGCGTCGCTTTTTTGCTCAGGGTAATGAGCGGCTCGGCGACCTTGCGCAATTCCTTGGCCTTGGGCAGCGTGGTCTTGATGGCTTCATGGCGCAGCAGCGAATTGGCCATGTTACGCAACATGGCGGCGCGATGGCTGCTGGTACGGTTCAGTTTACGGTTGCTTACGCGATGACGCATGGTGTTACCCTCACACTCTTTCGAGGCCGACCGGCGGCCAGTTTTCCAGTTTCATTCCCAACGTCAAGCCCTTGGAAGCCAGGACATCCTTGATTTCGTTGAGAGACTTGCGCCCCAGATTGGGCGCCTTCAACAGCTCGGTTTCGGTGCGTTGAATAAGATCACCGATGTAGTAAATGTTTTCCGCCTTGAGGCAGTTGGCCGAACGCACGGTGAGCTCCAGATCATCGACCGGGCGCAGCAGCGTGGGATCAACCTGCGGCGCGTGTTTGATTTCGATTTCTGTCGGCGTGCCTTCCAGATCGGCAAACACGGACAGTTGACCGATAAGGATACGCGCGGCATCGCGGATCGCTTGTTCCGGATCGATCACACCGTTGGTTTCGACATCCATGATCAGTTTGTCCAGGTCGGTGCGCTGCTCAACGCGGGCGCTTTCGACATGGTAGCTGACCTTGGTAATGGGGCTGAACAACGCGTTCACCATGATGTTGCCGATGAGGTTGTCTTCGTCACTCGCCTTTTGGCGCGCCGGTACCGGCTGATAGCCGCGACCCGCTTCCACTTTGGCGCGCAGCGAGAGCTTGCCGCCTTTGGTGAGGTGGGCGATAACGTGATTCGGGTTGATGATTTCGGCATCATGACCGGTTTCAAAGTCGCCGGCGGTGACCACGCCTTCCTTGGATTTATCCAGCGTCAGCACCACTTCGCTCTTGCTGTGCAGCTTGAGCGCAACGCCTTTGAGATTGAGCAGAATATCAACGACATCTTCCTGCACGCCATCCAGCGTGGAATATTCGTGTACCACGCCGTCGATCTGCACTTCGGTGATGGCATGGCCGGGAATCGAGGACAGCAGCACGCGGCGCAGGGCATTGCCCAGGGTATAGCCGAAACCGCGTTCCATCGGTTCCAGCGTCACGCGGGCGCGCACGGGCGAGATCACCTCCACATCAACAACGTGGGGTCTGAGATATTCGGCCGGACTGTTTTTCATGGAGTTTCCTTACGATCTCAAAGATTACTTGGAGTAAAGCTCAACCACCAGGGATTCGTTGATGGTGGGCGACAGCTCTTCACGTTGCGGCTTGGCCTTGAAAGTGCCCTTGAGCGCTTTCACGTCCACATCCAGCCATTCCGGAAAACCGCGCTGCTCTGCGGCTTCAGCGGCGCCCTTGATGCGGAGCTGGGTCTTGGCGGCATCGGCCACTTCAATCACGTCACCGGGCTTGACCTGATACGACGGAATGTTGACGCGCTTGCCGTTCACCTTGATGCTGTTGTGGCGCACGATCTGGCGCGCTTCGGTACGGGAGCCGCCGAGACCCATGCGATAGGTCACGTTGTCGAGGCGCGATTCCAGCAATTGCAGCAGGTTTTCGCCGGTAATGCCCTTGAGCCGGTCGGCTTCCGCGTAATAACCGCGGAACTGGCCTTCCAGTATGCCGTAGATACGGCGGATCTTCTGCTTTTCACGCAGTTGAACGCCGTAGTCGGACAGACGGGAGGTGCGCTTCTGGCCATGCTGACCGGGCGCAAAATTGCGTTTTTCGATGGCGCACTTGTCAGTGAAACACTTCTCAGCCTTGAGAAAGAGCTTTTCGCCTTCGCGGCGGCACTGACGGCACTTGGGATCGAGGTTTCTGGCCAAGATATTCTCCTTTTAGATGCGGCGCTTTTTGGGCGGGCGGCAACCGTTATGCGGAACCGGGGTCACGTCGGTAATGCTGGTGATCTTGAAACCGGCGGCGTTGAGCGCGCGGACAGACGATTCACGACCGGGGCCGGGACCCTTGATGCGCACTTCCAGATTTTTGACACCGTACTCCTGCGCGGCCTTGCCTGCCGCTTCAGCGGCCACCTGCGCCGCGAACGGGGTGCTCTTGCGCGAGCCCTTGAAGCCCGCGCCGCCGGAAGTCGCCCACGACAAGGCATTGCCCTGACGATCGGTAATCGTGATGATGGTGTTGTTGAAGGAGGCATGCACGTGGGCGATGCCTTCCGCTACATTCTTTTTGACTTTTTTGCGCGCGCGCGCGGTTGCTTTAGCCATGTTGCATTAATCCTTACTTGGATGCCTTGATCGGCTTGACCGGCCCCTTGCGGGTACGGGCGTTGGTTTTGGTGCGCTGACCGCGAACCGGCAGGCCGCGACGGTGACGCACGCCACGATAGCAGCCCAAGTCCATCAGACGCTTGATGTTCATGGAAACTTCGCGGCGCAGGTCGCCTTCGACCTTGAGCTTGGTAACCTGGTCGCGCAATTTCTCGACATCGGCATCGCTCAGATCCTTGATTTTGGCGCTTGCGGACACTCCCGCAGCGAGGCAGATCTGCTTTGCCGTATTGCGACCGATACCATAGATCGCGGTGAGCGCGATCTCTGCGTGCTTGTGATTCGGGATATTTACCCCTGCTATCCGGGCCATGCACTTACTCCAATAATGGCAGATTCAAAAAAAGCCGATGATTTTAGCAGCTTGACGTAGGCTGCGCAATCGGCAAATCAACCCTGGCGCTGCTTGTGGCGCGGGTCGGAACAAATAACACGCACCACACCGCGACGGCGTATCACCTTGCAGTTGCGGCACAATGTCTTGACGGATGCTCTAACTCTCATTTTTACTTCCTCCAACTATTTCGCGCGGAACGTAATGCGCGCTCGGGTCAAATCGTAAGGTGTCATTTCCACAGTCACCTTGTCGCCAGGCAAAATACGAATGTAATGCTTGCGCATCTTGCCGGAGATGTGACCGAGCACAATATGCCCGTTTTCCAGCTTGACCCGGAACGTCGCATTGGGGAGATTCTCCAACACTTCGCCCTGCATTTCTATCGTATCTTCCTTGGCCATATCACCTCGGAAACGCTGAGCCGCCCTTGAAGTTGGCCTTCTTGAGCAGGCTTTCATACTGGTGCGACATCATGTAGGACTGCACCTGCGCCATGAAATCCATGGTCACCACCACAATAATCAACAGCGAAGTGCCGCCAAAGCTGAACGGAATGTTGCTCCACTTCAGGCGCAAAAATTCCGGCAACAAACAAACCGCCGTGATATAGATCGCTCCGGCCAAAGTCAAACGCGCCATGATGCGGTCGATATACTTCGCAGTCTGCTCACCCGGGCGAATGCCGGGAACAAATGCGCCGCTCTTCTTCAGGTTGTCCGCCGTATCCTTGGGATTGAACACCAAGGCCGTGTAAAAGAAACAGAAAAACACAATCGCGGATGCAAGCAATACCATGTGCAAGGGCTGGCCCGGCGTCAGCGCCGTGGCGATATCCCTGAGCCAGTACATGCTGTCGTTGTCCGTGCTGACAAACTGCGCCACCGTGGCCGGGAACAAAATAATGCTGGATGCAAAAATCGGCGGAATCACGCCCGACATATTCAGCTTCAGCGGCAAATGGCTGGATTGCCCACCAAACATTTTGCGCCCCACCTGTCGCTTGGCGTAGTTCACCGTAATCTTGCGCTGGCCACGTTCCACGAATACGACAAACGCGGTCACCAGCACCACAACCGCGAACAAAAACAATACCACCGGAACCGAAAGCGCATTATTGCTGGCCAGATCCAATGTGCCTCCGATTGCATGCGGCAAGCCCGAAACGATACCCGCGAGTATGATGAGCGAAATGCCGTTGCCGATGCCGCGCTCGGTAATCTGCTCGCCCAGCCACATCAAAAACATCGTGCCACAAGTCAGCGTGACCACGGTCGTCAGCATGAATAACGTGCCCGACTGAATTGAGCCCTGGGTTTGCAGACCAAACGCAATACCGAACGCCTGCGCCAGCGCCAAAACCAGGGTGCTGTAGCGCGTGTACTTGGTGATCTTGCGGCGACCGGCCTCGCCTTCCTTCTTCAGTTGTTCCAGTTGCGGCGAGAGCACTGTCATCAACTGAATGATGATGGAAGCCGAAATGTACGGCATGATGCCCAGCGCGAACACGGAAAGATTCGCAAGCGCGCCGCCCGAAAACATGTTGAACATCCCGAGGATGCCTTCGCTTTGCTGCTTGACGAAATCAGCCAAGCGCTCCGGATTGATCCCCGGAATGGGAACGTGCGCTCCGAGACGGAACACCGTCAGCGCAGCCAGCAGAAAGAGCAAGCGATTTTTCAGCTCGCTCATCTTGCCTACCGCGCCCAAAAATGAGTTTTCAGCGGCCAAGATTCTTACTCGGCAACCTTGCCACCGGCAGCTTCAATCGCGGCACGCGCGCCCTTGGAGAGCACCAGTCCCTGCACGGTGATCGCACGGGTGATTTCGCCGGACAGATAAACCTTGACCGTGCGCGCGGAAGCCGGGATCACATTCGCCTGCTTGAGCACCAGCATGTCTATGGTATCGGTCGGAACTGCGGCCAGCTCGCTGGTGCGGACGCGTGCGGTATCTTCCTTGGTCATGGAATTGAAACCACGCTTGGGCAGGCGGCGTTGAATCGGCATTTGACCGCCTTCAAAACCCACCTTGTGGAAACCACCCGCACGGGATTTTTGACCCTTGTGACCACGACCGGCCGTTTTGCCCAGTCCGGAACCTATGCCGCGACCGACGCGGCGTTTGGCGTGTTTGCTGCCTTCGGCAGGCTTGAGAGTATTCAGTTTCATATCAGCCCTCCACTTTCAGGAGATAACCAACCTTGTTGATCATGCCGCGATTTGCCGGAGTATCCTGCACTTCAACGGTGTGATTGAGGCGACGCAGCCCCAAACCACTCACGCAGGCGCGATGGGATTCAATGCGGCCGATCAGGCTCTTGACCAGCGTCACCTTGACCGTGCCTGCGTTTTTCTTTGCTTTTGCCATTCTCAGCCCCTGATTTCTTCCACGGACTTGCCACGCTTCGCGGCAACTTCCGACGGCGTATTCATGGATTTCAGACCATTCAGCGTGGCGCGAACCACGTTGTACGGATTGCTGGAACCAATGCACTTCGCAAGAACATTGGTCACACCCATCACCTCAAACACGGCGCGCATCGCACCACCGGCGATAATGCCGGTACCTTCGGAGGCGGGCTGCATGAACACCTTGGCAGCGCCGTGCGTGCCGGTCACCGCATGATGCAGCGTACCGTTGTTGAGGCTGATCCGTGTCATGTTGCGACGCGCTTCATCCATCGCCTTTTGCACCGCGGCCGGCACTTCGCGCGCCTTGCCCTTGCCCATGCCAACGGAACCATCGCCATCACCCACCACGGTCAACGCGGCGAAACTCATGATGCGGCCGCCCTTGACCACCTTGGTGACGCGGTTCACACCGATCATCTTCTCGCGCAAACCATCGGTTTGCTGTTCAACTTCTTGTGCTTTAGCCATCATCAATCCTGACTGTTAAAAGGACAGGCCGTTTTCACGCGCGGCATCGGCCAGCGCCCTGATACGACCGTGATATTTGTAGCCGGAACGATCGAACGCGACCTTGGTGATTCCGGCGGCCTTGGCCTTTTCCGCGATGCGTTTGCCGACCAGCGTGGCAGCGTCAGCATTGCCGCCGCTCTTGATCGACTTGCGGACTTCCGCTTCCAGCGTGGAAGCGCTCGCCAACACCTTGTCGCCGGTTTCGGCGATGATTTGCGCGTAGATGTGGCTGTTGGTCCGATGAACGCTCAGACGTGTAACCTTGAGCTCAGCAATTCTGGCGCGGGTTTTACGCGCGCGACGCTGACGTGCATCCAAATTATTAGTCATGACTAAGCCTTACTTCTTCTTGGTTTCTTTGATGACGACCACTTCATCCGCGTAACGCACACCCTTGCCCTTGTAGGGCTCGGGTTCACG
Source organism: Methylobacillus sp. (assembly GCA_031277395.1). Lineage (GTDB taxonomy): Bacteria > Pseudomonadota > Gammaproteobacteria > Burkholderiales > Methylophilaceae > MM2. Next base: position 7,907 of record JAITML010000083.1, on the reverse strand, counting down.
GTAAGCACGGATTTGAGCAGCCACTTGGCCGACGACCTGCTTGTCTACGCCCTTGATGACAATTTCTGTCTGCGAAGGCGTTTCCACGGTGACGCCGGCGGGCATCTTGTGGTTGATCGGGTGCGAGTAACCGAGATCCAGATTCAGCGCGGCGCCTTGCGCCTGGGCCTTGTAACCCACACCAATCAAACTCAGTTTTTTGGTGAAACCCTGCGAAACACCGTGCACCATATTGGCAACCAGCGCGCGCATGGTACCGGACATCGCGCGGGATTGCTGGCTGTCATTGGCAGCCGCCACCTGGATGGAATCACCATCGCGAGTCAGAGTCACATCGGAACTGACGGATTGGGAGATCTTGCCGAGCGGACCGCTCACGACGATGGAATCGCCGGAAACCGTCACTTCGACTTTGGCCGGAATCACCACCGGATTTTTAGCAACGCGAGACATTGCGACCTCTCCCTTATGCCACCACGCACAGCACTTCGCCACCGATACCGGCTGCGCGCGCTTTGCGGTCAGTCATTACACCCCTGGAAGTGGACACAATCGCCACGCCCAGACCATTCATTACCGGCGGAATCTTGTCATTGCCGCGATAGATGCGCAAACCGGGACGGCTCACGCGCTCAATCTTTTCGATCACCGGGCGACCTGCATAATATTTCAGGCTGATGTCCAGCACCGGCTTGCCCTCGTTTTCGCGCACGGCAAAATCTTCAATGTAACCTTCATCCTTCAGCACACCGGCAATCGCGCCCTTCAATCTGGAAGCCGGCATGGCCACGCTTGCCTTGTTGGTGCTTTGCGCATTGCGGATGCGCGTCAGCATATCGGCAATCGGATCACTCATACTCATCGCTTAATCTCCCTTACCAGCTTGCCTTGATAACGCCCGGTACTTCGCCGCGCATCATCAGATCGCGCAACTTGTTGCGCGCCAAACCGAACTTGCTGAAAACACCGCGCGGACGACCGGTCATCGCGCAACGATTGCGCTGACGCACCGGGCTGGCATTGCGCGGCAGGGATTGCAGCTTCAATTGCGCGGCACGGCGATCTTCGGGACTTGCCTTCATGTCCTGGATGACAGCCTTCAACTCCGCGCGCTTGGCGGCATACTTTTTAACCATTTCAGCGCGCTTCAGTTCGCGCTCAATCAGACATACCTTAGCCATGACAACCTCAGTTTCTAAACGGGAAGTTGAAAGCGGCGAGCAGCGCGCGCGCTTCCTCGTCCGTTTTCGCAGTGGTGGTAATCGTAATATTCATGCCGCGCAGCGCATCCACCTTGTCGTACTCAATCTCGGGGAAAATAATCTGCTCGCGCACACCCATGTTGTAGTTGCCGCGTCCGTCAAACGATCTGCCGGAAATGCCGCGGAAGTCGCGGATGCGGGGCATGGCAACCGTAATCAAACGATCCAGAAATTCATACATGCGGTCGCGGCGCAGCGTGACCATGCAGCCGACCGGATAACCGTCACGTATCTTGAAACTGGCGATGGATTTGCGCGACAGCGTGACCACCGGCTTTTGACCCGCGATTTTCTGCATGTCGCCCACGGCGTTTTCCATTACCTTTTTGTCGGCCACCGCTTCGCCCACGCCCATGTTAAGCGTGATTTTCTTGATGCGCGGCACTTCCATCACGGATTTGTAGCCGAACTGGTCGATCAAACCCTTGACGACCGTATCCTTGTAAAATTCTTTCAAACGAGCCATGTTTCACCCTTATACGTCAACAACTTCGCCGTTGGACTTGAACACGCGCACTTTGCGGCCGTCTTCCAGCGTCTTGAAACCGACGCGATCGCCCTTTTGCGTAGCGCTGTTGAACAGTGCAACATTGGAGATATGAATCGGCATTTCCTTTTCGATAATGCCACCGGTGATATTGCGCATCGGGTTCGGGCGGGTGTGCCGCTTGGCGACAGCAACGCCTTCAACCACGAGTTGGTCAGTGCTGACCAGCACGCGCAACACGGTGCCGCGCTTGCCCTTGTCCTTGCCTGTTGTGACGATGACTTCGTCACCTTTGCGTATCTTGTTCATCCTGAATTCCTTACAGCACTTCCGGAGCCAGCGAAACGATCTTCATAAAGCGCTCGCTGCGCAGCTCGCGCGTTACCGGCCCGAAAATACGGGTGCCGATCGGTTCCAGTTTGTTGTTGAGCAGCACGGCCGCATTGCCGTCGAATTTGACCAGCGAGCCATCGGGACGGCGCACACCTTTGGTGGTACGAACCACCACGGCGCTGTAAACCTCGCCTTTTTTGACGCGGCCACGCGGCGCAGCATCCTTGATGCTGACCTTGATGATGTCGCCGATGCCGGCATAACGTCGCTTGGAACCGCCGAGCACCTTGATGCACATCACTTCACGCGCACCGGTGTTGTCGGCCACTTCAAGCCGGGATTGCATTTGAATCATGAAATAATCTCCAACTTAATCCGTTTAAACCAACACGGCCGCAATGTGTCACGGCCGGCAAGCCCACGGTCAGTATTGGGGCGTCAGCTTAATAGGGACGCCGAAAAACCTGAAATTCTACCCTGCTTTGACACCGCAGGCAAGCAAATTCATACGGGTACTGCTTTTTCAACAATCTTGCTGACACGCCAGGTTTTGGTCTTGGAAAGCGGGCGCGTTTCTTCAATCACCACCAGATCGCCTTCGCTGCATTCGTTGTTTTCATCATGCGCGTGAAACTTTTTCGATTGACGCACAATCTTGCCGATCCGCGGATGCTTCACCTTGCGCTCCACGAGCACGGTCACGGTCTTGTTCATCTTGTCGGAGACGACGCGACCGCTCATGCTGCGAACCACTTTTTCAGTTTGGACTTCGGTAACCATATCTATACTCCGTATCAGGCTTGTCTGGCTTTTTCAGCCAGCACGGTGCGAACGCGGGCAATGTTGCGACGCACCTTGCCCAATTGATCGACCTTGGTCATCTGCTGGGTTGCCACTTGCATGCGCAGCTTAAACTGCTCGGTGCGCAACTCAATCAGCTCGTTATTCAGCTCGTCAACCGACTTCGCTCTGAGTTCAACTGCTTTCATCCTTAGCTCCCCATGTGACGCGTGGTGAAGGTCGTCGCGATCGGCAGCTTGGCTGCGGCCAGACGAAATGCTTCACGCGCCAAGTCTTCACTGACGCCGTCCATTTCATACAACATCTTGCCCGGCTGGATTTCCGCGACGAAATATTCAGGACTACCCTTGCCGTTACCCATACGCACTTCAGCGGGTTTGCGCGAGATCGGCTTGTCCGGGAAAATACGAATCCAGACGCGACCACCGCGCTTGATGTGGCGGGTCATGACGCGACGCGCGGCCTCAATCTGGCGCGCGGTCAGGCGGCCACGCCCCACAGCCTTGAGTCCGTATTCGCCGAAACTCACCTTGTTGCCGGTGGTAGCGATACCCTTGTTGCGACCCTTCTGCTGTTTGCGAAATTTTTGTCTAGCTGGTTGCAGCATGCTTTGCTCCCGACTTTCTTGCTCGCTTTTCCGGCTCGGCTGCAACGGCAGGTTGCTGCGGCTGTTGTTCTGCCGCTACCTTGTTGCCACCAAGCACTTCACCTTTGAATACCCATACCTTGATGCCGATTATGCCGTAAGTGGTCTTGGCTTCGGCCACGCCGTAATCAATGTCGGCGCGCAGGGTATGCAGCGGCACACGGCCTTCGCGATACCACTCGGTACGGGCGATTTCGATTCCGTTCAGGCGACCGGCGCTCATGATCTTGATGCCTTGCGCGCCCAGACGCATCGCATTTTGCATCGCACGCTTCATCGCGCGGCGGAACATCACACGCTTTTCAAGCTGCTGTGCAATACCTTCGGCAATCAACGTTGCGTCCAGCTCGGGCTTGCGCACTTCCTCAATGTTGAGATGCACGGGAACGCCCATCATGCCTTGCAACACGGAGCGCAGGGATTCGATATCCTCGCCTTTTTTACCGATCACAATACCCGGGCGGGCGCTGTAAATCGTGATCTTGGCATTGCGCGCAGGGCGCTCAATGATAATCTTGCTCACGGCGGCGTGCGCCAGTTTTTCCTTCAAAAAGGAACGCACCTTGATGTCGCTGTTCAACATCGAAGGGAAAGCTTTGCTTGAGGAATACCAGCGCGAGGCCCAGTTTTTCTGAACACTCAGGCGGAAACCAAACGGATGAATTTTTTGTCCCATGGCGGTTCCTTTAGTTGCCCACAGTCACGGTAATGTGACACGTCGGCTTGACAATGCGGCCGGCACGGCCCTTGGCACGGGCGCGTATGCGCTTGAGCACCAGCCCCTTATCCACAAAAATAGAGGTCACCTTCAACTCGTCGATGTCGGCGCCTTCGTTATGCTCGGCATTGGCGATCGCGGATTCCACCACCTTTTTGATGATGTCCGCGCCACGCTTCGGGCAGAAGGTCAAAATGCTCAAGGCATTGTCAACTTTCTTGCCACGCACCAGGTCGGCAACCAGACGCGCTTTTTGCGGAGACAGGTGCACGCCTTTCAGTACTGCAGATACTTGCATCGTCATGCTCCTTACTTCTTGGCCTTCTTGTCGGCGGCGTGACCCTTGAAGGTGCGGGTCATCGCAAATTCGCCGAGCTTGTGGCCAACCATGTTTTCAGAAACCAGCACGGGAACATGCTGCCTGCCATTGTGAATCGCAACCGTGAGGCCGATGAAATCCGGCAGTATCGTGGAGCGACGCGACCAGGTTTTGATCGGACGGCGATCTTTGGCGGCCTGCGCAGCTTCCACTTTTTTCTGCAGATGACCGTCAACAAACGGACCTTTTTTAATAGAACGACCCATAGTGATTACCTCTTGTTCGACGGACGGCGGCTGACGCGCATATTGTCAGTACGCTTGTTGTTACGGGTGCGATAGCCCTTGGTTGGCGTGCCCCACGGGCTGACCGGATTCATACCGGCCGCAGTTCTGCCTTCGCCGCCACCGTGCGGGTGATCGACCGGGTTCATTACCACGCCGCGCACTGTCGGGCGCACACCGCGCCAACGCACAGCGCCAGCCTTGCCGATGGAACGCAGCGAGTGCTCTTCGTTACCCACTTCGCCAATGGTGGCCTTGCAATCCACATGCACGCGACGCACTTCACCGGAACGCAGACGCAACTGGGCATAACTGCCTTCGCGCGCCAAAAGCTGCACGGAAGTCCCGGCGGAACGCGCGAGCTGCGCACCCTTGCCCGGCAGCAGTTCTATGCAGTGTATGGTGCTGCCGACCGGAATGTTGCGCAGCGGCAACGCATTGCCTGCCTTGATCGGCGCTTCGGAACCGCTGATGAGTTGCGTCCCCACAGCCACGCCGCGCGGAGCGATGATGTAGCGACGCTCGCCGTCGGCATAGCACAGCAACGCGAGGTGCGCGCTGCGGTTGGGATCGTATTCCAGACGCTCCACCTTGGCCGGAATACCGTCCTTGTTGCGACGGAAATCAACCATGCGATAGTGCTGCTTGTGACCGCCACCCTGATGACGGATGGTGATGCGACCGCTGTTGTTGCGACCGGCGTTTTTGCTTTGCTTCTCCAGCAGCGGCGCGTAGGGTTTGCCCTTGTGCAGGTCGGGGGTGACGACCTTGACGACGGCGCGGCGGCCCGGGGAAGTCGGCTTGACTTTGATCAGTGCCATGTTTGCTCCTTATTCGCCCGCTGCAAAGTTGATTTCCTGGCCAGGCTTGAGACTCACATAAGCCTTTTTCCAGTCCTTGCGGCGGCCCATCACGCGACCCGCGCGTTTGCTCTTGCCCTTGACGTTGGCCACGGTTACGCCCTGCACTTCGACCTTGAACACCAGCTCGACAGCCGCCTTGATTTCCGGCTTGGTCGCATTGGGCAGAACCTTGAACGCGATCTGCTGGTTCTTGTCGGCGATACGGGTGGCTTTCTCGGTAATCTGCGGTGCGACAATGACTTGCAGCAGACGATCTTGTTTCAGGATTGCGCTCATGCCAGCATCTCCTCAAGCTTCTTGACCGCATCCTTGGTCATGATCACCTTGGGAAAGTGAACAAGGCTGACAGGGTCGGCGTACTGCGCCTCGACAACCAGCACATGCGGCAGGTTGCGGGAGGACAGATACAGGTTTTCATCGAAACTGTCGGTGACCACCATGACGGATTCACCGACGTTCATGCTCTTGATCTTCGCTGTGAAAAGCTTGGTCTTGGGCGCTTCGACGGAAAATTCGTCGATTACCGCGAGACGATCCTGACGCACCAGTTCGGACAGAATGGAACGCATGCCGGCGCGGTACATCTTGCGATTGACCTTGTGGCTGTAATTCTCGTCCGGAGTATTGGGGAATGCGCGACCGCCTCCGCGCCAGATCGGGCTGGAAGACATGCCGGAGCGTGCGCGACCGGTGCCCTTCTGGTTCCACGGCTTGTGCGTGGTATGAGCCACGGTAGCGCGCGTCTTTTGCGCGCGGGTGGCAATACGGGCGTTCGCCATATAGGCGGTCACGACCTGATGCACCAGCGCTTCATTGAATTCACGGCCAAAGGTTTCCTCGGAAACCTCGACGCCGCTCTTGGCGGTTTTGCCGTTTTTGTCTATCAGTTTGAGTTCCATCATGCACCTGCCTTCACGCTCGGGCGAACAACCACATCGCCGCCCTTGGAGCCGGGAACCGCGCCCTTAATGAGCAGCAGATTGCGCTCGCGATCCACACGCACAATGACCAGATTCTGCACCGTGGTTTTCACCGCGCCCAGATGGCCGGCCATGCGTTTGCCCGGAAATACGCGACCCGGATCCTGCGCCATGCCGATGGAGCCGGGGGAGTTGTGCGAAACGGAGTTACCGTGACTGGCGCGGTTGGAGCTGAAATTGTGACGCTTGATGGAGCCGGAAAAGCCTTTACCGATGCTGGTGCCGGTCACATCGACCTTTTGACCCGCTTCGAAGATTTCCACAGAGATTTCCGCGCCAACGGTGTAATTGGACAACGCGTCCTGACCCACCGTGAATTCCTTGATGCCGCTGCCTGCCGTCACACCGGCCTTGGCATAATGCCCGGCCAGCGCCTTGTTGACGCGGTTGGCACGACGTGCGCCATGCGCGAGCTGAAGCGCCGAATACCCATCGGTATTGGGCGATTTGATTTGCGTCACACGGTTGGGCGCTATTTCCAGCACAGTTACCGGAATGCTTTCGCCTTCGTCGGTAAATACGCGTGTCATGCCCACCTTGCGACCTACAAGCCCTAAGCTCATGATCGTTCCTTATCGTTTAAAGACTGATTGCAATTGACCAGTCCGTTGCAAAGAGGCGGGATTATATCCTGCCCGATTTCAAATTACAAATAAACTTACAGCTTGATTTCCACATCCACGCCCGCCGGAAGATCCAGCTTCATCAGCGCGTCCACTGTCTTGTCGGTCGGATCGACGATATCCATCAAGCGCTGATGCGTGCGGATTTCGAACTGATCGCGGGAAGTCTTGTTGACATGCGGCGAACGCAGAATGTCAAAGCGCTCGATGCGGGTTGGCAGCGGCACCGGCCCCTTGACTACCGCGCCGGTACGCTTGGCGGTTTCAACAATTTCCAGCGCGGACTGGTCGATCAGACGATAGTCAAATGCCTTGAGGCGGATGCGAATTTTTTGGGCTGCCATTTCAATTTCCTTAAAGAGCGAACTGCATAAAGAGCGAAAAGGCGGCAAGTCAAAACTTGCCGCCCCGATACTGGTATTACTCAATCACCTTGGCGACGACACCCGAGCCGACGGTGCGACCACCTTCACGGATGGCGAAGCGCAGCTTCTCTTCCATCGCGATCGGGGCAATCAGGCTCACCGTGATCGAGACGTTGTCGCCAGGCATCACCATCTCGGTGCCAGCAGGCAGTTCCACCGCACCGGT